>NZ_JBVHJE010000001.1:868340-882176 GCF_055560195.1 Streptomyces sp. NPDC023481
CTTCGGCGGCCTCGGGCGCGGCTGCGGTGGCCTTGCGGGTGCGGCGCGGCTTGGTCTCCGTGCCTTCCGCGGTGTCCACGGCGGTGGCTGCCGTCTTCCGGGTACGGCGCGGCTTGGCCTCGGTGGCCTCGGCGGTGTCCACGGCGGTCTCGGCGCTGGCCGCGGTCTTGCGGGTGCGCCGCGGCTTGGCCTCGGCTTCCGCTTCGGCCGGCTGCGGTGCCGCCTCGGCCACGGGAGCCGGCTCGGCCGTCTTCCGGGTGCGGCGGCGCGGCTTGGTCTCCGCGAGCGGAGCGGCCTCCGGCTCCGAAACCGGGCTGCCCGGGACCACGGACTCGGTCACCCGCTCGGCCACAGGCGCGGCCACCGGGGTCACGTCCGCGGTCGGCTCGGTCGCCGGGGTCTCCGACGCAGTCGGCCTGCGGGTGCGGCGGCGGCGCGGCTTCTCCGGGGTCTCCGGCGCGGCGGGATCCGGCACCGTGACCGTGATCACCGTCTCGTCGGCGGCCTCGTCGGACGCCGTCGGCGCCACGGCGGCCGTCGGCTCAGCCGACGCCCCACCGCGGGTGCGGCGCCGGCGGCGCGGGGTACGGCTCACGGCCGGAGCCTCCTCCGTGCCGGCGGTCTCGGCGACCGGCGCGGCGGCGGAGGCGTCCAGCGGAGTGCCACCGCGGGTACGGCGGCGCCGGCGCGGCGTACGGTCCTGACGCTCCCGCTCGACCGGGGCCGGCTCGGCACGGCCGGCGCGGCCACCACGGCCCCGCGCGCCCCGCCCACCGGTCTCGCCCAGGTCCTCCAGCTCCTCCGCGTCCAGACCGGCACGGGTCCGCTGCGCACGCGGCAGGGTGCCCTTGATGCCCTGGGGGATACCGAGGTCGGAGAACAGGTGCGGGGAGCTGGAGTAGGTCTCCACCGGGTCGTTGAAGTCCAGCTCCAGCGCCTTGTTGATCAGCTGCCAGCGCGGGATGTCGTCCCAGTCGACGAACGTGATCGCCGTACCCTTGGCGCCCGCGCGGCCGGTGCGGCCGACCCGGTGCAGGAACGTCTTCTCGTCCTCGGGGGACTGGTAGTTGATGACGTGGGTGACGCCCTCGACGTCGATGCCGCGCGCGGCCACGTCGGTGCACACGAGGACGTCGACCTTGCCGTTGCGGAAGGCCCGCAGGGCCTGCTCGCGGGCGCCCTGGCCGAGGTCGCCGTGGACCGCGCCGGCCGCGAACCCGCGGCGCTGCAGCTGCTCGGCGATGTCGGCGGCCGTCCGCTTGGTACGGCAGAAGATCATCGCCAGTCCGCGGCCGTTGGCCTGCAGGATGCGGGCGACCATCTCCGGCTTGTCCATGTTGTGCGCGCGGTAGACGAACTGCTTGATGTTCGCGACCGTCGCGCCCTCGTCGTCCGGCGCGGTGGCGCGGATGTGCGTGGGCCGGGACATGTAGCGGCGGGCGAGGCCGATGACCGCGCCCGGCATGGTGGCCGAGAACAGCATGGTCTGGCGCTTGGCCGGCAGCATGTCGATGATCTTCTCGACGTCGGGCAGGAAGCCCAGGTCGAGCATCTCGTCGGCCTCGTCGAGGACCAGGCACCTGACGTGCTTCAGGTTCAGCTTCTTCTGGCCCGCGAGGTCGAGGAGCCGGCCCGGGGTGCCGACGACCACGTCGACGCCCTTCTTCAGGGCTTCCACCTGCGGCTCGTAGGCCCGGCCGCCGTAGATCGCGAGGACCCGCACGTTACGGACCTTGCCCGCCGTCAGCAGGTCGTTGGTGACCTGGGTGCACAGCTCGCGCGTGGGGACGACGACGAGCGCCTGCGGGGCGTCGGTGAGGTCCTCGGGGGTGGCGCGTCCGGCCTCGACGTCGGCGGGGACGGTGACGCGCTCCAGGAGCGGGAGGCCGAAGCCCAGCGTCTTGCCGGTGCCGGTCTTGGCCTGGCCGATGACGTCCGTGCCGGAGAGGGCGACGGGGAGTGTCATCTCCTGGATGGGGAAGGGGGTGATGATGCCGACGGCTTCCAGGGCCTCGGCGGTCTCGGGAAGGATTCCGAGTTCTCGAAACGTCGTAGTCAGGGTGCTGCCTCTTCTGTGTGCGCGGTGCGAGGCGAGCGCGGGGGGTCATGTCTGACCGTGCCGGGGACGTCGGCTGCCGTACGGACGAACCACTCGGGCAAGCCGTATGACACGGGACCTCTGCCGACGCTCTAGCGCTCGAACCGCTGAGGGGTCCCTCCTGACGTCGTACGATCACTGCCGTACGGCCTTGGAGGGCTGTCGGGTCGGAGCCGATCGGGCCACCGACCGGGCATCCTCATGCGTGCGGCCTGTCGCGACACGTCGAACATCGTCGACGCACTCTGGCAGGCGCAATACCACCATACCCCGGATTCGCGCACATGCGATGGCCGGTTTGGTCACGTAGTCGTGGTCACACTGCTTGACCAGGGCTTGAGCGGGGCGGCGAGCGGACTATTGTGCGCCTCATGACTAGCTCTGACAAGCCTGAGAACGCGTCCGCCGTATCCGCCGAACCCACCGGTGTCGCCGCCCAGGACTGGGCGCAGGCCGCCGCCGACCCGCAGTACCGCGCCGCCGTCGTGGACCTGCTCGGCGCGCTCGCGTACGGAGAGCTGGCTGCGTTCGAGCGGCTCGCGGAGGACGCCAAGCTGGCGCCGACCCTGGCGGACAAGGCCGAGCTGGCCAAGATGGCCTCGGCCGAGTTCCACCACTTCGAGCGGCTGCGGAACCGGCTGGCCGAGATCGGCGAGGAGCCGACGGCCGCGATGGACCCGTTCGTGGCCGCGCTCGACGGCTTCCACAGGCAGACCGCGCCCTCGGACTGGCTGGAGGGCCTGGTCAAGGCGTACGTCGGCGACTCGATCGCGAGCGACTTCTACCGGGAGGTCGCGGCCCGGCTCGACTCCGACACGCGCGAACTGGTGCTGGCCGTGCTCGACGACACCGGGCACGCCGGGTTCGCCGTGGAGAAGGTGCGGGCCGCCATCGACGCCGACCCGCGCGTGGGCGGGCGGCTGGCGTTGTGGGCGCGGCGGCTGATGGGGGAGGCGCTGTCGCAGTCCCAGCGGGTGGTCGCCGACCGGGACGCGCTGTCCACGATGCTCGTGGGCGGGGTGGCGGACGGGTTCGACCTCGCTGAGGTCGGCAGGATGTTCTCGCGGATCACCGAGGCGCACACGAAGCGTATGGCTGCGCTGGGCCTCGCGGCCTGAGAGCGGTGCGCCCCGCGGGGCGGGTGCGCGTCGTTCCGCGGCCGCGGCCGCGGGGGCGTGCGGGGGGCTCGCGCGGTTCCCCGCGCCCCTTCAGGGCGTGCAGCCCCTGCTTGCCGAAAAGGGCCCCTATGCCGTTGCCGATCGGCGGCCCAGACGGCCTGCCGGGCGGAGCAGCAGGGAGAGGGACGCCACCGAGATGACCGCGGCGCCCAGGAGGCTCAGCAGGGCGGTGCCGGGGCCCAGGGCCGTGTGGGTGACGAAGTCACCGAAGAGGGCTCCGGCGATGCCCGTGGTGTACACCAGCGGGCGGGCCGGAAGGCGGTGGGCGAGCCGGTGCGCCGCCGCCCACGCCAGGATCAGACCGAGCACGGCGGAGCCGAGTGCTTCCAGGATCATGTCGGGGTCCCTCCCACGGCCGGTCTGGCTCGACGGTCGTAGCCCGTCATACCCGTGACCTGCGGATTGCAATCCTGCGCTGTGAGGGACCTGTGCTCCGTTCGTGTGTACGCGACACGCGAGGGGCCCGGCGGCACACGGCCGCCGGGCCCCTCGGGCACCTGTCGCCTACAGCGCGCCGAAACCGACCTTGCGCACGGTCGGCTCGCCGATCTCCACGTACGCCAGACGGTCCGTCGGCACCAGGACCTTGCGGCCCTTCTCGTCCTGGAGGCTGAGCAGCCCGGTCTTCCCGGCCAGCGCCTCGGCCACGATGCTCTCGACCTCCTCGACGCTCTGACCGCTCTCCAGAACGATCTCGCGGGGCGCGTGCTGCACGCCGATCTTGACCTCCACGGCTATGTCCCTCCGACGGTCAGTGATGTGCGCGATCAACCGCGCCGTACCCAGCACACATTAGCCCGGTGAGGGGACGTGCACGGCGCGGGTGGGAACGCCAGGAGCGAACAGCGTGCGGGAACAAACGGCCGTCAGTGGTGCTCGGTGCCGTGCAGCGGGAAGCCGGCGATGCCCCGCCAGGCCAGCGAGGTCAGCAGCTGCACCGCCTGGTCCCGCGGGACGCTGCGGTCGCTGTGCAGCCACGAGCGGGCCACCACCTGGGCGAGCCCGCCCAGACCCGAGGCCAGCAGCATCGACTCCGCGCGCGACAGGCCCGTGTCCTCGGCGATGACGTCGCAGATCGCCTCGGCGCACTCGGTGGTGACCTTGTCGACGCGCGCGCGCACGGCGGGCTCGTTCGTCAGGTCCGACTCGAAGACCAGCCGGAAGGCGCCGCCGTCGTCCTCCACGTAGGCGAAGTAGGCGTCCATGGTCGCCCGGACGCGCTGCTTGTTGTCGGTGGTCGACGCCAGCGCGACCCGCACCGCCTGGATCAGCGACTCGCAGTGCTGGTCCAGCAGGGCGAGGTAGAGGTCGAGCTTGCCGGGGAAGTGCTGGTAGAGCACCGGCTTGCTCACGCCGGCCCGCTCGGCGATGTCGTCCATCGCCGCCGCGTGGTAGCCCTGCGCGACGAAAACCTCCTGAGCGGCGCCCAGCAACTGGTTCCGCCGGGCACGGCGCGGCAGACGCGTGCCCCGTGGGCGCGCCGCCTCAGTTTGCTCGATGGCTGTCACGCCGCCTCCCAAAGTCGTCCACATGCGGTGTCGGCCGCGCGGCCATCGTACTTTTCGGTAACCCTGGTGTGCGCGGTGCGAGCGCAGAATTTCACGTACCGGACGGCGGCGAAAGCCGTGCGGCCCGTCCGGTACGGCCGGCCGGGCCCGTGTGGACCTTCCAGGTCAGCGGTAGTCGTCCTCGTCCAGCGCGACCACGCGCGCCTGTTCGACCAGATCGGCCACGTTCCCGCGAGCCGGGTCCATTCCGGCCAGCGGGTCGTCGCGGTCCGGCGCGATGTCCGCGTGCTGCTCGGCGGCGTCCGCCTCCGGCGCCTCGACGTCGCGCTCCTGCGCCGCCTGCGCGTCCAGGTTCTCGTCGGCCTCGACGTCCTCGACCGCGTCGGGCTCGGTGGGGTCATAGTCCATGGTGGGCTCCCTTCCTACGAACGTCCCCGGATAGAGCAGGGGGCCACACGGGGGTGCCCTCTGTACGAGCCTAGGAGACAGCTGATCCGGACGCCATGCCGTCAGGCCCGTTTCGCCGCACCGGGTCACCGGCCCGGTACCGGTTCACGCTGTGATGGCGAACACATGAGCCACTACGTGATCACCTCGTAACATTGGCGCATGTCTTCGACCGAGTCGCCGTCCGTGCCGGCCGCCAGTGTGCTTCCGAGGGTGGCGCCCGTCCGGGTCGGCGACGGCGAGCGGCTGCGGTCCGTCGGCCTGCCCGGCGTCACCCTGACGGTCCGTTCCCGGCCTCCCGCGCGCGAGGGCCTGCCGCCCGCGCTGTACGTCCACGGGCTCGGCGGCTCCTCGCAGAACTGGTCGTCCCTCATGGCCGAGCTGGACGGAGAAGTCGACAGCGAGGCGGTCGACCTGCCGGGCTTCGGCGACTCGCCGCCCCCGGACGACGGCGACTACTCCGTCACCGGGCACGCGCGCGCGGTGATCCGCTACCTCGACGCCGCGGGCCGCGGCCCGGTCCACCTCTTCGGCAACTCGCTCGGCGGCGCCGTCGCCACGCGCGTGGCCGCCGTACGACCCGACCTGGTCCGTACGCTCACGCTCGTCTCGCCCGCCCTGCCCGAGCTGCGGGTGCAGCGCTCCGCCGTGCCGACGGCGCTGCTCGGCGTCCCCGGTGTCGCCGCCCTCTTCACCCGGCTCACCCGGGAGTGGACGGCCGAGCAGCGGGTGCGCGGGGTCATGGCGCTCTGCTACGGCGACCCGGACCGGGTCTCGCCGGAGGCGTTCCGGCATGCCGTCGAGGAGCTGGAGCGGCGCCAGCAACTGCCTTACTTCTGGGACGCGATGGCCCGCTCCGCGCGCGGGATCGTCAACGCCTACACGCTCGGCGGGCAGCACGGGCTGTGGCGCCAGGCCGAGCGGGTACTGGCCCCCACGCTGCTGGTCTACGGCGGCCGGGACCAGCTCGTCGGCTTCCGCATGGCCCACCGGGCCGCCCGCGCCTTCCGCGGCTCCCGGATGCTGTCCCTGCCGGACGCCGGGCATGTCGCGATGATGGAGTACCCGGAGCTGGTGGCCGGCGCGTTCCGGGAGCTTTTGGCACAGGCGAACGGCTCCGGCGCTGCCGCCGGCGCCGCGGGCGCGAGGGGCTGAGGGCCGGGGTGGGACGCCACAGCCGCCGCGGACCGGCCCCCAAGGGCGACTCCGCGGACATATCCGCAAGGCGGGACCAACGGGGCGCACGCTCCGACGACGACAGGGACCGCCCGCCCGGGCCGTCGGACGCCCCCGCGGGGCCGCGGGGCGCCGGGCGCGCTGCGCCTTCGTTCCCCGAGGGTGCCGCCGCGGGCGATACGCCGGGGACTCCTGACGGGTCGGGGGCTCACGGCCGTTCGGGGGCTCCCGAGCGCGCCGGTTCCGACGGCACCCGCGCGCGGGGCGTGCGGCGGCTCGCGGACAGTGCCGCGGCACAGGGTCTGTCCCGGCCTCCGGACGGCACTCCGGCGCGGGGCGTGCGGCGGCTCGCGGACGGTACCGCGGCACAGGGCGTCTCCCGGCCGGCCGACGGCACTCCGGCGCGCGGTGTGCCGGGATTCGGGGGTGTCGCGTCCGCGACCGGCGTGCGAGGTGGGCATCCCGAGCAGCGGGAAGCCGGCGGAGGCTGGGGGGAGTTCGGCGGGCCCGGGGCCGGTAGCGGCGGGCCCGGTGTCGTGTTGCCGCGGCAGCGGCAGGCGGAGTCGGGAGCCGCGGGCCCGGGCGGGTCACGGCGCCGCACCGGCCCCCGGCAGGAGTACGTCGAGGCCTTCGAGGACACCGGTGACCGCCCCGCGGCGGGCGAGGACACCGTCCCCACCCGGACCTCCGCGTCCGGCGCCGGCGTGCCCGCGCAGCGCGGCGGGACCAGGGGACTGGCCTTCACCGGCATCGCGGCGGCCGCCGTCACCACCGTGCTCGCGGTGGTCGTCGCCGGACAGGTGACCAAGGCGCAGGACGACGCCACGCGTTCGCAGTCCGCCACCGGCCACGCCCCGCACACGGGTGTCCCGACGCCCGCCGCCACGCCGAGCGCGACACCGCTGACGTACGACCAGAAGATGGCCGAGAAGTACCCGCTCGGCGCCAAGCTGGCCGGACCGGGGAAGTTCGACGCGGTGCCCGGCTTCGACAAGGCGCCCGGCACCGGCCGGAAGTACCGGTACCGCGTCGACGTCGAGCAGGGCCTGGGGCTGGACGGCGCGTTGTTCGCCGAGGCCGTGCAGCAGACCCTGAACGACCAGCGCAGCTGGGCGCACGACGGCGCCATGACCTTCGAGCGGATCTCCTCCGGCAAGCCCGACTTCGTGATCACGCTGGCCAGTCCCGGCACCACCGCCACATGGTGCGCCAAGTCCGGCCTGGACACCACGGAGGACAACGTCTCCTGCGACTCGGCCGCGACCGAACGCGTCATGATCAATGCGTACCGGTGGGCTCAGGGAAGCAAGACATACGGTGACCGGATCCATGCGTACCGGCAGATGTTGATCAACCATGAAGTCGGCCACCGGCTCGGCCACGGCCACGTCACCTGCCAGAAGGACGGCGAGCTGGCGCCGGTCATGCAGCAGCAGACCAAGTTCCTGGACCACGACGGGATCCACTGCCGGGCCAACCCGTGGCCCTACCCCAGGAGTTGACAGCCGCCACTTATGCCACGTTGACACGGGGGCGTATGTGCGTTCATATTTCTGCCCATGTGGTCTAGTCATGCCGTCTGCAGCAGCGCCGCCATCGAGCTGGCGCTCATCGGCGTGACCGCGCTCTGCGTGGCCGACATCCACTGTCGCTGACGCCGCCTCCCCGGCGTACGCGTCGCGACCCTTTTTCTCTCTTCCTGTCCGTGACCGTGTCACGGACTTTTCGACGACCCGACGCCGGGGCCGACGTCTGCCCGCAGCCGTCTCACTCCTCGTCCACATGTCTCACCCCTCGAGAAAACCTCGATCAACCCCGTCACGTCACCCCGAGAGGTCGTCACTCCGATGCGTCAACCGTCCGTCATAGCGCGCCGCGTGGCAGCGGCATCCGTCAGCCTGGTCGTGGCAGCGGGCGCCGCCGCCTGCGGCCCGGAGGACAGCGATGCCAAGGGCGCCGGTGGCGACTCCACGCCCCACAAGGGCGGCACGCTCACGGTCCTGAACAGCGAGCCGCAGACCGACTTCGACCCCGCGCGCCTGTACACCTCCGGCGGCGGAAACGTCCCCTCGCTGGTCTTCCGCACCCTCACCACGCGCAACCGGGAGAACGGCGCGGCCGGCGCCAAGGTCGTCCCGGACCTCGCCACCGACACCGGGCGCCCCAACAAGGACGCGACCGTGTGGACGTACACCCTGAAGAAGGGTCTGAAGTACGAGGACGGCACGCCGATCACCTCGGCCGACATCAAGTACGGCATCGAGCGCTCCTTCGCCCCCGAACTCTCCGGCGGCGCCCCCTACCTGCGCGACTGGCTGGCCGGTGCCGCCGACTACCAGGGGCCGTACAAGGACAAGAAGGGCCTGTCCGCGATCGAGACGCCGGACGCCCGGACCATCGTCTTCCACCTGGACAAGCCCGAGGGCGAGTTCCCCTACCTCGCCACGCAGACGCAGTTCGCCCCGGTGCCCAGGAGCAAGGACACCGGCACCAAGTACGAGGCGCACCCCGTCTCGTCCGGCCCGTACAAGGTCGTCAAGAACGAGAACGACGGCGAGCACGTCCTGCTGGCGCGCAACACGCAGTGGTCGGCGGCGACCGACGAGGAGCGCAAGGCGTACCCGGACACCATCGACGTCCGCTCCGGCCTCGACTCCTCGGTGATCAACCAGCGGCTGTCCGCGTCCCAGGGTGCGGACGCCGCCGCCGTCACCACGGACACCAACCTCGGCCCGGCCGAACTCGCCAAGGTGACCGGCGACAGGGAACTGGCCGCGCGCGTGGGCACCGGCCACTTCGGCTACACGAACTACCTCGCCTTCAATCCGAAGGTGAAGCCGTTCGACAAGCCCGAGGTGCGCCAGGCCATCGCCTACGCCATCGACCGGTCCTCCGTGGTCAACGCGGCCGGCGGCAGCGCCCTCGCCGAGCCCGCCACCACCTTCCTGCCGAACCAGAAGTCCTTCGGCTACACACCGTACGACCCGTTCCCCGCGGGCGCGTCCGGCAACGCGGCGAAGGCCGAAGAGCTGCTGAAGCGGGCCGGTTACGGCAAGGGCCTCACCATCACGCTGACCCATTCCAACGCCAAGGACTTCGAGACCAGCCCGGAGATCGCCACCGCCGTCCAGGACGCGCTCAAGAAGGCCGGCATCACGGTCAGGCTGCAGGGCCTGGAGGACAACGACTACCGGGACAGGATCCACAGCGTGAAGACCGAGCCCGGTTTCTTGCTCGCCCACTGGGGTGCCGACTGGCCCTCCGGCGGCCCCTTCCTCGCCCCCATCTTCGACGGCCGGCAGATCGTCAAGGATGGAGCGAACTTCAACACGGGCCAGCTCGACGACAAGTCGGTCAATGACGAGATTGACGCGATCAACAAGTTGACCGACCTTGACGCCGCCGCCCGGCGGTGGGGTGCACTGGACAAGAAGATCGGCGACAAGGCCCTAGTCGTGCCGCTGTTCCACCCGGTCTACAAGCGCCTGTACGGCTCGGACGTCAAGAACATCGTCATCAGCGACTGGACCGGCGTGCTGGACATCTCCCAGGTCGCGGTGAAGTAGCACCGTGAGCGAGGCACTTGCCGCCGTCGAGACCGCCGGGCCGGACGTCGCCGTACCGGCGGTCTCGGGGGCACCTCAGTTCTGGCGGCGGCTGCGGGCGCAGCGCGCCGCCCTGGTCGCCGCGGCCGTCGTCGCGCTGCTCGTCCTGGTCGCGCTCGCCGCGCCGCTGCTCACCGCCCTGGAGGGCCAGGACCCCACCAGCTACCACCCCGCCCTGATCGACTCGGCGCGCGGAGGCGTGCCCATCGGTTCCCTCGGCGGCGCGGGCGCCGACCACTGGCTGGGCGTCGAACCGCAGACCGGACGCGACATGTTCGCCCGGCTGGTCTACGGCGCCCGGGTCTCGCTCGGCGTGTCGCTGGGCGCCACCCTCGTCCAGGTCCTGCTCGGCGTCGTCATGGGCGTGGCCGCGGGCCTGGGCAACCGCTGGGTCGACCTGGTCCTCAGCCGCGTCACCGACATCTTCGTCTCGATGCCCCTGATGATCATGGCGCTCGCGCTGCTGGCCATCGTGCCGGCGGGCTTTCCGCGGCCCGTCCTCGTCGCCCTGATCATCTCCCTGGTCTCCGGGTGGGCCACGATGGCGAAGATGGTCCGCGCGCAGACCCTCGCCCTGAAGAACCTCGACTACGTCTCCGCGTCCCGGCTGAGCGGCTGGAGCACCTGGCGGACCGCCGTACGCGAACTGCTCCCGGGCCTGGCCGCGCCGGCCATCACCTACGCCGCGCTGCTGATCCCGCAGAACATCAGTGCCGAGGCGGCCCTGTCCTTCCTCGGCGTCGGCGTGAAGCCGCCCACCCCCTCCTGGGGCCAGATGCTCACCTCCGCCGACGTCTGGTACCAGGCGGCCCCGCAGTACCTGCTGCTGCCCGCGCTCGCCCTGTTCGTCACCGTGTTCGCGATGACCGTCCTCGGCGACGGCGTCCGCGTCGCCCTCGACCCGCGTGCCGCCTCCCGCCTGCGCGTCGGCACCGGCCGCAAGCGGGAGGCCCGCGCCGGGGCGGCCGTACCCGCCGGCGCACCACGGAAGGAGGAGCGGCCGTGAGCGGCTTCACCGGCTTCGTCCTGCGCCGGGCCATCGGCGCGGTGATCACCCTCTTCGTCCTCTCGGTGATCATCTACGTCGTCTTCTACGTCACCCCCGGCAACGTCGCCCAGATCACCTGCGGCCCGCGCTGCTCCCCGGCCCAGGTCCACCAGGTGGCCCAGCAACTCAACCTGGACGACCCGCTGTACGTGCGCTACTGGCACTTCCTGCAGGGCGTCTTCGTGGGCCAGGACTTCTCCACGGGCACCTCCGTGGAGCACTGCGCGGCGCCCTGCCTCGGCCAGTCGTACCGGACCGGCCAGCAGGTCACCGACATCATCCTGACCAAGCTGCCGGTGAGCTTCTCGCTGGTGCTCGGCGCGATGGTGATCTGGCTCGTGCTCGGCATCGGCACCGGCGTGCTGTCCGCCTGGCGGCGCGGCCGGCTCTCCGAACGCCTCCTGACCGCGGTCACCCTCGCGGGCATCGCCACGCCCGTCTTCGTCATCGGGCTGGTCCTGATGATCGTCGTCTGCGGCGAACTCCAGCTGCTGCCCTTCCCGCAGTACGTGAACTTCACCGACGACCCCGAGCAGTGGGCCTGGGGCCTGCTGCTGCCCTGGCTCTCCCTCGCCCTCATCGAGGCGGCCAACTTCGCCCGGCTGACCCGGGCGTCGATGCTGGAGACGCTGGCCGAGGACCACATCCGCACCTTCCGGGCCTACGGCGTCAGCGAGCGCGCGGTCATCGCCCGGCACGCGCTGCGCGGCGCGACGGCCTCCGTCATCGCCCTCAACGCGGTCACCTTCGGCTCGGCCGTCGGCGGCGCCGTCCTCACCGAGACCCTGTTCGGCCTGCCCGGCATCGGCCAGGAACTGGTGCACGCGGTGAAGGTCGTCGACCTTCCGGTGGTCGTCGGCATGGTCCTGGTGACCGGCTTCTTCGTGGTCCTCGCCAACGCCGTCGCGGACGTCCTGTACGCGGTGGCCGACCGACGGGTGGTGCTCGCATGAGCCTGGTGGAAGCGACGGACCCGAACCTGGTGGACGTCACCGGCCTGACCGTCGAGTTCGGCGCGCTGCGCGCCGTCGACGGCCTGTCCTTCAGTCTGGCGAAGGGCGCCGCCCTCGCCCTGGTCGGCGAGTCCGGCTCCGGCAAGTCCACGGTCGCGGGCGCCCTGCTGGGCCTGCACCGGGGCACCGGGGCCCGGGTCGGCGGCTCGGTGCGGGTGGCCGGCACCGACGTACAGGCGGCCTCCGACGAGGAGTTGCGCCGGCTGCGCGGGGCCGGGGCCGCCATGGTCTTCCAGGACCCGCTGTCCTCGCTCGACCCGTACTACGCGATCGGCGACCAGATCGCCGAGGTCCATCGCGTCCACGCGCGCGTGTCGCGGCGCGCCGCACGCGCGCGTGCCGTGGAGGTCTTGGAGCGGGTCGGCATCCCGGACGCGGCGCGGCGGGCCCGGTCCCGCCCGCACGAGTTCAGCGGCGGCATGCGCCAGCGCGCCCTGCTCGCCATGGCCCTCGCCTGCGAGCCCGAGCTGCTGATCGCGGACGAGCCGACCACCGCGCTCGACGTCACCGTCCAGGCGCAGATCCTCGACCTGCTGCACGGGCTGCGCGAGGAGACCGGCATGGGACTGCTGCTCGTCACCCACGACGTGGGCGTGGCCGCCGAGAGCGTGGACGACATCCTCGTCATGCGGCACGGCAGGGCCGTCGAGCGCGGCCCGGTCGGCACGGTCCTCGCGGCGCCCGCCGAGGCGTACACCCGCGAACTCCTCGACGCCGTCCCGCGCGTGGACGCCCGCCGGACCGGCTCCCCGGCCACCGACGAGGTGGTGCTGGAGACGGTCGGCGCGCGGCGCGAGTTCGGCCGCGGCAAGCGGGCCTTCGCGGCCGTGGACGACGTCTCGGTGACCGTCCGGCGCGGCGAGACCCTCGGTGTGGTCGGCGAGAGCGGCAGCGGCAAGACCACCCTCGGCCGCATGCTCGTCGGGCTGCTGGAGCCCACCGCGGGCGAGGTCCGCTACGCGGGAAGTCCGCTCACCGGGGTGAACCCGGCCGTCCAGATGGTCTTCCAGGACCCCGTCTCCTCCCTCAACCCGCGCCGCAGCGTCGGCGAGTCCGTCGCCGACCCGCTCCGCGCGCGCGGAGAGCGCGACGAGCAGCGCGTCCGGGACCGGGTGAGGGAACTGCTGGAGCGGGTGGGGCTGGACGGGGCGCACTACGACCGCTACCCGCACGAGTTCAGCGGCGGGCAGCGCCAGCGCATCGGCATCGCGCGGGCGCTCGCCGCCGAGCCGCGCGCCATCGTCTGCGACGAGCCCGTCTCCGCGCTCGACGTCACCACCCAGGCCCAGGTGGTCGCCCTGCTCGGCGAACTCCAGCGGGAACTCGGCCTCGCGCTGGTCTTCATCGCGCACGACCTCGCCGTCGTCCGCCAGGTCAGCGACCGGGTCGCGGTGATGCGGCGCGGCCGGCTCGTGGAGTACGGGCCCGCCGACGAGGTCTACGACAGCCCGCGCGAGCCGTACACCCGGCAGCTCCTGGCCGCCGTACCCGCGCTCGACCCGGGGCTGGCGGCCCGGCGCCGCGCCGCCCGGCGCACACCGGCAGTGGTGTGACGTTCCGCGCCCGGGTGATCACTGTGTGATCCCTTAGCGCGGCGAAACGCGTCCCGCACGCGAAAGTTACGACCGTTCACCCCTTTTGGTGGTGGGGCGGGCCACCCGCCCGCGCCCCCCCCCCAAGTGCGGCTACCGTTGTGCCCCGGCGAGCCGCCGGGGCCCCCCCCGCGCCCCCCACCGGGGCTGGGGGGGGGGCACCGGGGCCAA
>NZ_JBVHJE010000002.1:0-313380 GCF_055560195.1 Streptomyces sp. NPDC023481
GCAGTGGCTGCACACCTACAATCACCACCGCGGACACACCGCGCTGAAGGGCCAACCACCCGCCAGCCGCATCCCCAACCTCACAGGGCCATACAGCTAGGCCGCCTCGGGGAGGCCTGCGGCGATGTCCGCGGGCAGGTCCGCCGGTGCGGGGCCGCCCGGGCCGGCCGGCTCACGGCGGGGGAGGGCGCCCCGGCCGAGGATGGCCTGGATCCGGCGGACGCACGAGCCGCAGTCCGTGCCGGCCTTGCAGGCGGAGGCGATCTGGCGAGGGGTGCAGGCACCGCCCTGCGCGTGCTGCTTCACCTGGTCCTCGGTGATGCCGAAGCAGCTGCACACGTACACGCGGATTCACCTCCCGGCGGGATCGCCGTCGTAGCGCCATCCCGAATCTCGGTGAGGCAAACCTAACCTTACCTATCCCGCGGGGACCCGCAAAGAGGAGGGGGCGCGGATCCGGTGTGATCCACGCCCCTTACGCTCTCAGGCGCTCACGCGCACGTGCTCACTGGTCGCGGTACATCTCCGCGACGAGGAACGCCAGGTCCAGCGACTGGCTGCGGTTCAGCCGCGGGTCGCAGGCCGTCTCGTAGCGCTGGTGCAGGTCGTCCACGAAGATCTCGTCGCCGCCGCCCACGCACTCGGTGACGTCGTCGCCGGTCAGCTCCACGTGGATGCCGCCCGGGTGGGTGCCGAGCGCCTTGTGCACCTCGAAGAAGCCCTTGACCTCGTCCAGCACGTCGTCGAAGCGGCGGGTCTTGTGCCCGGAGGCCGCCTCGAAGGTGTTGCCGTGCATCGGGTCGGTCACCCAGGCCACCGTCGCACCGGACGCCGTGACCTTCTCGACCAGCTCGGGGAGCTTGTCGCGGATCTTCCCGGCGCCCATGCGGACGATGAAGGTCAGCCGGCCCGGCTCCCGCTCGGGGTCCAGGCGGTCGATGTACTGCAGCGCCTCCTCGGCCGTGGTGTTCGGGCCGAGCTTGATGCCGATCGGGTTGCGGATCTGCGAGGCGAACTCGATGTGCGCGTGGTCCAGCTGCCGGGTGCGCTCACCGATCCACACCATGTGCGCCGAGACATCGTACAGCTTGCCGGTGCGGGAGTCGACCCGGGTCAGGGCGGACTCGTAGTCCAGCAGCAGCGCCTCGTGCGAGGAGAAGAACTCGACGGTCTTGAACTCCTCCGGGTCGGTGCCGCAGGCCCGCATGAAGTTCAGCGCGTTGTCGATCTCGCGGGCGAGCTGCTCGTAGCGCTGGCCCGACGGCGAGGTGCGCACGAAGTCCTGGTTCCAGGCGTGCACCTGGCGCAGGTCCGCGTAGCCACCGGTGGTGAAGGCGCGCACCAGGTTCAGCGTGGACGCCGAGGCGTGGTACATGCGCTTGAGCCGCTCCGGGTTCGGGATGCGGCTGGCCTCGGTGAAGTCGAACCCGTTGACGGAGTCACCCCGGTACACCGGGAGCGTCACGCCGTCGCGGGTCTCGGTCGGCTTGGAGCGGGGCTTGGAGTACTGCCCGGCGATCCGGCCGACCTTCACCACGGGCACGGAGGCCGCGTAGGTCAGCACAGCACCCATCTGGAGCAGCGTCTTCAGCTTGTTGCGGATGTGGTCGGCGGACACCGCGTCGAAGGCCTCGGCGCAGTCGCCGCCCTGGAGGAGGAACGCCTCTCCCTTGGCGACGGCCGCCATCCGGGCGCGCAGCTGGTCGCACTCGCCCGCGAAGACGAGCGGCGGATACGACTCGAGGTCCGCGATCACTGCGCGCAGAGCCTCGGCGTCGGGGTACTCGGGCTGCTGCGCCGCGGGCAGGTTTCGCCAGGTGTTGCCAGCGCTCGGGCTGGTCTTAGCGTTCACGGTCACATCCCCAACCCTACGGGGTGCCGTCGCGCCTTCCCGCCCGCGCTCAGCTGATGAGACACAGCGAACACAGTGCGGACATGCGGTAGGGTTCCGGGCATGTTCGCGCCGTCGATCCAGAACTGGTGGTGGACCGCTCCTTGGGCGGCCCACTGATCGCGCGTACCACCGACTCCGCGAAGGCCGCCCGAGGGCGGCCTTCGGCGTTTTCCGGGGCCGTTCCTCCTCAGTCACCGAGTCGTCGAGTCACCGAGTCATCGAGTCACCGACGAAAAGAGGAACCATGGACCTGGCACAGCTGCTGCACGACCCCCGCCCCTTCGCCCTGCTGCGCCGCCGCGCCCCGGGCCGCGACGAGCACCCGGTGGAGGTGCTGCTCGGCCCGGTGACCAGCCGGGACCGGCTGGCCGACCTGCCGGACGAGGGACTCGCCCTCGTCCCGTTCCGGCAGCTGCGCGAGCGCGGCTTCGACGTCCGCGACGACGGCACCCCGCTGCTGGTGCTGACCCCCGAGGAGTCGTACGAGATCCCGCTCGCCGAGGCGCTGTCCCGGCTCCCGGCGCACGAGGTGCGGGTCGAGGGCGGCGGGTTCGACGTCGGCGACGAGGAGTACGGCGAGATCGTCGGGCGGGTGCTGCGCGAGGAGATCGGCCGGGGCGAGGGCGCGAACTTCGTGATCCGGCGCACGTACGAGGGCACGGTCCCCGGCTTCGGCCGCGCGGACGCGCTCGCGCTGTTCCGGCGGCTGCTGGAGGGCGAGCGGGGCGCGTACTGGACGTTCGTCGTGCACACCGGGGACCGCACGCTGGTCGGGGCGAGCCCGGAGGTGCACGTCCGGATGAGCGGCGGCACGGTGGTGATGAACCCGATCAGCGGGACGTACCGCTATCCCGCCGAGGGGCCCACGCCGGAGCACCTGCTCACGTTTCTCGCCGACGGCAAGGAGATCGAGGAGCTGTCGATGGTCGTCGACGAGGAGCTGAAGATGATGTGCACCGTCGGCGACATGGGCGGGGTCGTCGTCGGGCCGCGGCTGAAGGAGATGGCGCACCTCGCGCACACCGAGTACGAGCTGCGCGGGAAGTCCTCGCTGGACGCGCGGGAGGTGCTGAGGGAGACGATGTTCGCGGCGACCGTCACCGGGTCGCCGGTGCGCAACGCCTGCCGGGTGATCGAACGGCACGAGGCGGGCGGGCGCGGCTACTACGCCGGTGCGCTGGCGCTGCTCGGCCGGGACTCCGGGGGCGCGCAGACCCTCGACTCCCCCATCCTGATCCGCACCGCCGACATCGGCGCCGACGGCCGGCTGCGGGTGTCGGTCGGGGCGACGCTGGTGCGCGGCTCCGACCCGGCGGGCGAGGTCGCGGAGACCCACGCGAAGGCGGCGGGCGTGCTGGCCGCCCTCGGGACGGGGCCGGCCCGGCCGCGCCGGGAGCGGGAGCGGCCCCGGCTGGCCGACGACCCGCGGGTGCGGGCCGCGCTGGACGGGCGCCGGGCCGGGCTCGCGCCGTTCTGGCTGCGGATGCAGGAGCGCTCCGAGGCCCTGGCGGGCCACGCTCTGGTGGTGGACGGCGAGGACACCTTCACCGCGATGCTGGCGCACGTCCTGCGCTCGGGCGGGCTCGACGTGAGCGTCCGGCGCTACGACGAGCCCGGGCTGCGGGAGGCGGTGCTCGGGCACCGGGGGCCGGTCGTCCTGGGGCCCGGGCCCGGTGACCCCCGTGACCTCGCCGACCCGAAGATGGCGTTCCTGCGCGACCTCGCCTCCGAGGTGGTCCGCGGCCATGCGCACGGTCTGCTGGGCGTCTGCCTCGGGCACGAGCTGATCGCGGCGGAGCTGGGCCTGGAGATCGTCCGCAAGGAGGTGCCGTACCAGGGGGCGCAGACCGCGATCGACCTGTTCGGACGCGTGGAGACCGTCGGTTTCTACAACAGCTTCGTGGCGCGCTGCGACGAGGACGCGGCCCGGGAGCTGGCCGCGCACGGGGTGGAGGTGAGCCGGGCGGGGAACGGCGAGGTGCACGCGCTGCGCGGCCCCGGCTTCGCGGGCGTGCAGTTCCACCCCGAGTCGGTGCTGACGCTGAACGGGGCGGCGGTCGTACGGGAGCTGATCGGCCGGCTGCGCCGTACGACCGTGTAGCCGCCCGGAGGCCTCAGCCGAAGAACACCCCGACCTCCTCGTACAGCTTCGGGTCCACCGTCTTCAGCCGGGCGGTGGCCTCGGAGATCGGGACGCGGACGATGTCGGTGCCGCGCAGGGCGACCATCCGGCCGAAGTCGCCGTCGTGGACGCAGTCGATGGCGTGCAGGCCGAAGCGGGTCGCGAGCCACCGGTCGAAGGCGCTGGGGGTGCCGCCGCGCTGGATGTGGCCGAGGACGGTGGTGCGGGCCTCCTTGCCGGTGCGCTTCTCGATCTCCTTGGCCAGCCACTCGCCGACCCCGGAGAGCCGGACGTGCCCGAAGGAGTCCAGCGACTGGTCCTTGAGCACCATGTCGCCGTCCTTCGGCATGGCGCCCTCGGCGACTACCACGATCGGCGCGTACGACGCCCGGAAGCGGGACGTGATCCAGGCGCACACCTGGTCGAGGTCGAAGCGCTGCTCCGGGATGAGGATGACGTTGGCGCCGCCGGCGAGGCCCGAGTGCAGGGCGATCCAGCCGGCGTGCCGGCCCATCACCTCGCAGACGAGCACCCGCATGTGGGACTCGGCGGTGGTGTGCAGCCGGTCGATGGCCTCGGTGGCGATGCCGACCGCGGTGTCGAAGCCGAAGGTGTAGTCGGTGGCGGACAGGTCGTTGTCGATCGTCTTGGGCACGCCGACGCACGGCACGCCGTACTCGTCGGACAGGCGCGCGGCGACGCCCAGGGTGTCCTCGCCGCCGATCGTGACCAGGGCGTCGATCTCCTGCTTGGCCAGGTTCTCCTTGATACGGCGGATACCGCCCTCCACCTTGAGGGGGTTGGTGCGCGAGGAGCCGAGGACGGTGCCGCCGCGGGGCAGGATGCCGCGCACCGCGGGGATGTCGAGGCGCACGCTGTCGCCTTCGAGCGGTCCGCGCCAGCCGTCCCGGAAGCCGACGAAGTCATAGCCGTACTCCTGTACGCCCTTGCGCACGATGGCCCGGATGACGGCGTTGAGCCCGGGGCAGTCGCCGCCTCCGGTCAGTACTCCGACCCGCATGGAATTGTCCCTTCACCGCGCTTTCCTGACAGAGAGTCACGCTAGTGGTGATCCGCGTCACATCGGGAGAGGCGGGAAGGGTGATTCCGGCGCGTCAGGCGTCGTCGAGTCCGCGCTCTATCGCGTACCGCACCAGCTCCACCCTGTTGTGCAGGTGCAGCTTGCCGAGGGTGTTCTGGACGTGGTTCTGGACCGTGCGGTGGGAGATGACGAGGCGTTCGGCGATCTGCTTGTAGCTCAGGCCCTTGGCCACCAGCCGCAGCACCTCGGTCTCACGGCCCGTCAGCCGGGGCGCCCCCGGCTCGCCGGCGTCCGGGGCGGGCACCGGTTCGGCGGCCAGCCGCCGGTACTCGCCGAGGACCAGGCCGGCCAGTCCCGGCGTGAACACCGGGTCGCCGGCGGCGGTACGGCGCACCGCGTCCAGCAGCTCCTCGGTGGAGGCCGACTTCAGCAGATAGCCGGTCGCGCCGGACTTCACGGCCTCCAGCACGTCCGCGTGCTCACCGCTCGCCGAGAGGACCAGGACCCGCAACGCCGGGTCGTGGCCCACGAGTTCCTTGCACACCTGGACGCCGGGCTTGGCCGGCAGGTTGAGGTCCAGCACCAGGACGTCCGGGGCCGCGGCCCTGGCCCGGCGGACCGCCTGCTCGCCGTCGCCGGCGGTGGCGACCACCTCGAAACCGGACTCGGCCAGGTCCCGGGCGACCGCGTCACGCCACATCGGATGGTCGTCCACCACCATCACCCTGATCGGGTCCGGCTGCCGTGTCATCGCTGTTCCGCCTTCTTCCCCCGCGCCCGCACGGCGCCCTTCGGTACCTTCAGTTCGACTTCCGTGCCCTGCCCGGGAACCGAGACGATCTCGGCACTGCCGCCGAGGTCGCGCAGCCGGCCCCGGATGGACAGGGCCACGCCCATCCGGCCCTCCCCCTCGGCCTGCGCGAGCCGGCCCTCGGGGATGCCGGGGCCGTCGTCCCGGACGGTGACGACGATCTCCTCCGGCTCGTCCTCGACCAGGATCCAGGCCCGCGCCTCGTCCCCGGCGTGCCCGCGTACGTTGTCCAGGGCGGCCCCGACCGCGGCGGCCACCTCGCGGGCCGCTTCGGGCGGCAGCAGCACCGGGGCGCCGGGCTCGGCGAGTGCGACCCGGGCACCGGCGTGCCGGGCGAGCAGGGAGCGCAGGTCGACGGGCGTCGCCGGGTCCTCCTGCTCCGGCTCCTCCACCGCGCGGACGACGGCGCCGGCCGCCAGGTCCTCCGAGACCCGGGACACCGGGAGCAGACCGCCCGACACCAGCGTGCGCAGGGCCACTTCCTGGTCCCCTGCCAGCCGGCCCAGCTCGGCCGCCTCACCGCCGAGGGCCGCGCCCCGGCGCTTCACCATCGCCAGCACCTGGAGCACGCTGTCGTGGATGTCCCGGGCCAGCCGCTCCCGCTCCCGGGTCGCGGCCTCGATCTCCAGGGCGCGGGCGAGGGTGCGCTCGGAGACGCGGGCCACCTCCACGACGTAGCCGATCGCGATGGCGGCCACCCAGACGAGGATCACGTTGTGCACGGTGTCCCGGGCCGGGTGGCCGCGTTCGACCAGATTGGCGGCGGCCACAGCCGTGGACGCGGCCGCCGCCCAGCGCCAGCCGCCCTTGAGGGCGAAGGCCAGCACCGCGCCCGCGGTCCATATCGAGGGCAGGGTGGGGCCGCCGCCCACGATGCGTTCGTGGTTGTCGGCGAGCGGGGTGAGCAGGATGCCGACGACGGCGACGGTCAGGTCCACGGCCAGGAAACGCCGGGTGCAGCTCGCCGCGTTGGCCACCCTGGGCAGGGTGGCGAGGGTCCACACCACCAGGACGGCGTAGTAGGCGACGGCGATCCAGGGCCGCACGAAGTGGTCGTACGCGCTGGCGCACAGGCCGATGGAGTACAGCATGGTCAGGACGCGGTAGCCGGCGAGCGCGCGCCACAGCGGCAGCTCCACCGACATCCGCATGACGCGCTCGCGCTCGGGCATGTCCCCCTGGCCCCCCGGCTTCCCCCTGTGCCCCCGTCTAGGACTCGTCCTGCTTCTTCCCGGCCTTCTGGGCCTTCTCGGCCTCCTTGGCCGCCTTCGCCGCCTCGGCTATCTGCCGTTTGGCGGCGGTGGCGTACATGTCGACGTACTCCTGGCCGGAGAGCTTCATGATCTCGTACATGACCTCGTCGGTCACGGCCCGCAGCACGAACCGGTCGTGCTCCATGCCCTGGTAGCGGCTGAAGTCCAGGGGCTTGCCGATGCGGATGCCGGGCCGCATCAGCTTCGGCATCACCTTGCCGGGCGGCTGGATCTTCTCCGTGTCGATCATGGCGACCGGGATGACCGGCGCGCCGGTGGCGAGGGCCACGCGCGCGAGACCGCCGGGCTTGCCCCGGTACAGCCGTCCGTCCGGCGAGCGGGTGCCCTCCGGGTAGATGCCGAACAGCTCGCCGCGCTCCAGCACCTCTATGCCGCTCCGGATCGCCGCCTCGCCGGCGCCGCGCGCCCCGGAGCGGTCCACCGGGAGCTGGCCGACGCCTTTGAAGAAGGCCGCGGTGAGCCGGCCCTTCACGCCCGGGGTGGTGAAGTACTCGGCCTTGGCGATGAAGGTGACCTTGCGGTTCAGCATCGTCGGCAGGAAGAACGAGTCCGAGAAGGAGAGATGATTACTGGCCAGGATGGCCGGGCCCGTGGCCGGAACGTTCTCCAGGCCCTCCACCCAAGGCCTGAAGGCGACCTTCAGCGGCCCGCCGATGGCGACCTTCATCGTGCCGTACAACACCCGTGTGCCTCCTGTTTCCGTCCAGGAGACCTTAACCCGGGGGGCCGTCAATGGGTCCGACGACCCTGGTCGGTGTCAGTGCGGTCGCGTACGGTGAAGCACATGCCAGTTCTCCCCGGAGCCGAGCCGTACCGCCACCAGGGCGGGGAGGTGGGGGTCCTCCTCTGCCACGGCTTCACCGGCTCACCCCAGTCGCTGCGCCCCTGGGCGGAGCACCACGCGGCCCACGGGCTGACCGTGTCCCTGCCGCTGCTGCCCGGCCACGGCACCCGCTGGGAGGACATGCAGCTCACCACCTGGCACGACTGGTACGCGGAGGTGGACCGCGAGCTGCGTCTGCTCGCCGAGCGCTGCCCCCGGGTCTTCGTCGCGGGCCTGTCGATGGGCGGCGCGCTGGCGCTCAGGCTCGCCGCCCGGCACGGCGAGCGGATCGCCGGCGCGGTGGTCGTCAACCCGGCGAACCGGGTGCACGGCCTGTCCGCGTACGCCCTTCCGGTGGCCCGGCACCTGGTGCGCACGACCAGGGGCATCGCCAGCGACATCGCGAAGGAGGGCGCGGCCGAGCTGGGGTACGACCGGGTGCCGCTGCACGCGGCGCACTCCCTGCGGCAGTTCCTGCGCCGGCTGGACGGCGAGCTGCCCCAGGTCACCCAGCCGTTGCTGCTGCTGCGCAGCGCCCGGGACCATGTCGTGCCGGCGGCCGACTCGGCGCGCGTGCTGAGCCGGGTGTCCTCCACGGACGTCACGCAGATCGTGCTGGAACACAGTTACCACGTGGCGACGTTGGACGAGGATGCGGACCGGATCTTCGAGGAGAGCCTCGCCTTCATCGGCCGGCTCGCACCCAGTGTCGGCAAGGAAGGGACGGCCGCAGTTGGCTGAGCACGACTCCGACCGTGAGGGCCGCGAGGACCGCGAGCCGGACGAGCAGGGGGTGCCGTTCGACGAGGACGCCGTCTGGCGGGCCATCGTCGCCGGGTACGGCGAGGAGCCGCCGGACCCGCCGGGCGCCCGGCCGTTCAAGCCGGTGGAGGACCTGGCGCTGCTGGAGAAGCAGGTGGCGAAGGAGCCGGTGACGGAACCGGCGAAGGAACCGGTGCCGGAGCCCGACGGGGACGCCGGGGGCGAGGCGGAGGAGCCCGCGGGCCGGCCGCCCGCCCGGCCGCTCGGCGGGTCCGTCTCCTTCGCGCCCGGCATCGGCCCGCGTGACTACGCGGTGACCGAGCCGTCCGACGACGACTTCGACGAGGACGACGAGGGCCACTTCGTCCCCCCGGAGCCGCCGCCGCTGCCGACCGCGGACACCACCGCCCGGTTCGCCTGGCTCGGGGTGGTCGGCGGTCCCGTCCTGCTCCTGCTGGCGGTGGTGCTGGGCTGGGAGATGACCTGGTGGCTGGCCACCGCCGGCATCGGCGGCTTCCTCGGCGGCTTCGCGACGCTGGTGGCGCGGATGCGGACGGACGACGAGGAGGACGACGACCCCGGGCGCGGGGCGGTGGTCTGACGCCGGGTGAGAGCGGCGGGACCGCGACCTGAACTTTGTACAGGGCGTGGTCCCGTGGCCTATCGTGAGGCCCATGCCGCGCGACACGCTCACTCCCCGGACCATCGTCCGCACCGCCGTGGAGCTGCTGGACGAGGAGGGCCTGGAGGGCCTGAACATGCGGAGCCTGGGCCAGCGGCTCGGGGTCGCGGCGACGGCCGTCTACTGGCACGTCAGGAACAAGGACGACCTGGTGCTGATGGTCGCCGACGAGGTGTGGCGGGAGGTCGAGCTGCCGCCGCTGGACCCCTCCGACTGGCGCGGCACCGCCACGGCCATGGCCGACGGCCTGTACGCGGCGCTGACCCGCCACCCCTGGCTGATCCAGGCCATCAGCTCCCACCTCCTGTACGGCACCGGCAAGGCCCGCTTCGACGACCACCTCCTCGGCGTCTTCGAGACCGCCGGCTTCCCGCCCGAGGAGGCCGACCGGGCCGCGGGCGCGGTGGTCACGTACGTGCTGGGCAACGCGCTGGGAGCGTCCGCGACGGCGTCCCTGACCCGCAAGGTGCGGCGGGCCGGCGGCGACAGCGACGAACGGTTCCGGCGGACCGTCTCCCAGGCAGCCGAGACGGCCGCCGCCTTCCCCCGCCTGAAGGCCCGGCTGAACACCTCCGCGGCCACGGAGTACGCCGCCGCCCCCGACGGCACGTACGCGGCGGGCCTGCGGGCCCTGCTGGCGGGGCTGCGACCCGAGGGCACCTGAGGGCCGGGGGCGGGCGCCGTACCGGGAACCCCCGCCCGGGCGGGGGCTACTTCGTGCGGGTGAAGAGGCGCCCGGCCAGGTCGGCGCCGGTGATCGTGCCGTCGGCCGCGCGGGAGAAGAAGCCGCGCTGACCCTTCAGACCGCCCTCCGTGACGATGTACTCGTCGCCGGTGCCGGGCAGGAAGCCGATCGCGGCGGCCGGGTGGTCCGGGGGCATCTGCACGTCGGAGGCCGCGCGGATCTCCGGCTTGATGCCGACGGCGAGCGTGAGCCGGCCGGCCTCGTCCTCGGCGGTGATGTCGAGGTTCATCGCGTCGATCTCGTACCGCCCGGCGACCTCGCGCGCCCGCTTCTCGTCGTGGGGCAGCGGCTCCGGCTCCCGCTCGGCCACGCCGAGGTACAGCTCCAGCGCCCGCTTCAGCACGGCCTGGTTGAACAGGTACCCGCCGGGCCCGGCGTTGGCCAGCGAGACGACGGCGAAGTCGTGCTCCGGCACCAGCAGCAGCTCGGCGAACTGGCCGTTGCCCGAGCCGCCGTGCCCGATCGTGCGGACCCCGTCGACGTCCCGGACGAACCAGCAGATCCCGAAGGCGTCGCCGAGCGTGCTGCCCCGCAGTTCGACGGTGGGCCGCCTCATCCGGTCGAGCGCCTCGGCGGACAGCAGGCCGTCCCCGCCGCCCAGGTGGAACCGGGCCCAGCGCAGCAGGTCGCTCACCGAGGAGACGACCCCGCCGCCGGGGTTGTTGCCGCGGGCCCCCGCCCGCCAGGACTTCCAGGGGCGGGCCGGGGTGAGGGTGCCGTCCGCGGCGCGGTTGTGGCCGACGGCGAACCGCCGGACCGCGACGTCGTCCAGGTCGAAGACGGTGTCGCGCAGGCCCAGCGGTTCCAGGACCAGCCCGGCCAGGGCCTTCTCGAACGGCAGCCCGGTGACGTGCTCGATCACCCGGCCGAGCAGGTTGTAGCCGGCCTGGCTGTAGGAGGCGCGGGTGCCGGGCGGCGCGATCAGCGGCAGCCGGTCGAGCCCGGCGACGAACGCGGCGAGCGAGCCGTCGTCCTCGTCGGTGCCGACCAGGTTCCAGTCCAGGCCCGCGGTGTGGTTGAGCAGGTGCAGCAGCGTGATCCGCTCGGCGGCCTCCTCGTCGGCGAGGCGCAGTTCGGGCACGTACCGGCGGACCGGCGCGGTCAGGTCCACCCGGCCCTGCTCGGCCAGCCGCATCAGCGCGGTCGCCGTGAAGGTCTTGCTGACCGAGGCCAGGTGGAAGAGGGTGTTCCCGTCCACGGGCAGCGGGTGCCCGGCGCTGGTCACGCCGTGGGTGATCCGGCTCTCCCGGTCTCCGTCGAGGATGCCGACGGCGGCGCCGGGTATCCCGTACTCCTTCGCGGTGGCGGTCACGAACGCGGACAGTTCCTCGTAGGACATGGTTCCCCCTGGTGCCGGATCGGCTGACTTGAACTAAGTACAGGACGACCGTAGGGCATCCGGGAGCGGTGGACAAGAGATTTCCTGTACTTAGTTCAATTGCTTGTTCCGGCGGCCGGAACGCGCAGCGCGGCCAGCACCGGCAGGTGGTCCGTGGCCGCGGCCAGGTCGTCCCGGCTGACGCCCGGCTGGTCCAGGGGGACCCCGCAGCCGAGCACCTCGATGCCCCGCGTGGCGAAGACCGCGTCGATGCGCTGGTGCGGGTCGGTGGCGGTGGAGGTGAACTCACCGCCCCAGGGAGCGGCCGTACGGCAGTCCTGGAGGGCCCCGGCGAGGCGCCGGAAGGTGCGGCCGTCGGGGCGTTCGTTGAGGTCGCCGCCCACGACGGCGTGCTCCACGCCCAGTCCGGCGAGGCGGTCGAGGAGTATCCCGCCCTGGTCGTGACGCTCGGCCTGCTGGAGGCTGAGGTGGCAGCTGACGACACCGAGGCGGGCGCCGCCGAAGCGGACCACCGCCGTGGCCAGGCCCCGCCGGTGCAGGCCCGGGGTGAGCGGCAGGAGGACGTCCTCCGTCCGCTCGACCGTGGCCCGGAGCGAGCAGAGGATCGCGGGGCCGGCGGCGTCCGCCCCGCCGGTGAGGATCACCTGGCCGGAGTCCGCGGCCAGCCGGGCGAGCTTCTTGCGCCAGCGGAAGAAGCGCGGGGCCTCCTGGACGAGGACCAGGTCGGGGGCGCAGGCCGTGATCACCCGGGCGAGGGCGGCCGTGTCGTCCCGCATCGAGCGGATGTTGTAGCTCAGGACCCTGATGACCGCGGAACCGTCGGGTTCCGTAAGGGAGTTGGGGAGCGGCTCCATGTGGATCAATCTACGCCCACCGGGTACGGGACCGACGGAGCGGGGCGCGGGAACCGTCGACACGGCCTCGCGCCCCCTCGTGCGGTGGACACCGGTCACATGACGGGGTCGGGCTCCCGGGCCAGGTCCGCCGCGCCCACCAGGCCGGCCTTGTTGCCGAGCTGGGCCGCGATGACGTCGGCCACCGGGCGCCAGTTGCCGCCCACCAGCCAGCGCTTGTACGACTTGCGGATCGGGTCGAGGACCAGGTCGCCCTCGTCGGAGAGGCCGCCGCCGACGATGAACGCGGACGGGTCGAACAGGGAGGCCAGGTCGGCGAGGCCGGCGCCGGCCCAGCGGGCCAGCTCCCGGTAGGAGTCCACGGCGACCGGGTCGCCCTGGCGGGCGGCCATGGAGATGTGCTTGCCCTCGATGCCGTCGGGGGTGCCGTCGCCGAGCGCCAGCAGCACCTCGGCGCGCTCGGGGGTGGCGTTGGCGCGCTGCTTGGCGTAGCGGACCAGGGCGCGGCCGGAGGCGTACTGCTCCCAGCAGCCCTGCGAGCCGCAGCCGCACAGCAGGCCGTCCGGGACCATCCGGATGTGGCCGAACTCGGCGGCCACGCCGAAGTGGCCGCGGCGCAGCTTGTTGCCGATGATGATGCCGCCGCCGAGGCCGGTGCCGAGCGTGATGCAGATGACGTTGCGGTGGCCCTTGCCGGCGCCGAACCGGTACTCGCCCCAGGCGGCGGCGTTGGCGTCGTTCTCGACCACGACCGGCAGGCCCGTGCGGGCCTCGACCTTCTCCTTGAGCGGCTCGTTGCGCCAGTCGATGTTCGGGGCGAAGTACACGGTGGACCGCTGGCGGTTGACGTAACCGGCCGCGCCGATGCCCACGCCGACGATCTCGTGCCCGGCGCGCGCGCCCTCCACCGCCGAGGCGATGGCGTCCACGATGGCCTCGGGCGTGGTGGGGGTCGGCACCTTGAAGGTCGAGAGGATGTTGCCTTCCTCGTCGACCACGCCGGCCGCGATCTTCGTGCCGCCGATGTCGACGCCGATGGTGAGTCCCATGAATCCCTCAGTTTCGGTCGAGCCCCGCTACGGCAACCGTACCCGAGGCCCTGCCGTGCGAGGGCTTCAGTCCAGGTCGATGCGTTCCCCCGGGCCGGTGCCCTCCCCCGGGTCGCGCGGATGCGGCCGGTCGTCGCCCGCGGGGTCGGCCGTACGGGCGGTCCAGCGGTGCTCCTGGGCCTGGACGGCGGAGCGGTAGGCGGCGAGCAGCTCGCTGCCGGCCGCGGCCAGGTGGTCGAACACGTCCGGGTTGCGGTCTATGACGGGCTCGACGGCGGCCTTCGCCTGCTGGACGACCTGCCGCACCATCTGCTGGGCGGCGGGTCCGGCGAGGCCGCCGAGGAGGGGGGAGGGGAGGCCGGACAGCTTGTCGGCCACCGTGTCCACGAGCTTCTTCAGTTCCTCGGCGGCGGACCCGGGGGGCGGGCCGTGCTGGGTGCGGCGGCGGGCCTGCTCGGCGGCGAGGTCCTCGGCGCAGGCCGTGGACCAGGCGTCGGCGTCGGTCGCCCGCTGCCGCTCCTCCTCGGAAGGTTCGGGTGCGGGGCGCTCTTCGCTCATGGCGGCTCCTGACTACGGTTCGCCTTTACGACGTTACCCGAACGGGCGTATCCGTTCACCGTCCCGCGGCGGGCCACAGGTGCGGGTCCGGGGCGAACCGGATGCGCAGCTCGCCGTCGCGCAGCGCGGCGCCGGCGACGGTGCAGCGGCGCAGCGCGGAGGGCAGCGGGACGATCCGGCGGAACGGGCCCGCGGTGATCAGGAGTTCGTCGCCGCGTCGGACGAGGTCGAGTTCGTCCCGTATCGCGCCGGGCAGCGGGAGGTGCCAGACCAGCACGCCGTCCTCGGCGAGCCGGTCGGCGACGGGCCACCCGACCGGGGCGGGTGCCGGGTTGACGGCGGGTACGGCGAGGGCGGTGAGGTCGTCCGGGCCGTGCGGGTCGCGGCCGAGGTGCGGGGCGGTGTGGACGTCGTACCCCTCCCGCCAGTCGGCGAGCGTCTTGCGCTGCTGGGCGACGAGGGAGCCGAGCCAGCTGTCGGGGGCGGCCTCCGGCAGCGTCCGGTTGGCGATCAGGGCCTCGGTGGGCAGGCCGCGCAGGGCGAGGCCGAGGGTGGCGGCGCGGACGGCGTCGGCACCCGCCGGGCCGGGTTCGGCGACCAGCCGTACGACGGTGTCCCGGTCGGTGAGGACGGCCTCGACGGCGGCCAGTTCGACGTCCCAGCGGGCGGCCGTCTCGTACAGCCAGTCGGCGGGCATGGGGACGCCGGCCAGCCGGCCGAGGACCGGGCGCAGGGCGCGGGCGGCCTGCCGCTCGGGCGGCAGCAGGCGGCGCAGGTAGCGGCGCAGTTCCTCGGGCAGGGCGAGCAGGGCGAGGGCCGCCGGCAGGGGCGGGAGGTCGACGACGAGCAGGTCGTACCGCTCGGACAGGGCCGCGTCCCGCAGCGCGCGCAGGAAGGACAGTTCCTCGGCGCCGGGCAGCGGGGTGACCTCCTCGGCGTCCAGGCGTGCCGCGCCGAGGAGGTCGAGGACGTTCGCGGCGCGGCTCTGGAAGGCGGTGAGGTCCTGCCGGAAGCGTTCGACGGCGTCGGGGCGCCAGGCGGTGAGGTTCTCGGTGACCTCGGCGAGGGCCGGTCCTGTCGCGGTGCCCAGTGCCGCGCCCGGGGTGTCCGTGCGGTCGGCGCTCAGCAGGAGGGTGCGGTGGCCCTCGCGGGCGGCGGTGAGCGCGGTGGCGGCGGCGACGGTCGTACGTCCGCTGCCGCCCGGACCCGTGATCAGGATGGTGCGCATGGGGGTGAACGCTACCGCCGTGCGCGCGGACCGCGGCGGAGCGACTACTGCTCCCCGGGCCTCTCCGTCTTCTCCCCGGCCGTCTCACCGGGTGTTTCACCGGACTCGACCCGCTTCTTCAGGCCCGCCAGCGCCCGGTCGATGATGACCTTCTCCGCCTTGCGCTTGATCATGCCGAGCATGGGGATCTTGACGTCGACCGTCAGCCGGTAGGTGACCTCGGTGGCGCCCGCGCCGGCCGGCCGCAGCAGGTAGGAGCCGTCGAGGGAGCGGAGCATCTGGGACTTGACCAGGGTCCAGGAGACCTCGTGGGCGCCGGTCCAGGTGTAGGCGAGGGTCTGGTCGTCCTTGATGGCGCCGGCGTCCATGACGAGGCGGACCTGCTCGGCGTGGCCCTGCGCGTCGGTGGCGAGGACCTCCGCCTCCTTCACCTCGCCGGTCCAGTCCGGGTACCGCGCGAAGTCGGCGATCACCGCCATGACGTCGGCCGGAGCCGCCTCGATCGTGATGCTCGAACTGGTGTGTTCCGCCATCGCGGTGGCTCCTCCAGATGCGGGCCGGTGGGAGAGGTCCGTGTGCGCCGGGGTGCGCACGTGTGTGCAGCGTGAAGGCTACCGCGCCGCCGACCTGCCGCCTTCACCGCGCCCGCGTGCGCCTCACCATTCGAGCGCCCAGGGCGTGCCGGTGCTCGCGAAGTGCCCCACGTTCACGCACTCGGTGGCGCCGATCCGCATCCGGCGCGCCAGCGGCTGGTGCACGTGCCCGAACAGCGCGTACCGCGGCCGGGTGCGGCGGATGGCGTCGAGCAGGGCCCGGCTGCCCCGCTCGAAACGGCGCGCGACGGTGTCGTACACCAGCTCGGGGACCTCGGGCGGGATGTGGGTGCACAGCACGTCGACCTCGCCGACGGCCTCGATCTTCGCCGCGTACTCCTCGTCGCCGATCTCGTACGGGGTGCGCATCGGGGTGCGCAGGCCGCCGCCGACGAAGCCGAAGACCCGGCCGCCGATCTCCACCCGCCGGCCGTCGAGGACGGTGGTGCCGGGCCGGGCGTACTCCGGCCACAGCTGGGGCATGTCGACGTTTCCGTAGGTGGCGTACGTCGGGGTGGGGAACGCGGCGAACAGCTCGGCGTACTGCTTGCGTACGGCCTTCTCGATGGCCGTGGCCCGGTCGGTGCCGATCCCGCCCCACAGCCGGGCGCCGAACTCGCGGGCCTCGGCGAAGCGGCGGGCGGTGCGCAGCTCGACGATGCGGTCGGCGTTCTCCTCGCCGAACAGGTCCGGGAAGATGCCGCGCGAGTGGTCGGCGTAGTCGAGGAAGAGGATGAGGTCGCCCAGGCAGATCAGGGCGTCGGCACCGTCGCCGGCGCGGGCCAGGTCGCGGGCGTTGCCGTGCACGTCGCTGACGACGTGGACGCGGGTCCGCCGGTTGCCGGAGCGTGTGGATGCCATGGTGATCAAGCGTAGGCGTGTGCGGTGGAGGTGAACAGTGCCGGTCCGGCCTGCGGTTACTCGCCGGTCGGTTCGGCCGTGGACTACTGTGCGCGAAGGAACGCCCACGTGTGTGACGCAGCGAACATCTCGCCGGGACCCCCTGTCGTAGACGCCATACCGGCGGGTAACGTCCGGGCAGTCCAGTCGTGCTCAGGATTTCAACAGGTGAATCGTCATGTTGTCCCGGAGCACTTGCCCGAGCCTTGGACCGCACCGTCGCATCGCACAACGTCGTGGCGCCGGCGCCCTATGAGGAGCAGCAGTCTTGCGCGAGTTCAGCCTTCCGGCTTTGTACGAGGTCCCCGCGGACGGGAATCTGACCGACATCGTCCGCAGAAACGCCGCGCAGCATCCCGACGTCGCCGTGATCGCCCGCAAGACCGGCGGTGTCTGGCAGGACGTGACCGCCCGGGAGTTCCTGGCCGAGGTGCGCACCGCCGCCAAGGGTCTCATCGCCTCCGGGGTGCAGCCGGGCGACCGGGTGGCCCTGATGTCCCGCACCCGGTACGAGTGGACGCTGCTGGACTTCGCGATCTGGAGCGCCGGCGCGATCACCGTGCCGGTGTACGAGACCAGCTCCCCCGAGCAGGTGCAGTGGATCCTGTCCGACTCGGGCGCCACCGCCTGCGTGACGGAGCTGGACAACCACACGGCGGCCGTGGAGTCGGTGCGTGAGGCGCTGCCCGCCCTCAAGCACGTCTGGCAGATCGAGGCCGGGGCCGTGGCGGAGCTGGGCCGGCTCGGGCAGGACGTGTCGGACCGCACGGTGGACGAGCGCGGCTCGCTAACCCGGGCCGACGACCCGGCGACCATCGTCTACACGAGCGGCACGACCGGGCGCCCCAAGGGCTGTGTGCTCACCCACCGCAGCTTCTTCGCCGAGTGCGGGAACGTGGTGGAGCGGCTGCGTCCGCTGTTCCGCACCGGCGAGTGCTCGGTGCTGCTGTTCCTGCCGCTCGCGCACGTCTTCGGGCGGCTGGTGCAGGTCGCGCCGATGATGGCGCCGATCAAGCTGGGCTGCGTCCCGGACATCAAGAACCTCACCGACGAGCTGGCCGCGTTCCGGCCGACGCTGATCCTGGGTGTGCCGCGGGTCTTCGAGAAGGTCTACAACTCGGCGCGGGCCAAGGCGCAGGCGGACGGCAAGGGCGCGGTCTTCGACAAGGCGGCGGACACGGCGATCGCCTACAGCAGGGCGCTGGACAGCCCGTCGGGTCCCTCCCTCGGTCTGAAGGTCAAGCACAAGGTCTTCGACAAGCTGGTCTACAGCAAGCTGCGCGCGGTCCTGGGCGGCCGGGGCGAGTACGCCATCTCCGGCGGCGCCCCGCTCGGCGAGCGGCTCGGGCACTTCTTCCGGGGCATCGGCTTCACGGTCCTGGAGGGCTACGGCCTGACCGAGTCCTGTGCGGCGACCGCGTTCAACCCGTGGGACCGGCAGAAGATCGGCACGGTCGGGCAGCCGCTGCCCGGCTCGGTGGTGCGGATCGCGGACGACGGCGAGGTGCTGCTGCACGGCGAGCACCTGTTCAAGGAGTACTGGAACAACCCGGGCGCGACCGCGGAGGCGCTGGCCGACGGCTGGTTCCACACCGGTGACATCGGCACCCTGGACGAGGACGGCTATCTGCGGATCACCGGCCGGAAGAAGGAGATCATCGTCACGGCGGGCGGCAAGAACGTGGCCCCCGCGGTGATCGAGGACCGGATCCGGGCGCACGCGCTGGTCGCGGAGTGCATGGTGGTGGGCGACGGGCGGCCCTTCGTGGGCGCGCTGGTCACCATCGACGAGGAGTTCCTGGGCCGCTGGGCCGCCGAGCACGGCAAGCCGGCGGGTGCCACCGCGGCGTCGCTGAAGGACGACCCGGATCTGCACGCGGCGATCCAGGCGGCGGTCGACGACGGCAACGCCGCGGTGTCGAAGGCGGAATCGGTGCGGAAGTTCCGCATTCTGTCCTCCCAGTTCACGGAGGAGTCGGGCCACCTCACCCCGTCGCTGAAGCTCAAGCGGAACGTGGTGGCGAAGGACTACACGGACGAGATCGAGGCGATCTACGCCAAGTGACCCCGGCGGTGCCTCAGGGCGCGGTGTCCTCGGCGAGGACCCGCGCCATGGTGCGTTCGGCGAGGGCCGTGATGGTGACGAACGGGTTCACCCCGATCGAGCCGGGGACGAGCGAGCCGTCGGTGACGTACAGCCGCGGGTATCCCCTCACCCGGCCGTAGTCGTCGGTGGCCCGGCCGAGGACACAGCCGCCGAGCGGGTGGTAGGTGAAGTCGTCCGCGAAGACCTTGCCGCCGGAGCCGAACAGGTCGTACCGGTAGATCGTGGCGTTGGCCGCGTTGATCCGGTCGAACAGGTTCTTGGCCATGCGCACGGAGACGGCGCTCTGGGCGGCGGTCCAGCCGAGCCGCACGGCCCCGGACGAGGAGTCGTAGGAGAACGCCGCCCGCTCGGGGTTCTTGGTGATCGCCAGGTACATGCTGACCCAGTGCTCGAAGCCCATGGGCAGCGGGGCGATCTCGGCGAAGACCGGGTTGTCCGGGTTGGCCCAGTCGTCGATGCCCAGCACGGGCATGGTGGCCTGGTGGGCGCCGACCGTGTCCCAGACGTGGTTGGCGCGGCCGAGCATGGTGTTGCCGTTGGTGCCCCAGCCCGCGCCGACCTCGGGGCCGAGGCCGGGCAGGGTGCCGGTGTCCCGGGCGCGGACGAGGAGTTCCGTGGTGCCGAGGCTGCCGCCGCCGAGGAAGAGGTACGCGCAGCCGTACTGCCTGCTCTCCACGACCGCGCCGGTGCCGTCGATCCGGTCGGCGGTCAGGACGTACGACCCGTCGCCCAGGCGGCTGACGGAGGTGACCTTCTCCAGGGTGTGGATGGTGACGTTGCCGGTGCCGAGGGCGGCGGCCAGGTAGGTCTGGTCGAGGCTGCGCTTGCCGTGGTTGTTGCCGTAGATGACCTCGCCGGCCAGCGCGGACTTCACGGCCGTGCCGGCGGCCTCGCGCTGCATGTAGCCGAAGTCGTAGACGTTGGGCACGAAGGTGGTCTTCAGGCCGGCGTTGGCGGCGGCCTTCCGGGAGGTCCGGGCGAACCGGTACCACTCGGTCGACTCGAACCAGGCCGGGTCGACGGAGTTGACGCCGAGCATGGCGCGGGCGCGCGGGAACCAGGTGCCGTACATCTCGTCGGCGTCCACGGCCGGGAACTGCTCGGTGAAGTACGAGCGCTGCGGGGTGACGGCCATGCCGCCGTTGACCAGGGAGCCGCCGCCGACGCCCCGCCCGACGTAGACCGACATGGCGTCGTAGTGCACGCGGTCGAGGACCCCGGGGTAGGCGCTGATGGCCTGGTTGACCACGTCCAGCCAGAGGAAGGTGGCGAGCGGCGCCTCGGTGCGGGTGCGGAACCACATGGAGCGCTGGTCGGGGGCGGTGGTGGAGCAGAACACCTTGCCGTCGGCGCCGGCGGTGTTCCACAGCCGGCCCATCTCCAGGACGAGGGTGCGGATGCCGGCCTGGCCGAGGCGGAGGGCGGCGACCGCGCCGCCGTATCCCGAACCGACCACGATCGCCGGGGAGTTGTCGGTGGGGGCGGGCTCCGCCGCGCGGGCCGACTGGAGCCCGACGCGGGTGAAGCCGAGGGCGGCCGCCGTCTGGAGTGCGGCCATACCGAGGATGTGACGTCTCGTCAGCTGACGCTGCATCAGTTTTGCTGTCATGCGCGCAGCATGTGCGGATTTTCCCGTTCCGCCTAGGGCCGCGGCGGGTTTCTAGAGCAGAGCTTTCGCCTTCTCCGCCAGCAGGTCCCAGCGCCACCTCTCCTCGACCCACCGCCGGCCGCGCGCGCCCATCCTCCGGCGCAGCTCGGGGTCCTGGAGCAGGGTGACGATCCGCTCGGCCGTCTGCTCCACCGAACCGCCCCGCACCACCCAGCCGGTCTCGCCGTCCAGGACGGCGTCCGGGGCGCCGCCGGAGTCGCCCGCGACGACGGGCAGGCCGGTGGCGGAGGCCTCCAGGTAGACGATGCCGAGGCCCTCCACGTCGAGGCCGCCGCGGCGGGTGCGGCAGGGCATGGCGAAGACGTCACCGGCCCCGTAGTGGGCGGGCAGCTCCGGCCAGGGGACGGCACCGGTGAAGCGGACCGAGTCGGCGACGCCCGTCTCGCGGGCCAGGCGGCGCAGGTCCTGCTCGTAGGGGCCGCCGCCGACGATCAGCAGCACGGTCTCCGGCTCGGCGGCGAGGATGCGGGGCATGGCCCGGATGAGGGTGTCCTGGCCCTTGCGCGGCACCAGGCGGGAGACGCAGACCACCACCGGCCGGTCGGTGAGCCCGAGCCGCGCACGGACCTCGTCGCCGCCGGAGCCGGGGTGGAAGGTCTTCTCGTCGACCCCGGGCGGCAGCTGCACCATGCGGGCGGCCGCGTCCGGGGTGAGCGCGGTCGCTATCCGGGAGCGGGTGTACTCCCCGAGGTAGGTGATCGTGTCCGTCGACTCGCCGATCCGGCGCAGCAGCTGCCGGGCGGCGGGCAGCTGGGCCCAGCCGGCCTCGTGGCCGTGGGTGGTGGCCACCAGCCGCTCGGCGCCGGCCCGGCGCAGCGCGGGCGCCATCAGGCCGAGCGGGGCGGCCGCGCCGAACCACACCGAGGTGCAGCCGTGCTCGCGCAGCAGCCCGGCCGCCCGCCGGGTGGCCCCCGGGGTGGGCAGCAGCATGGTCGTACGGTCGCGCACGACGGTGAAGGGCTGCTCGGCGTCGAAGGCGGCGGTGGCCTCGGCGCCCTCCCGGCCGCGCTTCCAGGTGGAGGCGTAGACGACCAGCCGGCCGGGGTCCAGGCGGAGCGCCATGTTGTGCAGGAAGGCCTGGATGCCGCCCGGCCGGGGCGGGAAGTCGTTGGTGACGATCAGGGTCTTGTGCATCGCCGCCGACCCTACCGAATGGGCCGTCCGGCGGTCCGGGCCCGGCCGGGTCTGTGGCATGTGCACAGCCGGGCAGGACATCATGGTCGCCCGACACGGAAATCGAACGGCAGGGGATCACGTGGACACGAAGGGCGCCGGGCGGTCCCTGGCCTGGCTGCTCGGGACCTGGGTCGTCACCCGCGCGCTGCTGCTGGTGTTCGTGTTCCGGGTGTACTCCTTCCCGGGCCCGGACGTCACCTCGGACGTGTCGGTGATCTACCGCGGCTGGTACGAGGTCCTGCGCCAGGGAACGTTTCCGCTGGACGACGTGACCTGGCAGTACCCGCCGGCCGCGGCCCTCGCGATCCTCTCCCCCGCCGTGCTGCCCTCCCTGTCGTACGCGCACGCCTTCTACCTGCTCGCGTGCCTGGCCGACGGCGTCGTCCTGGCGCTGCTGGGGTACGCGGCCCGGCGGCCCGAGCGGTCCCCGCGCGGGGCCTGGGTGTGGGTGGCGGGCGTACCGCTGCTCGGGCCGACGGTGTACGCCCGCTACGACGTGATGGTGACCGCGGTGGCCGTGGCGGCGCTGCTCGCCGGGGCCCGCCGCCCGCGGGTGATGGGCGCGCTGACGGCGTTCGGGGCGCTGCTGAAGGTGTGGCCGGCGCTGCTGCTGGTCGGTGCCGTGCGGCGGCGGGCGTGGGGGGCGGCGGCGGTGACCGCGGCGGGCCTCGCGCTGCTGTTCGCGGTGTCCATGCCCGGCGCCTTCGCGTTCCTCACCTTCCAGCGCGACCGAGGCACCGAGGTGGAGTCGCTGGGCGCCCTGGTCTTCCATGTGGCCCGGCACTTCGGCTGGCGGGGCGAGGTGCTGCTGAACTACGGGTCGATCGAGTTCCTGGGCCCGCACGTGGACCAGGTCAGCACGGCGGCGCTGGCGCTGACCGGGGTCGCGTTCGGCTGGCTGCTGCTGTGGCGGCTGCGCGCGGCCCGGTTCGCGCCGCACACCCTGCCCGACGCGGCCCTGACGGCGGTGCTGCTGTTCACGGTGACCAGCCGGGTGATCAGCCCGCAGTACCTGGTGTGGCTGGTCGGCCTGGCCGCCGTGTGCCTGGCCTACCGGGCGAGCCGGATGGGACCGCCCGCGCTGCTGGTCATGCTCGCGTCCTTCGTGACGGTCCTGGAGTTCCCGCTCGGCTTCTCGCACGTCGTGATGAGCGACTGGTACGGCGTCGCGCTGCTGGTGGTGCGCAACGGCCTGCTGGTCGCGGCCGGCGTCGTGGCGGCCCGCCGGCTGTGGCGCGCGACCGTCCCGCGGTCCCCGGCCGCCCCCTTCCCGCCCCGGGCCGCCCGCCAGGAGGAGAGCCCGGTGTCCTCCTGAGGCCCGCGCCTCAGCGGAGCTGCGCCGCCACGTAGGCGCGCCAGCGCGCGGTGAACTCCCGCGGGGTCGTGCCCAGCACCTTCGCCAGGGCCTGCTCGACCGCGCCCGCCCGCCTGCCGTGGGCACCGACGGCCCGGTAGAAGGCGCCGAGTTTGGCCGCGCCCCACCGGTCGGCGATCATCCGGCAGGCCAGCCAGCCGCTCTCGTAGGCGCGGGCCAGCCCGGTGGGTTCGCTGGTGAAGGCGAAGTCCTTGTCGGAGGGGAGCGCGCGGGGCGTCTCGCCGTCCCGGACGGCACGGGCGAGTTCCGGGGCGGCCTCGTCCGGGGTGCGGCCGGTGCCGAGGTAGCCGATCCAGTCGGCGTAGCCCTCGGAGAGCCACAGCGGGGTGGCCGCGGTGGTGCGCGCCCGGGTGGCGACATGGGTCGTCTCGTGGGTGAGGACGACCTGTTTGCCGAGGTCGCCGAGCCCGGCGTACGCCTCCGGGTTGACCACCACCCGGTCCGCGGGCGTCCGGCCCGAACCGCCCGCCTCGCCGGTGGTGACGGCGGCGATGCCCCGGTAGCCGGCGGCGGGCGAGCCCAGCAGGGACGCCATGTCCGCCAGGGACCGCGGGACGAGCACGACGACCCGGCGGCTCCAGTCGGTGCCCCATGCCCCGGAGACGGCCGGGACCGCCCGGTCCGCCAGCCGGGCGTACGGCCTGAGGCCGGCGGGGCCCCCGGTGCCGAGCACCAGGCTGTGCGCGCCCCGCACGGCGGTCACCGTGCCCTGGTCCCACAGCTGCTGCCCGGCCCGGGCGGCGGGGCGATCGGCGGTGACGTACCAGCCGCCGGCGGCGGTGCGGCCCAGGGTGAGCGTGCGCAGGGCGTCGACGGGGGCCTTGTCGTAGCCGGCGACCCGGTAGCGCAGCTCGGCGTCGGCGGTGGCCCCGGCGGCGGTGCGGCGCACGGCGGTGACCCGGTAGTCCCAGGAGGCAAGCGGGAGGGCGCGCAGCCGGGTGTACTCGGCTCGGGTGCCCGTCGCGCCGTACGCCGTCTCGTCGTGGACGAGGAGGGCGGCCGCGCGCCGGTCCAGCACCCGCTGCACCCCGGTCCGTACGGAGTCGGCCGCGGTGGGCCCGCCGCACCCGGTCAGCGGCAGCAGCAGCCCGAGCCCCACGGCTCCGATGCCCCACGCCCGCCCGCGACCAGCCACTTCCCGATCGTACGGTGCGCGGGGCGGTCAGGGCCGGGTGACCGAGGAGACCGGCATCATCCCGACCGGGTCGTAGCGCACCGGGGCGCCGGGGTAGGGCGCGTGGATGACCTGGCCGTTGCCCGCGTACATCGCCACATGGCTGGCGTCGGAGCGGTAGACGACCAGGTCGCCGGGGCGGGCCTCGGAGAGCGGGACCTGCCGGCCGGCGAACCGCTGCTCCTGCGAGGTGCGCGGCAGATGGATGCCGGCGTGCGCGTACGCCCACTGCATCAGGCCCGAACAGTCGAACCCGGAGGGGCCGTTGGCGCCCCACACATAGGGGCGGCCGAGGGCGGCGCGGGCGGCGGCGAGGGCCGCGGCGGCACGGCCGTCGGACGCGGCGGCGCCGGACGGGTCGGGCAGCTCCGGGCGCTCGCCGCGGGAGGCCCGGTCGTACGCGGCCCGCTCGGCGGTGGGCAGGGCGTTGAGCAGCTGCCGGGCCCGGGCCAGCTTGCGCTCCACGGTCCGCTTGTGCACGGCCACGGCCTTGCGGCTGCGTTCCAGCTCGGCGAGGGTGTCGGCCGCCTCCGCGCGCTCCTGGGCGAGGTCGCGCAGCACCGACTGCAACTCCTTGAGCCGGCCCTCCTGCCGGCTGCCGACGCGGTCCAGCGTGGCCGCCTTGTCCAGGTAGTCGTCGGGGTCGGCGGAGAAGAGCAGGGCGACCGTCGGGTCGATGCCGCCGGAGCGGTACTGGGCGCCGGCCAGCGAACCGAGCTGCTCCCGCAGGTGGTTGACGCGCTGCTGCTGGCGGGCGATGTGGTCCTGCGCGTCCCGGACCCGGCGGCGCAGCCGGCCGGCCTGCTCGTCGGCCTTGTCGTAGGCCTGGGTCGCCTTCTCGGCCTCCTCGTAGAGGCGGTCCACCTCGGCCCGGGTGCCGGCGCCGGGCGCCGCGTGCGCCGGTACGGCTCCGAGCGCGGCCATCGCGGCGGACAGCACGCACAGGGCGACGGCACCCCGGTCGAATCCGGACGGGGCAAGGCGACGATGGGACCCCACGGCAGTCCTTACTGCTGGCGGACACAGACCGCTTCCCCGGCGCCTGGGGACGGGGAGGCCCCGGCGCCGGGGAAACGCGGCAGACAGTAGCCGTGCGGGGCGGCCCGGGCCAAAGACGCCGGGGTCAACGCAGAGTGACGCCCCGCCGCTGACGCAGGTCACCGGCGGGGCGCGGAGTCAGTTCGGGTCCCGGTGATTCGCCCGTTCGGGCGCCACCGTGTCCGTGTGTCGTGGTGTGTCGCCGGGTGTCAGACCCGGACGCCGAACATGAACGGGCCACCGATGGTCGACATGGACTCGTAGCGGACGACCGTGCCGGTGCGCGGGGCGTGCAGGATCTGGCCGTTGCCCGCGTAGAGGCCGACGTGGTGGATGTCGTTGAAGAAGAAGACCAGGTCGCCGACCTTGAGGTCGCTCTGGTTGTAGATCTTCGTACCGATCTGCGCCTGCGCCTCGGAGGTGCGCGGGATGGAGACGCCGGCCTGGGCGTAGGCCCAGGAGGTCAGGCCCGAGCAGTCGAAGGAGGAGGGGCCGGTGGCGCCGTAGACGTACGGCGAGCCGAGTCTGGTCTGGGCGGCGGAGAAGGCCGCCTGGGCCCGGCCGGAGGCGGGCGGGGCGTCACCGAGGTCCACGCGCTCGGTGGAGGAGCGGTTGGCGCGCTGCTGCTCCTCGGCGAGCTGCGCCTTCTCCTTGGCGGTCAGGGAGTTGAGCAGCTTCTGCGCCTCGGCGAGCTTGCTCTGGACTTCCTTCTTCTTGTTGCCCAGTTCGGTGCGGGTGGCGGAGAGGTCCTTGAGCTTCTCGGTGGCCTCCGCCCGCTCCTGGGCGAGTTCGCGCTGCTTGTCCTGGATCTTCTTCAGCGCGTCGACCTGCTGGCTGCTCAACTGGTCGAGCGTGGAGGCCTTGTCGAGGAAGTCGTCCGGGTTCGAGGACAGGAAGAGCTGGACCGAGGAGTCGATGCCGCCGGACCGGTACTGCGCGGTGGCCAGCGAACCCAGGCCGTCGCGCAGCTTGTTCAGGTCCTCCTGGCCGCGGGCGACGTTGTCCTGGATGGTGGCGATTTCCTTCTGCAGCTTCTGCTGCTTCTCCTTGGCGCCGTTGTACTTCTCGGTCGCCTGCTCGGCCTGCTCGTAGAGCTTGTCGACCTTGGCCTTGACCTCGTCCTTGCCGAGCTTCTCGCTCGGGGCGGCGTTGGCGGCGTTGGCGCTGAGCGCGACGGCAGCTGCGGCAGCGGTGGTGAGCACGGTCACGCGAGTGCGGCTCGGCTGCTTGGGTCGACGGTGGGACGCCACGGAGGACGAACTCCTTCTTGTGAGTGATCACCCGTTCGGAGGTTCGAGCCCAGACCCTAGTGACCCAGTTGTGATCAGTTCAAATCCCACAGCAAAAAAACCCGTCACGCAATGCATTCTTTGCACACAACTCACGTGCAGTAAGAGTCGATTGACCCTACGTTGCGTGACGAGACGGCCAATTCGGGCATGAGCGGTGCCCGTTGGACTTTCAGGACAGTCGCTTCAGAAGCACCGCAGAGGCCACCGGTCGGGCACCCGCCTTCGCGACCCCGTCGGCGACCTCCCGGTCGGTGGAGGCGACGATGACCGGGCGCCCCGGCGGCTCGGCGCGCACCAGCTGGCGGATGAGCTCGTCGGCCGTCACACCCGGTTTGGAGAACAGCACCCGCACCCCGCGCGGCGGCGCGAGCAGCACCGGCGCGGCCAGTTCGGCGCCGTCGAAGACACAGGTCACCTCGGCGCCGGTCTGCGCGGCGAGCGCCGACAGCTGGCCGAGCAGCCGCAGCCGCTGCTTCTCCAGCGGCATCTGCGGATAACCGGTTTTGGTCACGTTGTAGCCGTCGACGACCAGGTGCGCCTGCGGCAGCGCCAGCAACTGGTCGAGGATCGCCGGGTCGTGCTCCGACAGGGCGCGCGCCGCGATGTCCTTCGGGGTCATCCGGCCCGGCTCCACCGCGTCGACGGTCTCCGCCGGGCGCACGGACACCGGCGGCAGCGCCAGTTCGCGCCGCAGCCCCTGGGTGGCGTCCAGCAGGGTGTCCAGCAGCAGCCGTACCCGCATGTCCTCCACGCTGCGGCCCTCCCGGGCGGCCCGGCGGGTGGCCTCCAGCGCGGACTCGGCCTCGCCCAGGCGGGCCTTGAGCCGCCGGGACTCGCTCTCCGCGGCCGACACCTGCGCCTGCGCCTCGCCGCGTACGGCGTCGATCTCGCCGTGCGCCTTGCGCAGCGCGGCCTCGCCCCGCTTGACGTCGCTCAGCGCGGCGCGCAGCTTGCGGTGCAGCGACTCCGCTTCCTTGCGGGCCGACTCCAGGTCCGTGCGCAGCCGTTCGGTCTCGGCGCGGGTGTGCTCCCGGGCCTGCGCCAGCTCCGCGCGCAGCCGCTCCAGCTCGGCCCGGCTCTCCTCGTCGGCGCGCTCGGCGTCCGCGCGCTGGGCCTCCTCACCGGCCGCGGTGACCAGCTTCACCCAGCCCGCCGGGCGCAGCACGTAGGCCGCGGCCGCCACGTCGAGCGGGTCCGCGGCCGGGGGCGGAGAGCCGGAGTCGAGGGCGCCGGCCAGTTCCGGCTGGGCCTCCCGAAACTTCTCCCCGATCCGCTGCCGGAACACCGGATCGGTCTCCAGCGCCGCCGCCATCGCGTTCCCGGCGAACTTGGCCCGGCGGTTCGGGGCGAACCGGGCGTACTGCCTCAGCTGGGCGGGCAGTTCCGCCAGGGTCAGCCCGCCGAAACCGTCCGACACGATCTGTACGACCCGGCGGCGCACGCCGTCGGGCAGCGGACGGTCAAGCACCTCGGCGGTGCCGTCGTCCGGCCCCCCGCCCGCGGTCTCCACCATCCGTCACACCCCAATACCGGAAAAAGCCTCTCCGGGGCGGCTCCGCTCAGGAGCCGGCGCCCGGCCTGTCCACCAGTTCCACCTGGTCCACCGCGTTGCACCAGCGGCAGCGCACCGACTCGATGGTCTCACTGACCACCTCGCGCTCCTCCACCGTCGGCTCGCCGGCCAGGTCGAGGTGGACGTACTCGACGACCTTCGACGAGCGGGTGACGTCGAACCGGGTCAGGTTGCCGCACAGGGTGCAGCGCCATCGCGTGGTGGCCGTCGGCAGGGGAACCGTCATGGTGACTGTTCTCTTCCTTCTCGTGTCGGTCCGCGCCGTCCCCCGACGCGTGTGGCTCGTAACCCTACGGCCTGGCGGGGACTCGCCGCCCGTCCGTTCACGGCGGCGAGGCGGTCTGTCAGCTTGCGTCCCGTTACGTCATGCTCTGTAGTCATGATCAGCACCTGGAACAGGGCGGCGGGCCGGACACGCGGAGCGGTCCGCGGTGCGCCGGCGCCGGTGACGTACGGCCTGATCGCCCTGTGCGCCCTGATCTTCGCGCTCGGCCCGGCCTCCGGTCTCGTCCCCGGGTACGGCTCCGGGGAGGCGCTGCTCACGGCGCAGCGGACGTACTTCCGGCACTGGGGGGTGGTCCCGGCCGAGCTGTTCGCCGGCCCCGCCGGGGCGGCGCTCACCCCGGTCACCGCGCTGTTCGTGCACGGCAGCTGGGTGCATCTGCTCGGCAACATGCTCTTCCTCTTCGTCTTCGGGGCGATGACCGAGGAACGGATGGGGCGGGTGGAGTTCACCCTCTTCTACGCCGGCTGCGGCTACCTCGCCCTGCTGGGGTACGCGGCCGCCAACGCCTCGTCCGAGCAGTCGCTGGTCGGCGCCTCCGGGGCGATCTCCGCGGTGCTCGGCGCGTTCCTCTACCTGTTCCCCCGCGCGCGTGTGACCAGTCTCCTGCCGTTCCTGTTCTTCCTGCCGCTGCGGTTGCCCGCGTGGGTGGTGCTGCCGTTCTGGGCGGCCGTGCAGTGGCTGGCGGCGGGGCGAGCCTCGGACGGGCCGGGGGTGGCCTACCTGGCGCACCTGGTGGGGTTCGGGCTGGGCTTCGGCTACGCGTGGGTGCGCTACGGGCGTACCACTAGAGTGAAAGCCGCCCCAGCTCCGGTCACCGAGGGAGAGAAACAGCCGTGATCACCGCGATCGTCCTGATCAAGACCAGTGTGGACCGGATCCCCGAGATCGCGGAGCGGATCGCCGCGCTCGACAGCGTCAGCGAGGTCTTCTCGGTCACCGGCACCTACGACCTGATCGCCATGGTCCGGGTCGCGCAGCACGAGGACCTCGCCGAGGTCATCCCGGGCCGGATCAGCAAGATCCCCGGCGTGGAGGCCACGGACACGCACGTCGCCTTCCGCACCTACTCCCAGCACGACCTGGAGGCCGCCTTCGCGATCGGCCTCGACAACTAGCCCTACGCCGTCAGGTCGACCGCGGCGATGCCGGTGCCCGAGGGGACGTAGAGGCGGCTGCCGCGGACGAGCGGGGTGTGCTGGTCGTCGGTCGCGGCCCGGCCGAGGGCCGCGTCCCAGCGCCGCTTGCCGTTCAGGTCCAGCGCCCACACCCGGTCGGCCGCGCGGACGTACACGGTGTCGCCGGCCACCACCGCCCGGGGCCCGGCCGGGCTCCCCTTGAGGTCGTACGCCCAGGCACGGGAGCCGTCGGCCGCGCGTACGGCGTACACCGTGCCCTGGCCCGTGCCGACGGCCAGGGACCGGGTGCCGGCCGTCAGGGACCCGCCGTCGTCGTCCCTGCGCCACAGGCGCCGGCCGTCCGAGACGCGGAAGCCCTGGCGCAGGGGGCCGGTGTCCGTGACCAGGGTGGTGCCGGCGAGGGCGAGGACCGTGACGTCGGCGCCCCCGGCCACCTGCCACTTCCGCTTACCGTCCCGGGCGTCCAGCGCCAGCAGCTGGTCGCCGTAGCTGCCCGTGTAGATCACGCCGGCCGCGACGAAGGGGGTGCCGGTGGGGCCGCCCGGGGTCGTCGCGGACCAGTTCACGCTGCCGTCGGAGGCGTAGCTGCGCAGGCCGCCCGCGTCCGTGCCGCCGGTGGAGACGAGGACGTCCGTGCCGAGCAGGACGGGGACGGCGTAGGCGTCGGCGCCGAGGGCGCGGGTCCACAGCGGCCGGCCGGCCGGGCTCACCGCGGTCAGCCGGCGCACGCCGTCGCCGCGCAGGCCCACCACGCAGTACACGGCGTCCCGGGTGGCCACCGGCGTGGAGACGTCGTCGCCGAGCCGGACCTTCCAGCGCCGGGTGCCGTCCCGGGAGACCGCGTGCAGGACACCGCCGGAGGTGCCGGCGTAGACGACGGAACCGTCCGGGGAGAGCCCGCAGCAGGCGCCGTCCAGACCGCCGATGCCGCCGAGGTCGTACTGCCAGCGCAGCACCGCGGGCCGGGCGGACGCCTCGCTGTCCACCACCCCGGGGGCCGAACTCTCGGGCGCCCGGTAACCACCCCCCAGTTCCTGGCTCCCCGATCCCCGCCACACCCACCACCCCGCGGCCCCGGCCACGACTCCCCCGCCCAACACCGCCAACGCCCGCCGCCTGCCCGGGGCGACGGGGCCCTTGCGGGTGGGGGTGAGGGGGGTCGGGGTGGTGGGTTCGGGGGTCGGGGCTGTGGAGTCGGGGGCGGGGGGCTCGGAGGCGGGCGCCGGGGCGGCGGGTTCTCGGACCAGGGGCTCCGGGGTGGGTGCTCGGGAGGCGGCGGGCTCGGGGGCGAGCGGCTCGGGGACGGCCCCCGACGCGGCGGAGCCGGCGGCGAGAAGCCGCGGCGCGGCCGCTGGGGCCGCGGGCTCGGGGTCGAGGGACCCGGAGGCGGGCGCCGGGGCGGCGGGTTCTCGGACCAGGGGCTCCGGGGTGGGCCCCGTCGCGGGTCCGGCCGTGCGGAGGCCGGGGGTGAGGGGGAGGCCGAGGGAGGTGGGGGTCAGGTACTCCACGCCGCTGGAGTGGGGGTCGGGGGTGGGGGCCGGGGTGGCGGCGGAGCCGTACCAGGAGGGGTGGGCCGCGGTGCGCAGGGCGGCGGGGGTGAGGCCCACCGCGGCCGGCAGCCGTGACGGTTCCGGGCGCTGGAGCGGGTCCTCGGCCAGGCAGGCCGCCACCAGGGGGCGGATGTCCTCCGGGACGCCGGACAGGTCGAAGTCGCGGGTCAGGATACGCAGCAGCACCACCGAGTCCTGGCCCTCCCCGAACGGCTCCCGGCCCGCCGCCGCGTAGGCGAGGACCGCGCCGAGGGAGAAGACGTCGCTCGGCGGCCCGACCTGCCCGCCGTTGCGGATCTGCTCCGGCGAGACGTACCCCACCGACCCGACGACCGCGCCGGTACGGGTCAGCGAGGTGGCCTCCAGGGCCCGTACGATCCCGAAGTCGATGACCCGGGGCCCGTCCGGGCCGAGCAGGATGTTGGACGGCTTCAGGTCACGGTGGATCAGACCCTTGGCGTGGATGGCCGCCAGCGCCTCGCCGAGCGCGGCCGCGAGGATCCGCACCGCCGCACCGGGCAGCGCCCCGTGGTCCAGGACGGCGTCGCGCAGGTTCGGCCCGGGCACGAACTCCGTGGCCATCCAGGGCCGTTCCGCCTCGGTGTCGGCGTCCACGACCCGCGCGGTGTACGTGCCCGCGCCGCCGACGGTCTGCGCGGCGCGGACCTCGTGGCGGAACCGGGCACGGAACGTGCGGTCCTCGGCGTGCTCGGCCCGTACGACCTTCACGGCGAGCCTGAGCCCGGTGCGGGACTCGGCGAGGTAGACCTCGCCCATGCCGCCGGCGCCGAGCCGGTGCAGGACTGTGTACGGGCCGATGTGGCGCGGGTCTGCTGCGCGCAGCGGCTGCACTCCGGGCTCCCCCTGTTCCAACGTGTCGTCAGGGGGAGGTTATACGGGCCCGCCGGGCTCCATCAGACCGCCGGCACGCAGCGGCCGTCCTCCGTGCGGTACCGCCACTTCGCGCCGTCCGCCACGAGTTCCCTGACGGCGCCCACGAAGCGCTCGACGTGCTCGTCCGGGGTGCCCGCGCCGAAGCTGACCCGGATGGCGTTGAGGGACCGCTCGCCGGGGGCCGCCTCGGGCGCGCCGCACTCGCCCTGGGTCCCCGGGTCGCTGCCGAGCAGGGTGCGGACCAGGGGGTGGGCGCAGAAGAGGCCGTCGCGGACGCCGATGCCGTACTCGGCGGAGAGGGCGGCGGCGAAGTGGGAGCTGTTCCAGCCCTCGACGACGAAGGAGAGGACGCCGACCCGCGGGGCGTCGTCGCCGAAGAGGGAGAGGATCCGCACCTCGGGGATCTCGGCGAGGCCGTCGCGGACGGTACGGACGAGCTGCTGCTCGCGGGCGACGAGGGTGTCCCAGCCGGCCTCGGTGAGGGCCTTGCAGGCGGAGGCGATGGAGTAGGCGCCGATGACGTTCGGGGAGCCGGCCTCGTGGCGGGCCGCGGTCTCGTGCCACTCGACGGCCACGCCCCCGTCCTCGCGCCGGCTGACCCTGCGGCTGGCGCCGCCGCCCGCGAGGTACGGCTCGGCCGCCTGGAGCCAGTCGGCGCGGCCGGCCAGGACACCGGAGCCGAAGGGGGCGTACAGCTTGTGGCCGGAGAAGGCGACCCAGTCCACGTCGAGGTCGGTGACGGACACCGGGTGGTGCGGGGCCAGCTGGGCCGCGTCCAGGACGATGCGGGCGCCGTGGGCGTGCGCGGCGGCGGCCAGTTCGCGCACCGGCCACAGCTCGCCGGTGACGTTGGAGGCGCCGGTGACGCAGACCAGGGCCGGGCCGTACGGGTCGCGGCCGGCGAGGGCGCGCTCCAGGGTCTCGACGGCCTCGCGCGGGGTGCGCGGGGCGTCGAGGTAGGTGACCCGCGCGTCCTGCCAGGGCAGCAGGGAGGCGTGGTGCTCGGTCTCGAAGACGAAGACCTGGCAGTCGGCCGGGATCGCGCGGGCGAGGAGGTTGAGGGAGTCGGTGGTCGAGCGGGTGAAGACCACCTGGTCGGCCGGGCGGCAGCCGAGGAACTCGGCGACCGTCGCGCGGGCGTTCTCGAACAGGTCCGTGGAGAGCTGGGAGAGGTACCCGGCACCGCGGTGGACGCTGCCGTAGTAGGGGGCGTACGCGGCGACGTCGTCCCAGACGCGCTGGAGGGCGGGGGCGCTGGCCGCGTAGTCCAGCGCGGCGTAGGTGACCTCGCCGCCGGTGACCAGCGGGACGGTGACATCGCGCCCCAGAACGGGCAGAGGGGTGCAAACGGACTGGTCGGTGGCAGCGGTGGAGACGGACATGGCGGAACTCCCGTGAGAGGAAGGGCGAGGAAGAGAAGAAGGGTGTGCGGAGGCGGGGCTCTGCGGCCCTAACGCATTCGCTTGCTCACGGGAGACTCCTCGACGACCAGGATCCCTGGCTGCGTGAGGGATCCGCGCTTGCCGTGGACCTTGCTGTCCACGGCCTGGTCTTCACCCGGGGCACCCCGCCACGGACGGAGGGTTGCCGGACAGTCGGCCGGGGCCTCATGACTGTCACTCATGACCTGGTACAGGAACGTACGTGAGGTGATCGTCGTCCCGCAACCCGTGTCCGGATCGCGGGACGACACCCCGTCAGGCGTTGCTGGCGGCCACCCAGCGCTCCAGCGTGCGCTTGGCCGCGCCCGAGTCGATGGACTCGGCGGCCCGGGCCATTCCGGCCCGCAGCTGCTCCGCCAGCGGTGCGTCGGTCGGCGTGAGCGCGACGAGCGCCGCCGCGGAGTTCAGCAGCACCGCGTCCCGCACGGCCCCCCTCTCGCCGTCGAGCAGACGGCGGGCGACCTCCGCGTTGTACGACGCGTCCGCGCCGCGCAGGGCCTCCACGGGGACGAGGTCGATGCCGACGTCCCTCGGGTCGAAGGACTCCTCGGTGACCTTGCCGTCCCGGACGACCCACACCCGCGAGGTGGCGGTCGTGGTCAGCTCGTCCAGGCCGTCGTCGCCGCGGAAGACCAGCGAGGAGTTGCCGCGCTCGGCGAGGACGCCGGCCACGACCGGGGCCATCCGGGGGTCGGCCACGCCGACGGCCTGGGCCCGGACCTTCGCCGGATTCGTCAGCGGACCCAGCACGTTGAAGGTCGTACGGATGCCCAACTGGCCGCGGGCCGCGGCCACGTGACGCAGTGCGGGGTGGAACCGGACCGCGAAGCAGAACGTGATCCCGGCCTCCTCGGCGACCTGCGGGACCCGCTCCAGCGGCAGGTTCAGATTGACGCCCAGCTTCTCCAGCACGTCCGACGCGCCCGACGCGGAGGACGCGGCCCGGTTGCCGTGCTTGACGACCCTCGCGCCGGTGCCGGCGACCACGATCGAGGACATCGTGGAGATGTTCACCGTCTTGGCGCCGTCGCCGCCGGTGCCGACGATGTCGACGGTCGGGCCCGGCACCTCGATGACGTTCGCGTGCGCGTACATCGCGCGGACCAGCCCGGTGATCTCCGCCACCGTCTCGCCCTTGGCCCGCAGGGCCACCGCGAATCCCGCGATCTGCGCGTCGGTCGCCTCCCCGCGCATGATCCGGTCCATCGCCCATGCCGTGGCGTCCGCGCTCTGGTCACGGCCCTCCAGCAGGGCGTTCAGCACCTCGGGCCAGGAACGGCCCGCCGCGGTGTCGCCTCCAGCGGGGGTCACAGCGCTCATCAGCCGCTCCTGGGTCTCGTACAGGCCATCGGTGGTCCGTCCCCCAGCCTATCGACCCCCGCACAGGGCGAAGGGCCCCGTCCGTGAACCGGACGGGGCCCTCCTGTGGCGTGGCGACGCGGGATCAGTGGTGGCCGTGGCCGCTCGTGATCTCCTTGTACTCCTCGACGGTCGGCTTCGGGATCTGGTTGTCCTCGCCGTAGTAGGCGTTGGACAGCTTGACCCGGAGCTTCTCCGCGGCCGGCACCTTGCGCTCGACACCGTTCTCGTCGACCGTCGGGCCGATCTCGGCCGGCTGGTACTGCTCGTGCGCGGTGAGCGTGTGCAGCTGCTCCTGGCTGAGCGGCTCGTGCACCTCGACGAACTCACCGTGCGGCAGCCGCTTGATGATGCCGGTCTCGCGACCGTGCAGCACCTTGTCGCGGTCGCGGCGCTGCAGGCCCAGGCAGATCCGCTTGGTGACGAGGAACGCGATGACCGGTCCGGCGAAGAAGAAGATCCGGACGAACCAGGTGACGGCGTTGATCGACAGGTTGAAGTGGGTGGCCCACAGGTCGTTGCCACCGCCGACCAGGGTGATCATGTAGATCGTCACCCAGGCGACACCGAACGCGGTACGCGTCGGGGCGTTGCGCGGGCGGTCCAGGATGTGGTGCTCGCGCTTGTCGCCGGTGACCCAGGACTCGATGAACGGGTAGACCGCGATTCCGGCCAGGACCAGCGGGAAGAGCACCAGCGGGATGAACACGCCCAGGACGAGCGTGTGACCCCAGAAGTTGATCTCCCAGCCCGGCATGAAGCGGATCAGACCCTCGGCGAAGCCCATGTACCAGTCGGGCTGGGCGCCGGTGGACACCTGGTCCGGACGGTAGGGGCCCATCGCCCAGATCGGGTTGATCTGCGCGACCGCGGCGATGGCCGCGATGACACCGAAGACCAGGAAGAAGAAGCCTCCGGCCTTGGCCATGTACACCGGCAGCAGCGGCATGCCGACGACGTTGTTGTTCGTCTTGCCGGGACCCGCGAACTGCGTGTGCTTGTGGTAGAAGACCAGGATCAGGTGCGCCACCATCAGGCCGAGCATGATGCCCGGCAGCAGCAGGATGTGGATCGAGTAGAACCGGGCGACGAAGTCGTGGCCGGGGAACTCTCCGCCGAACAGGAAGAACGACAGGTACGTGCCGATGATCGGCACGGACAGGATCGCGCCCTCCATGAAGCGGACACCGGTGCCGGAGAGCAGGTCGTCCGGGAGCGAGTAACCGGTGAAGCCGGTGAACATGCCGAGGACGAACAGCAGGAAGCCGAACAGCCAGTTGATCTCACGCGGCTTGCGGAACGCGCCGGTGAAGAACACGCGCATCATGTGCACGAACATGCCGGCGAGGAAGATCAGCGCGGCCCAGTGGTGGATCTGCCGGACCAGCAGACCACCGCGCACGTCGAAGGAGATGTGCAGGGTCGAGCTGAACGCCTCGGACATCAGCTGCCCCTGGAGCGGGACGTAGCTGCCGTGGTACTCCACCTCGTTCATCGACGGGTGGAAGAACAGCGTCAGGTACACACCCGTCAGGATGATGATGATGAAGCTGTACATGCACACTTCGCCCAACATGAACGACCAGTGGTCGGGGAAGATCTTGCGCATGTTGGCCTTGGCCAGGGAGTAGATCCCGAGCCGGCCGTCGGCCCAGTCGGCGACACGCTCGCCGGCCGGGGCCTTCCCGCGAGAGCGGGGCGTCTCGTTCGCTGCAGTACTCATCCGCGCTCCCAGAATGCAGGACCGACGGGCTCCTCGAAGTCGCCGAGCGCCTGGAGGTAACCCTCACTGTCCACACCGATGCGCAGCTGCGGCAGGGCGTGGCCGGCGGGGCCGAAGATCACTCGGGCACCGTCGGAGAGGTCGAAGGTGGACTGGTGGCACGGGCACAGCACGTGGTGCGTCTGCTGCTCGTACAGCGAGATCGGGCAGCCGACGTGGGTGCAGATCTTGGAGAAGGCGACGATGCCCTCGTGCGACCAGTCGAGCTCGCGCTTGTCCTTGATGTTGCCCGGCTGCAGCCGGACGATCATCAGGGCGGCCTTGGCGATCTCCGTCTGGAAGTCCTCTGCCTTCTCCTCCAGGCCGTCCGGCTTGGCGAAGGTGAGCGAGCCGACGGCGACGTCCTCGGGACGCAGCGGCTGGTTCGTGTTCATGTTGACCAGGCGCTTGCCCTTGGCCCACAGGGTGTGGCGCAGCTTGCTGTGCGGGAGCGGACCGAGGTCGCGCAGCAGCATGACGCCGGAGAGCGGCACCATGGCCAGCGCGCCGAACATCGTGTTGCGGATCAGCTTGCGCCGGCCGAGCGCCGACTCCTTGGCGCCCTGGCGGAAGTCCGCGTGGACCTTCGCCCGGACCTCCGGGGAGGCCTCGATCGGGTGCCGGTCGTCGGCGACCTCCACGTCGGACATCAGGGTGCGGGCCCAGTGGACCGCGCCCGCGCCGATGCAGAACAGCGCCACGCCGAGGGTCAGACCCAGCGCGAAGTTCAGCGCGCTGATGTGCCCGATCGGGAAGACGAAGATCGACTTGTCGTGCGGGATCGCCACGTACGAGGCGATGAAGCCGATGGTGGCCAGCATCGACACCGTGAACAGCAGGGCGACCATGCGCTCGGACCGCCTGGCGGCCCGCTCGTCGACGTCCTGGATCCGGTGCTCGTGCGGCGGCAGCCCCGGGTCGGCGAACGGGTTCTCCTCGTCCGCGACGCTTACCGCGCCGTGCGCGTGGTCCTGCTCAGCGGGCAGGTTCTCTTCTGGAATGTCTTGGCTACTCATGACTTCTTGGCCTTTGCGGTCCGAGCGGCGACCCAGACGGCGACCGCGATCAGCACGCCGAGGCCGAAGATCCAGGCGAACAGGCCCTCACTGACCGGCCCGAGGCCGCCCAGCTCCAGACCGCCCGGGTTCTCCGTCTCGCTGCCGTTGACCGCGTTCAGGTACGCGATGATGTCCTTCTTGTTCTTCTCCGACATCGTGGTGTCGGGGAAGGACGGCATGTTCTGCGGGCCCGTCTGCATGGCCTCGTAGATGTGCTTGGGAGCGACACCCTCCAGGTTGGGCGCGTACTTGCCCTTGGTCAGGGCACCGCCCTTACCGGTGAAGTTGTGGCACTGCGCGCAGTTGGTGCGGAACAGCTCGCCACCCTTGGCGATGTCCGCGCCCTCGGGGCCGTACTGCTGCTTGGTGGGCACGCTCGGGCCGGCACCCAGCGAGGCGACGTACGCGGCGAGCTGGTCGATCTGGGCCTGCGTGTAGATGTTCTTCTTGCGCGGGACCTGGGCGCCCTGCGAGGTCGCGGCGGGCATACGGCCGGTGCCGACCTGGAAGTCGACCGCGGCGGCACCCACGCCGACGAGGCTCGGGCCGTCGGAGGAGCCCTGGCCACCGGTGCCGTGGCAGCTGGCGCAGCCGACCTGGTAGAGCTTCTTGCCCTCCTTGATGGTCAGGGACTGGGAGGTTTCATCGGCCTGCGCCTTGCCCGCGGGCGCGAACGCGGCGTACAGCCCCCCAGTGGCCGCCAGCGCGAGGAGTAGGACGACGACCGCCGCCAGCGGATGGCGTCGTCGTGCGGAGAGCTTTTTCACGGATTACCCCGGTGTCAGGATCTTCTGCGTCGGTGCTTCTGGATGTGCGGGAGCGGTCCCGGCTACTTGATCAGGTAGATCGTGGCGAAGAGGCCGATCCAGACGACATCGACGAAGTGCCAGTAGTAGGACACGACGATGGCGGCGGTCGCCTGCTCGTGAGTGAACCTCTTGGCCATGTAGGTGCGGCCGAGGACCAGCAGGAAGGCGATGAGACCGCCCGTCACGTGCAGGCCGTGGAAGCCGGTGGTCAGGTAGAACACCGAGCCGTACGGGTCGGAGGACAGCGAGATGCCGTCCTTCTTCACCAGCTCGGTGTACTCGTAGATCTGACCGCCGATGAAGATCGCACCCATGATGAAGGTGAGGATGAACCAGCCACGGAGCTTCTTCACGTCGCCGCGTTCGGCCGCGAACACGCCGAGCTGGCAGGTGAGGGACGAGAGCACCAGGATCGTGGTGTTCGTCGCGGAGAAGGGCACGTTCAGTGCGTGCGCCATCTCCTTCCAGTGAGCCGGTCCGGTCACCGACCGGAGGGTGAAGTACATCGCGAAGAGGGCCGCGAAGAACATCAGCTCGGAACTCAGCCAGATGATGGTTCCGACGCTGGTGAGGTTCGGCCGGTTGACCGACGGGTGCGCGTGCCCGGTATCTACTGTCGTTGCTGTCGCCACGACCGACATTATGTCGGTCGCTTATCTCGCGCTCACTCCGGGGGGTGCCGTTCGGAGTGTTGCCACCCGTCGGACCGGTGTTGACGTGGTGTTCGACGGGGTGTTCCGCGTGGTGTTCAGGGGCATGACGACGGGAGTAACATCCGCCGCGACGGCCCCGCCCGTCCTGTCCGTACGACGCTGACGTCCCGGAGGAACAATGCAGCCGACCGCCACGGTGCTGGTCTACAGCGACGACTCCACCACCCGCGAGCAAGTACGGCTGGCCACCGGGCGTCGGCCGGCGCCGGACGTGCCCCTGGTCGAGTTCGTGGAGTGCGCGACCCCCGACGCGGTCCTGAGGGAGTTGGGCAAGGGCGGCATCGACGTCTGCGTGTTCGACGGCGAGGCCGTGCCGATGGGCGGCATGGGGATGTGCCGGCAGATCAAGGACGAGGTGTTCGACTGCCCGCCGGTGCTGCTGCTGATGGGACGGCCGCAGGACGCGTGGCTGGCCACGTGGAGCCGGGCCGACGCGGCGGTGACCCTGCCGGTGGACCCGGTGGAGTTCGCCACCGCACTGGCCACCCTGCTCCGCCGGCGGCGGTTGGTGGGCGCGTAGCGCACAGGGGCGCGGGGAGCGCGCGACGAGGCCACCGGCCCGCGCGCGCTCCCCGCGCCCCCTGAGGGCGTTCACAGGGCCGCTGGCTGGATCCTCAGGGCGTCCGACGGCGTGGGACCGTCCGGTTTGCCGTTGAAGAGGGCGCTGCCCTGGCGCCACTTCTGCCAGTCGACGTTCCAGTCGCCGAAGCCGTTGCCGAAGGGTTCCATCTCGTCGCCGTTGGAGTTGACGACCTTGACGATGTCGCCCTCGCGGACGGTGTCGAAGAACCACTCGGCGTTGGACGTGCTCATCCCGGTGCAGCCGTGGCTGACGTTGGCGTAGCCCTGGGAGCCCACGGACCAGGGGGCGGCGTGGACGTACTCGCCCGACCAGGTGACCCGGGTGGCGTAGTAGACCGGCAGGTCGTAGGAGTCGGCGCTGCCCTCGGCGATGCCGACGGTGGTGCCGCGCATGCGTACGAAGTACTGCTTGGCCAGGACGACCTTGACGCCGTTGCGGGTCTCGTAGCCGGGCTTGCCGGTGGTGACCGGGATCTGGTTGATCTCCTGGCCGTTCTTGTAGACGGTCATCTGGTGCGAGGCGGCGTCCGTGACGGCCTCGATCCGGTCGCCCGTGGTGATCGTCAGCGGCTTGGCCCTGCCGCCCCACATCCGGTCGCTGATCCGGACGCCCTCCAGGTTGCTGTGCACCTGGAGGGTGGCGTGGGCGGGCCAGTACTCCTTGGGCCGGTAGTGGAGTTCCTTGTTGTCCACCCAGTGCCAGGCGCCCTGCACGGCCGGCGTGGAGTCCACCCGCAGGGCGCGCTCCACGACGGCGCGCTGCGCCTTGTCCTTGATCTCGTGGTCGAGCTGGGCCGTGATCGGCTGTCCGACGCCGTAGGTGCCCTTCTGGGGGCCGAACGTGACGTTCAGGCGCTGCTTGCTGGTGGGCTTGCTGGTGTCGAACGTGAGGATCCTGCGGCCGGGCGCGCCGTCGTCGTCCTCGGTGCTCACCGTGACCGTGTAGTGGGCGTTGGCGGCCAGCGGGGAGGTGCTGTGCCAGCGGCTGCCGTCGGCGGCGAGTTCGCCCGCCACGTAGCGCCCTGCGGAGTCCTGGGCGGTGACGTCCGTGATACGGCCCTCGTCGCTGTCGGCGGTGACCTCCAGGGGTTTGTCCGGGTCGGCCCGCTTCCCCGCCTCGGTGGGGCCGTTGAAGGAGATCAGGCCCGCTGCGTCGTACGGCCTGGCCGACAGGGGGTTGCCGTCCGAACCGCAAGCGGTGACGCCCGCGCCGAGGGCGGTCACCAGCAGGGTGCAGCTGACGACGGTGCGGGTCCGCGGAGTGTGGTTCATACGATCACGCTATGAGCTGGAGACCGTACTGGCACGGCAGGTAACTCGTACGAGGGAACGACACTGCGGCAAAGGAAGGACACGCCGGGGCCGCCGGAAAAGCCGGGAGCCCGGACCCTCCTGAGGGAAGGTCCGGGCTCCTGGTGCGTTCCGCGAGTCCTACTGGGTGCGGTTCTCACCGTGGTAGTACTCGAACACCCAGCCGAACAGGCCGAGCACGATGAACGGCGCGGAGAAGTAGATCAGCCACCAGCCGACCGCGATGCTGAGGAAGGCGATCGCGCCGCCGAAGCCCAGCATGAGCGGCTGCCAGCTGTGCGGGCTGAAGAAGCCCAGCTCGCCCGCGTCGTCCGCGACGTCCGCCTCCTTGTCGTCCTGGGCGCCCGCGTCGACCCGCCGGGCGGTGAAGCCCAGGTAGAAGCCGATCATGACGCTCAGGCCGAAGGCCAGGAAGAGCGCGGTGGTTCCGGCCGGCTCCTTCGACCACACGCCATACACGATGGCCATGATCAGGATGAAGACGCTCAGCCAGATGAACATCCGACCCTGGATCTTCACTTGCCGGCCTCCTTGCTGCCCGCGACGGCGGTGCCATGACCGGCGTGCTCGAGCTGTTCGAGCGCGGCGATCTCAGGGTGGTGCAGGTCGAACGCCGGGGATTCGCTGCGGATCCGCGGCAGGGTGAGGAAGTTGTGCCGCGGCGGCGGGCAGGAGGTCGCCCACTCCAGCGAGCGGCCGTAGCCCCACGGGTCGTCCACGCCGACCGGCTTGCCGTACTTGGCCGTCTTCCACACGTTGTAGAGGAACGGCAGGATCGACAGGCCGAGCAGGAACGAGCTGATCGTGGAGATCGTGTTCAGCGCGGTGAAGCCGTCGGCCGCCAGGTAGTCGGCGTACCGGCGGGGCATGCCCTCGGCACCGAGCCAGTGCTGGACCAGGAACGTGCCGTGGAAGCCGACGAACAGCGTCCAGAACGTGATCTTGCCGAGGCGCTCGTCCAGCATCTTGCCGGTCATCTTCGGCCACCAGAAGTGGAAGCCTGCGAACATCGCGAAGACGACCGTACCGAACACCACGTAGTGGAAGTGGGCCACCACGAAGTACGAGTCCGAGACGTGGAAGTCCATCGGCGGCGACGCCAGGATGACACCGGTCAGACCACCGAAGGTGAAGGTGATCAGGAAGCCGACCGCCCAGAGCATCGGCGTCTCGAAGGACAGCGAGCCCTTCCACATCGTGCCGATCCAGTTGAAGAACTTCACGCCGGTCGGGACGGCGATGAGGAACGTCATGAAGGAGAAGAACGGCAGCAGCACTCCGCCGGTGACGTACATGTGGTGCGCCCACACCGTCACCGAGAGACCGGCGATCGCGATGGTCGCGGCGATCAGGCCCATGTAGCCGAACATCGGCTTGCGGGAGAAGACCGGGATGACCTCGGAGATGATGCCGAAGAACGGCAGCGCGATGATGTACACCTCTGGATGCCCGAAGAACCAGAAGAGGTGTTGCCAGAGCAACGCTCCGCCGTTCGCGGCATCGAAGACGTGGGCGCCGAACTTGCGGTCCGCCTCCAGCGCGAACAGCGCGGCCGCCAGGACCGGGAAGGCCAGCAGGACCAGCACGGCGGTCAGCAGCACGTTCCACACGAAGATCGGCATGCGGAACATCGTCATGCCGGGGGCGCGCATGCAGATGATGGTGGTGATGAAGTTGACCGCGCCGAGGATGGTGCCGAAGCCGGAGAAGGCCAGACCCATGATCCACATGTCGGCGCCGATGCCGGGGCTGCGGACCGCGTCCGACAGCGGGCTGTAGGCGAACCAGCCGAAGTCGGCCGCACCCTGCGGGGTGAGGAAGCCGCCCACGGCGATGGTCGAGCCGAACAGGTACAGCCAGTAGGCGAACATGTTCAGCCGCGGGAACGCCACGTCGGGCGCGCCGATCTGCAGCGGCATGATCCAGTTCGTGAAGCCGGCGAACAGCGGCGTCGCGAACATCAGCAGCATGATCGTGCCGTGCATCGTGAACGCCTGGTTGAACTGCTCGTTCGACATGAACTGCAGGCCAGGACGGGCCAGCTCGGCGCGCATCAGCAGCGCCATCACGCCACCGATCAGGAAGAACGCGAACGAGGTGACCAGATACAGCGTTCCGATCGTCTTGTGGTCGGTGGTCGTCAGCCACTTCACCACGACGTTGCCGGGCTGCTTGCGCCGGACCGGCAGCTCGTTCTCGTACGAGTCCTCAGCTGCCGCGGCACCCTGGGGTTCGTTGACGATGCTCACAGTACGTTCGACTCCCGGTTCTTCTCGTGGCCCGTCTGCGCGATGCCGGCGGGAACGTAACCGGTCTGCCCCTTCTTGGCGAGGTCCTGGAGATGCTTCTGGTAAGCCGCCGGGGAGACGACCTTCACGTTGAACAGCATCCGGGAGTGGTCGACGCCGCAGAGCTCCGCGCACTTGCCCAGGAAGGTCCCCTCCTTGTTGGGGGTCACCTGGAACGCGTTGGTGTGGCCCGGGATGACGTCCTGCTTCATCAGGAACGGCACCACCCAGAAGGAGTGGATGACGTCACGCGAGGTGAGGACGAAGCGGACCGTCTTGCCCTTGGGGAGCCAGAGCGTCGGACCGGGGTTGTTCGTCTGCGGGTTCCGCGTGCCAGGGGTACCGACGTCGTAGACACCGCCGGCGTTCGCCGGGAAGTCCTTCTTGAACCGGGCCGGGATGGCGTCCAGGTTCTTGTCGGTCTTGGCGTCGCCCGTGGAACCGGGGACGTTCTCGATGTAGTTGAAGCCCCAGCTCCACTGGAAGCCGACCACGTTGACCGTGACGTCCGGCTTCTTGTCGGTGAGGCTGAGCAGCTTCGACTCGTCCCGGGCCGTGAAGTAGAAGAGCACCGAGATGATGATGATCGGGACCACCGTGTACAGGGCCTCGATCGGCATGTTGTACCGAGTCTGCGGAGGAACCTCGACCTTGGTGCGGCTGCGCCGGTGGAAGAGGGCACTCCACAGGATCAGGCCCCACACCAGCACGCCGACGGCGAGCGCGGCAGCCCAGGAGCCCTGCCACAGGGAGAGGATCCGCGGAGCCTCTTCCGTGGTCGGGGTGGGCATGCCAAGGCGGGGGAAGTCCTTGTATGTGCAACCGGTTGCGGTCGCCAGGACCAGGCCCGCGGTCAGTGCCTGCAGCAGCTTCCGCCGCATCGGGCGCCGCGGCGAGCGGTCGGAGCCGTTGGGACTCACGTAGCGCCTTCCCGAGAGTCTCGCCCGCGCGGTTGGCTGCGGCCTTCTCGCTGGTCGGTCGCCGCCCTGCGTCGGGCAGGGGTTTGGATGTTTATGCGGACCAAACCCTAGCCCACCCTCTCCGGGGGTTCGCGGGGAGGGGTGCCTACTGGGTGGGGTGGTTCGCTTGATTGGCGGCTGCGGGGTCATCGTGGCTGGTCGCGACCCTGGCTCGGCCACCTCCGCGGGGGTCTTAACGTTGCCGTATGGCCTACTTTGACGCTGCCTCCGCCGCCCCTCTCCATCCCGTCGCCCGTCAGGCGCTGTTGGCCTGCCTGGACGAGGGGTGGGCCGATCCGGCCCGGCTGTACCGGGAGGGCCGCAAGGCGCGGATGCTGCTGGACGCCGCGCGGGAGGCGGCCGCGGAGGCCGTCGGGTGCCGGGCGGACGAGGTGGTGTTCACGCCGTCCGGGACGCGGGCCGTACACGCGGGCGTCGCGGGGGCCTTGGCCGGGCGGCGGCGGGTCGGACGCCACCTGATCGTGTCCGCGGTCGAACACTCCTCCGTCCTCCATTCGGCGGAGGAGTGCGAGGCCGGGGGCGGGACGGTGACCCGGGTGGCGGTCGGGCGGGCCGGGGCCGTCGATCCCTCCGGGTACGCGGACGCGCTGCGCCCCGACACCGCCCTGGCCTGCCTGCAGTCGGCCAACCACGAGGTGGGGACCGTACAGCCGGTGGCCGAGGTGGCGGAGGCGTGCCGGGCGGCCGGGGTGCCGTTGCTGGTGGACGCGGCGCAGTCGCTGGGCTGGGGGCCGGTCGGGGGTGACTGGTCGCTGCTGGCGGCGAGCGCCCACAAGTGGGGCGGCCCGTCGGGCGTGGGGCTGCTGGCCGTCCGCAAGGGGGTGCGGTTCGCGGCGCAGGGGCCGGTGGACGAGCGGGAGTCGGGCCGGGCGCCCGGGTTCGAGAACATCCCGGCGATCGTGGCGGCCGTGGCCTCGCTGCGCGCGGTCCGGGCCGAGGCGGCCCAGGAGGCGGTACGGCTGCGGGAGCTGACGGCGCGGATCCGGGCGCGGGTGCCGGAGCTGGTGGCGGACGTGGAGGTGGTCGGCGACGGCGAGCGCCGGCTGCCCGGGATCGTCACCTTCTCCTGCCTGTACGTCGACGGCGAGGCCCTGCTGCACGAGCTGGACCGGGCCGGCTTCTCGGTCTCCTCCGGCTCCTCCTGCACGAGCAGTACGCTGACGCCCAGCCATGTGCTGAAGGCGATGGGGGTGCTCAGCGAGGGCAACGTACGGGTCTCGCTGCCGCCCGGCACGGCGGAGGCCGACGTGGAGCGGTTCCTCCAGGTGCTGCCGGGGGCGGTGGCCGGGGTGCGCGAGAAGCTGGGCGCGCCCGCGCCGGTCGTCCGGGCGGGCCCCGAGGAGCTGGTCGTCGACTCGCTCGGCAAGCGCTGCCCGATCCCCGTCATCGAGCTGGCCAGGGTGTTCGGCGAGGTCCCCGTGGGCGGCACCGTGCGCGTCCTGTCCGACGACGAGGCGGCCCGCCTGGACATCCCGGCGTGGTGCGAGATGCGGGGGCAGGAGTACGTCGGGGAGGAGCCGGCGGACCGGGGATCGGCGTACGTGGTCCGCCGGGTGAGCTGAGGAGCCGAGGGGGTCCGGGTGGCGGACCCCCGAGGACGCGGCCGGCCTCAGCTCAGGTGGCCGCGGACCTCCTGCCCGGCCTCGTCGCCGTACGCCTTCACGAACCGCTCCATGAAGTGGCCCCGCCGCAGCTGGTACTCCTGCGTGCCGACGGTCTCGATGACGAGGGTCGCCAGCATGCAGCCCACCTGGGCGGCGCGCTCCAGGGAGACGCCCCAGGCCAGCCCGGACAGGAAGCCCGCGCGGAAGGCGTCGCCGACGCCCGTGGGGTCGGCCTTGCGCTCCTCCTCGGGGCAGCCGACCTCGATCGGGTCCTCGCCGGTGCGCTCGATGCGTACGCCGCGCGAGCCGAGCGTGGTGATCCGGTGGCCGACCTTGGCGAGGATCTCGGCGTCGCTCCAGCCGGTCTTGGACTCGATGAGGCCCTTCTCGTACTCGTTGGAGAAGAGGTACGTCGCCCCGTCCAGCAGTATCCGGATCTCCTCGCCCTCCATGCGGGCGATCTGCTGGGAGAAGTCCGCGGCGAAGGGGATCGAGCGGGAGCGGCACTCCTCCGTGTGGCGGAGCATCGCCTCGGGGTCGTCGGCACCGATGAGGACCAGGTCGAGGCCGCCCACGCGGTCCGCCACGGTCTTCAGCTCGATGAGGCGCGCCTCGCTCATCGCGCCGGTGTAGAAGGAGCCGATCTGGTTGTGGTCGGAGTCCGTGGTGCACACGAAGCGGGCGGTGTGCAGGGTCTCGGAGATGCGGACCGACTCGGTGTCGACGCCGTGCCGGTCGAGCCAGGCCCGGTAGTCGTCGAAGTCGAAGCCGGCGGCGCCGGCCAGGATCGGGCGGGTGCCGAGCTGGCCCATGCCGAAGGCGATGTTCGCGGCGACGCCGCCGCGGCGCACGTCGAGGTTGTCGACGAGGAAGGAGAGCGAAACCGTGTGCAGCTGGTCCGCGACCAACTGGTCGGCGAAACGGCCGGGGAAGGTCATGAGGTGGTCGGTGGCGATGGAGCCGGTGACTGCGATGCGCACGACGGGGATTCTCCTGCGGGAGGCGGGATTGACAGTTCACGCTACCCGGTCGGACGCCGCCACTGAAGGAGGCAAAACTACCCGATAGTAGCTCTTTCTCCACACCGTCGGCCGTGCCTACGGTTCGGGCATGACGAACCTCAAGGTCACCTCCACCGCCCCGGCCGACCTCGACGGCGGCCTCGCCGCGCTGCGCGGCGACTGCGCCCGGATGGTCCCGCACTGGGCGGCCCCGGACCACGCCGAGTCCCGGCCGGTGTCGCCGTCCCGCATCCACGGGGTGGACGTGCCGGTGCGCTCGGCCAGGCTGCTGGACGCGATGTCCGACTACGGCGACTGACGGAGGGCGCGCGCCCGGGAACCGTACGCTCCCCTCCCGCGTCCCATCGCCGTCCCCCGCGGCCGGGGACGCGGGACACGACCAGCGAGGAGCGATGCGGTGAACACCGAGCGGCCCGAGAACGCCGAAGCGCCCGAAGGGGCGGAGCCGGGGCGGACGAGCAGTCGACGCCCCACCGCCGTCGTCGTCGCCGTCGCCACCGCGGCCGTCCTGCTGGTCGGTGGCGGGGGCGCCTACCTCGCCGCGAGCGGCGGCACGGGCGGTCACTCCGGTGACACGGCCGCTCCCGGCGGGGCGGGCGGCACTCCCCCGCCGCTCACCCTGGACGGCTGGGAGCACACCGGCACCGGTGGGATCGCGCCCGGCGAGCCGGATCCGTACGGCACCCGGTACGTGGCGGGGGGCGACCTGCCGGACGGCCCCCGCGCGGCGCCGGTGTACGAGCCGCGCGGCGAGGTCGGCCGGGACCGGGTGGTCCGGCTGGCGAAGGCGCTCGGGATCGACGGCGCGCCGGTGGCCGAGGGCCGGATCTGGCGGGTCGGCGGCGGGGACGGCTCGGGGCCGCGCCTGACGGTGAACCGGGACGCGCCGGGCAGCTGGAGCTTCGACCGGTACGCGCCCGGCACCGACAACTGCCGCAAGGTGACCGTCTGCGCGCAGGACCCGGGCGCTCCGGCCGGCGCACCGGTGAGCGTGGCCGCGGCCGAGAAGGCGGCGGCGCCGGTGCTGAAGGCGGCGGGACTGGACGACGCGAAGCTCGACGCGAGCCAGGTCATGGGCGCCCAGCGGGTGGTGAACGCCGATCCGGTGGTGGGCGGGCTGCCCACGTACGGCTGGACGACCGGCCTGACCGTGGACCGCGAGGGTGTGCTGGTCGGCGGTCAGGGGCTGCTGGGCGCGCCGGTGAAGGGCGCCACCTATCCCGTGCTGGGCGCGCAGAAGACGCTGGAGCTGATGAACGGGGCGGCGAAGGGCGACCACCGGATGGGGATCGGGGGGTGCGCCAGCGCGGTGCCGCCGAAGGACCGGCTGGAGCAGCCGTGCGGCGCGTCCACGGGGGCGCCGGAGCCGTCGGCCGGCCAGGCGACGGGCACGGGCACCGTCACGGTCGAGAAGGCCGTGTTCGGGCTGGCCGCGCACTCAGTCGGCGGCCGGCAGACGCTGGTGCCGTCCTGGCTGTTCCGGGTGCGCGGGTCCGCGGCGGACGCCGCGTTCACGGTGACCTACCCGGCGGTCGCCCCCGAGTACCTGGCGGGCGCGTCCTCGCCGTCCTCGCCGTCCTCGTCGTCGTCCCCCGCACCGTCGGCGTCCGGGGCGCCCGGCCGGAGCCGGAGCGTGGAGGTGGCCGCCTACACGGCCGACGGGCGGACCCTGAACCTGAGTTTCTACGGCGGGGTGTGTGCCGACTACAGGACGTCGGCCCGGGAGAGCGGCGACCGGGTGACGGTGCGGGTGACCGAGCGGCCCTGGCCGGGCCGGGTGTGCGTGCTGATCGCGAAGCAGTACGTGAAGACGGTGACGCTCAAGGCTCCGCTGGACGGCCGGACGGTGGTCGGCACGGACGGCAAGGCGGTCGCGAAGGCGAAGCCGGGCTCGCTGCGGCCGGACGCGTCGGCGCAGCCGCGCCGGCCGGGCGCCGGAGGGTAACGGGAGCGGAGAAGGGCGTACGAAAGGGCGGCGGCCCCCCGGAGGGGACCGCCGCCCTTTCCGCCTTGTCCGTGCCCGTGCGGGCCGGTGGCCGGCTCAGCTGAAGGAGTCGCCGCAGGCGCAGGAGCCGGTCGCGTTCGGGTTGTCGATCGTGAAGCCCTGCTTCTCGATGGTGTCCACGAAGTCGATGGTGGCGCCGCCCAGGTACGGAGCGCTCATCCGGTCCGTGACGACCTTGACCCCGCCGAAGTCCTTCTCCACATCGCCGTCGAGCGAGCGCTCGTCGAAGAAGAGCTGGTAGCGCAGGCCGGAGCAGCCGCCGGGCTGGACGGCGACGCGCAGCGCGAGGTCGTCGCGGCCTTCCTGGTCGAGCAGGGCCTTGACCTTGGCCGCGGCGGCGTCGGTCAGGATGATGCCGTCGGTGACGGTGGTGGTCTCGTCCGATACGGACATCTACATCTCTCCCGGGTTGTACGGAGACTGCTTGCCGACGAGTGCAACCGGCGTTCCCCCGGATTCATTCCGGGCCGGGCATTCGCGTGGTCGCGTTGTTCTTTCCTTGCTCCCTCATGCTCGCACACGCCCGGGAACGCGGACAGGCGCCCGAAGAGGGACTCCCGGCGGGATTCACGTCACATCGACGCAATCGCCATCGTCAAAGTGACGTGAACCGGTTATGATAGATAGCGTCAGTTAGACGAAAAGTAGAAAGGGTGCGTGTGGTGACCACCGCCCAGACCCAGGAGCTCGACGTGCAGCCGACTCCGCTCGCCCTGCTGCTGCTCGGCCGCGAGGCCGACCCCAAGAGCGAGCGGGGCGTCGAGTGTCCCGGTGACCTGCCGTCGCCGTCCGACCCCGACCTGGTCGCGCGCGCCCGCGCCGCCAAGGAGAAGCTCGGCGACAGGGTCTTCGTGCTCGGCCACCACTACCAGCGCGACGAGGTCATCCAGTTCGCCGACGTCACGGGCGACTCCTTCAAGCTGGCCCGGGACGCGGCGGCGCGCCCGGAGGCGGAGTACATCGTCTTCTGCGGTGTGCACTTCATGGCCGAGTCCGCGGACATCCTCACCTCCGACGAGCAGAAGGTCGTCCTGCCCGACCTGGCGGCCGGCTGCTCCATGGCCGACATGGCGACGGCGGAACAGGTCGCCGAGTGCTGGGACGTGCTGACCGAGGCGGGCGTCGCCGGGCAGGTGGTCCCGGTGTCGTACATGAACTCCTCCGCCGACATCAAGGCGTTCACCGGCAGGCACGGCGGCACGATCTGCACCTCGTCCAACGCCAAGCGCGCCCTCGAATGGGCCTTCGAGCAGGGCGAGAAGGTCCTCTTCCTGCCCGACCAGCACCTGGGCCGCAACACCGCCGTCCGCGACATGGGCATGTCCCTGGACGACTGCGTCGTCTACAACCCGCACAAGCCGAACGGCGGGCTCACCGCGGAGCAGCTGCGTGCCGCGAAGATGATCCTGTGGCGCGGCCACTGCTCGGTCCACGGCCGCTTCAGCCTGGACTCGGTCAACGACGTCCGCGAGCGCATCCCCGGGGTGAACGTCCTCGTCCACCCCGAGTGCAAGCACGAGGTCGTGGCCGCGGCGGACCACGTCGGCTCGACCGAGTACATCATCAAGGCCCTCGAAGCCGCCCCGGCCGGCTCGAAGTGGGCCATCGGCACCGAGCTGAACCTGGTCCGCCGCCTGGCGAACCGTTTCGCGCCCGAGGGCAAGGAGATCGTCTTCCTCGACAGGACGGTCTGCTTCTGCTCGACCATGAACCGCATCGACCTGCCCCACCTGGTCTGGACCCTGGAGTCCCTGGCCGAGGGCAACCTGGTCAACCGGATCGAGGTCGACGAGGAGACTGAGGCGTTCGCCAAGCTGGCGCTGGAGCGGATGCTGGCGCTGCCGTAGGGCTCATCGCCCGAACGCGGACAGGGGCGCCCCCCGAGGCCGGGGGCGCCCCTGTCGCCTCACCGGCCTACACGCCCGCCGGTTCCGGCACCTCCGTCTGCCGCGTGCCGCGCCTGGCCGCCCGCTTCCTCGCCCGCCGCTCCCTGCGCAGCTCCAGCATCGCGTAGAGCGTCGGGACGAGGAGCAGGGTCAGCAGGGTCGAGGTGATCAGGCCGCCGATGACGACCACGGCCAGCGGCTGGGCGATGAAGCCGCCCTCGCCGGTGACGCCCAGGGCCATCGGGAGCAGGGCGAAGATGGTCGCCAGCGCCGTCATCAGGATCGGGCGGAGCCGGTGCCGGCCGCCCTCGATCACGGCCTCCACCACGCCGTGGCCCTGCGCCCGGTACTGGTTGATCAGGTCGATCAGCACGATCGCGTTGGTCACCACGATGCCGATCAGCATCAGCATGCCGATCATCGCGGGCACGCCCATCGGGGTACCGGTGGCGACCAGCAGGCCGATCGCGCCCGTCGCCGCGAACGGGACGGAGACCAGCAGGATCAGCGGCTGGACGAGCGAGCGGAACGTCGCGACCAGGAGCATGAAGACGATCGCGATGGCCGCCAGCATGGCCAGGCCCAGGTTCTTGAACGCGTCGTCCTGGTCGGAGCTGACACCGCCGATCTCGGCCGTGGCGCCCGCCGGGAGCTTCAGGTCCTTGATCTTCGCCTGGAGCCTGGTGCTGATCGCGCCCGTGTTGTCACCGGTCGGCCGGGCCGTGACGGTGGCCGCGCGCTGCCCGTCGATGCGGGTCATGGACACCGGGCCGTCCACCAGCTTCACCGTGGCGATGTCGCCCAGCTTCACCGGGCCGAGGCGCAGCGCCTTCAGCTGGGCCAGCGTGGTCGCGGGCTTCGCCGACCGTACGACGACGTCCCGCTCGGTGTCGTCGAGGACCGCCTTGGCCGCCGTTGTGCCGCGCACCGCCTGGGCGACCGCCGCACCGAGCTTCTGGTCGTCGAACCCGGCCGCCGCCGCCTTCGCGCCGGCCCTCACCGAGATCCGCGGGACGCTGGTCGCGAGGTCGCTGCTGACGTCCGTGACGTGGTCGAGGCCGGCGACCGTGGAGCGGACCTGTTCCGCCGCCGTGCGCAGCGCCTGCGGGTCGGACGCCTTGACCACGACGCTCAGGTCCTGGTTGCCGAAGCCGTCACCGGCCGACACGGTGGTCGTACCGACGCCGTCCAGCTTCCTCAGGCCGTCTTGGAGGTGCTTCTGCACGTCGTCGTAGGACGCGGAGTCCTTCAGCATCACCTGGTACGACGCCTGGTTGGTGTCGGTGCCGCCGCCGAAGGCCGCCATGAAGCCGGAGGAGCCGACGGTGACCTGGTAGTCCTTCACGCCCTCGGTGGAGGCGAGCAGCTTCTCGACCTTCCTCGCCTGCGCGTCGGTGGCGGCGAGGCTGGTGCCGGGCTTCAGCTTCTGCTTGACGGTGAGGACCTCCTGGTCGCCCTGGTCGAAGAAGTTCGTCTTCAGCAGGCCGGACATGCCGAAGGTGACGACCAGGACGACGAGCGCGATGGCCACGCTGGTGAGACGGCGGCGGGTCGCGAAGCGCAGGACGGGGACGTAGACGCGCTGGAGGCGGCTGCCCGCCTCCTTCTCCTCGGCCCTGCGGCGGGCCTCGGCCGCGTCGGCGGGGGTGCCCTTCGGGGCGCGCAGGAACCAGTACGACAGCACGGGCACGACCGTCAGCGACACGAGCAGGGACGCCAGCAGGGCCGCCGTCACCGTGATGCTGAACGAGCCGAACAGGGCGCCCACCATGCCGCCCACCAGGCCGATCGGCAGGAACACGGCGACCGTGGTGAGGGTGGAGGAGGTGACCGCGCCGGCCACCTCGCGCACGGCGGTGAGGATGGCCTCCCTGCGCTCCTCGCCGTAGCCGAGGTGCCGCTTGATGTTCTCCAGGACCACGATGGAGTCGTCGACGACCCGGCCTATGGCGATGGTCAGAGCGCCCAGCGTCAGCATGTTCAGCGACAGGTCGCGTGTCCACAGCACGAGCAGCGCGAGGACCACGGACAGCGGGATGGACACCGCCGTGACCAGGGTGGAGCGCACCGACGCCAGGAAGACCAGGATCACCAGGACCGCGAAGAGCAGGCCGAGGGCGCCCTCCGTGGTCAGGCCCTTGATGGACTTGGACACGGCCGGGCCCTGGTCGCTGACGATGGTGAGCCGCGCGCCGGAGCCGAGGGCCGCGCGCAGGCCGGGCAGCTTGTCCTTGACCGCGTCCGAGATGGCGACCGCGCTGCCGTCGTGGTCCATCGTGACGTTGACGGCGAGGCTCGGCCGGCCGTCGGTGCGGGTGAGGGAGTCGGCCGGGGCCGGCCGCTCCGCGACGGCGGCCACGTCACCGAGGCGTACCGGCCTGCCGCCCTTCTCACCGGCGACGGCGAGGTCCCGGATCTGCTGCAGCGAGGTGAAGCCGCCGCCGACCTGGACGGTGTGGTTCGCGCCGTCCTCGTCGAAGGAGCCGGCCGGGACGGTCGCGCCGCCCGCCTGGAGGGCCTGGCCGAGGGCCGCGGGGGTGAGGCCGGCCCGGGCGAGCTTCGCGTCGTCGGGGGTGACGGTGACCTGGAGGTCGCGCACGCCCATGACCTGGACCCGGCCGACGCCGTCGATGTCCTTCAGGGCCGGTACGACGGTCGTGTCGAGCTGGTCGGCGAGGGCCTGCTGGTCCTTGCCCGAGGTGGCGGCGAGGACCACGGTCGGCATGTCGTCCGTGGAGCCGGAGACGACCTGCGGGTCGACGTCGTCCGGGAGCCGGTTGCGGGACCGGTTCACGGCCTGCTGGACGTCGGAGACGATCCGGTCGGTGTCGTTGCCGTAGTCGAAGGACGCCATGATCACGGCGTTGCCCTCGCTCGCGGTGGAGGTGACCCCGGTGACGCCGTCGACGCCCTGGAGGTTGTCCTCGATGGGCTCGACGACCTGCTTCTCGACCACGTCGGGCGAGGCGCCCTGGTACGGCGCGATGACCGACACCATGGGCAGTTCGATGGTGGGCAGCAGCTGCTGCTTGATCTGGGGTATCGCGATCAGCCCGAAGGCGAGCGCGATGACCGACACGAGCCCGACGAGGGCCCGTTGGGCGAGGCTGAACCTGGACAGCCAGGACATGGTTCGGGGTCTCTCTTCTGTGAGCGGCAGAAGCGGCAAGGACGCAGGTGAGCGCCCACCCGACCAATCTGAGCCATGCCGGGGGCCCGAACCGTAGGCCCCAGGTCCCGTTCCTTTACCCGGCCCCTACTCCGCGCGCAGTACGCGTGGGTGGAGATCAGTCCATCCTCGGGCGGACCAGCCCCGACTCGTACGCGATCACGACGAGCTGGGCCCGGTCCCGCGCGCCCAGCTTGGCCATGGCCCGGTTGACGTGCGTCTTCACCGTCAGCGGGCTGACCGCGAGGCGCTCGGCGATCTCGTCGTTGGAGTGGCCGCCGGCCACCTGGACGAGGACTTCGCGCTCCCTGCCGGTGAGCGCGCCGAGCCGCTCGGAGCGGGCCGGGTCGCGGTCGTCGCCGTCGTCGCCCCGGGCGAGGAAGCGGGCGATCAGCCCCTTGGTGGCGGCCGGGGACAGCAGCGCCTCGCCGCCGGCCGCGACCCGGATGGCGCTCAGCAGCTCCTCGGGCTCGCTGCCCTTGCCGAGGAAGCCGGAGGCGCCGGCCCGCAGCGCCCGCACCACGTAGTCGTCGACCTCGAACGTGGTCAGGATGACCACGCGGACCCGCGCGAGGGCGGGATCGGCGCTGATCAGCCGGGTCGCGGCGAGACCGTCGGTGCCGGGCATCCGGATGTCCATGAGGACGATGTCGGGACCGTGCTCCCGGGCGAGACGGACCGCCTCCGCGCCGTCGGAGGCCTCCCCGACCACCTCCATGTCGGGCTCGGAGTCGACCAGCACCCGGAACGCGCTGCGCAGCAGCGCCTGGTCGTCGGCGAGCAGGACACGGATGGTCATACGGACTCCCCCTGGGCCGTCGGCGTCTTGACCGGCAGGATCGCATGGACCCGGAAACCGCCCCCGTAGCGGGGCCCGGTGGTCAGGGTGCCGCCGAGGGCGCTGACCCGCTCGCGCATGCCGAGCAGCCCGTGCCCGCCGCCGGCCTCCGGGGCGCCGACCGTGCCCGAGCCGTCGTCCAGCACGGTGACCTCCACCCGTGGTCCGACCCGTACGACGCTCACCTCGGCCTCGGCGCCGGGGCCCGCGTGCTTGCGGACGTTGGTGAGGGCCTCCTGGACGATCCGGTAGGCGGCCAGATCGACGGCGGCCGGGAGTTCGGTGCCCTGGTCGGCGCGGGCCACGGCGACCGGCAGGCCCGCGCTGCGGAAGGTGTCGGCCAGCTCCTCCAGGCGGCTCAGACCGGGGGCCGGTTCGGTGGGCGCCTCCGGGTCGCCGGACTGGCGCAGCAGGCCCACGGTGGCGCGGAGTTCGTTCAGCGCGCTGCGGCTGGCCTCCCGCACGTGCGCGAGGGCCTCCTTGGCCTGGTCGGGCCGCTTGTCCATGACATGGGCGGCGACACCGGCCTGCACGTTGACCAGGGCGATGTGGTGGGCGACGACGTCGTGCAGGTCGCGGGCGATGCGCAGCCGCTCCTCGGCGACCCGGCGGCGGGCCTCCTCCTCCCGGGTGCGTTCGGCGCGTTCGGCGCGCTCCCGGATGGCCTGGACGACCGCCCGGCGGCTGCGTACGGCGTCCCCGGCGGTGGCGCCGATGCCGGTCCAGGCGAGGACGCCCAGGTTCTCCTGGGCGTACCAGGGCAGCGGGCCGGCGAGCATGGCGGCGGCCGTCAGCACGGTCATGGTGAGCAGGCCGAGGCGCCAGGTGGTGGGGCGGTCGGTGGTCGCCGCCACCGTGTACAGGGCGACGACGGCGGACATGGCGACCGGGGCGCGCGGGTCACCGGTGACGAACTCGACGAGGGACGCCGTGCCGGTGACGGCCAGGACCGTGCGCGGGGTACGGCGGCGGAAGACGAGCGCCGCCGCGCCGGCCAGCATCAGCAGCAGGCTGAGGGTGGCGGGGATCCGCAGCTCCCAGGTGACGCCCTGTTCCCGCCGGGGCACCGCGAAGGTACCGGCGATCATGCAGGCCAGCACGCCCGCCGCGAGGGCCGCGTCCAGGGCGAGAGGGTGTGCCTTGAGACCGCACCGGGCGCGTTCGAGAGTGCTCACGTAAGGAACAGTACGGTTCCGGGGCAGGACGCCGACGGCCGAACGGCCTTCCCGCCCCACGGCCGCGCCCAGCCCCTCACCGCCCGCCCGCTCGGCCCGGACCAGCCACTCGGCCGCCCGGCCCGGAACCAGACCGCGCCGCTCAGCCCGGGATCAGTCCGTCGTCGTTCAGCAGTTCGCGGACCTGTTCCAGCGTCGCGTCGGACGACGGCAGGATCAGGTCGGACGGCTCCAGGGAGGCGTCCGGCAGGGGCGCGCCGAGCCGGCGGACGGCGTCCAGGAGGGCGCCGAGGGTGCGGCGGAAGCCGTCCTCGTCGCCGCTCTCCATCGCGGCCAGCAGCTCGTCGTCCAGCTCGTTCAGCTCGGCGAGGTGGGTGTCGTCCAGCCTCACCTGGCCCTCCCCCATGATCCGTACGATCACGTCGGCCTCCTCGGCTCGGGCCCCGGCGCCGCTACTGCTTGTCGAAGCGCGGGGTGTCCTGCGGCTGCTGCCGGGGCTGCCCCTGACCGGTGCCGCCCTCGATGGCCTGCTGCGGGGAGCCCCCGGCCAGCTCGGCCTTCATGCGCTGCAGTTCCAGCTCCACATCCGTACCACCGGAGAGCCGGTCCAGCTCGGCCTGGAGGTCGTCCTTGTGCATCCCGGACTGGTCGTCAAGGGCGCCCGAGGCGAGCAGTTCGTCGATGGCGCCGGCCCGGGCCTGGAGCTGGGCGGTCTTGTCCTCGGCGCGCTGGATGGCCAGGCCGACGTCGCCCATCTCCTCGGAGATGCCGGAGAAGGCCTCGCCGATACGGGTCTGGGCCTGGGCGGCGGTGTAGGTGGCCTTGATGGTCTCCTTCCTGGTGCGGAAGGCGTCCACCTTGGCCTGGAGGCGCTGGGCCGCCAGGGTGAGCTTCTCCTCCTCGCCCTGGAGGGTGGCGTGCTGCGTCTCCAGGTCCGTGACCTGCTGCTGGAGCGCGGCCTTGCGGGACAGCGCCTCGCGGGCCAGGTCCTCCCGGCCCAGCGCGAGCGCCTTGCGGCCCTGGTCCTCCAGCTTGGACGACTGCTGCTGCAACTGGTTGAGCTGCAGCTCCAGGCGCTTGCGGCTGGTGGCCACGTCGGCGACGCCGCGCCGCACCTTCTGGAGCAGCTCCAGCTGCTTCTGGTAGGAGTAATCGAGGGTCTCGCGCGGGTCCTCGGCCCGGTCAAGGGCCTTGTTCGCCTTCGCGCGGAAGATCATCCCCATACGCTTCATGACACCGCTCATGGGCTTCGCGCGCCCCCTTCTGACGGACTCCAGCTCACCGATCCTGCGACAGGACCCACAGTACGGGCCCTGCTTCCATTACCGCACCGTTCGCGGGGTGATGCGCTCATCCCCGAGGACGACTGCGGACCGCACGGCTCCGGCGCAAGGAGTAGGTGGTCCACCCAGAAGGACGTCCGGTGTTGCCGGATCGTTCCCCAGCGGGCTGGGGTCCATGCCGGTGCAGCCCGTACCCTTGGGTTTTGTGTTCCGTAGCCGTGCCAAGGAAGAGAAGGCCCCCGCCGACAAGGCGGCGGTGACCGACTCCAAGCAGCCCCGTGACCCGCAGGCCCCGAAGGGCAGGCCCACGCCCAAGCGCAGTGAGGCCCAGTCCCAGCGCCGCAGCGTCGCCCACACGCCGACCAACCGCAAGGAGGCAGCGAAGCGCCAGCGCGAGGAGCGGCGGCGGGCGCTGGAGCGGCAGCGCCAGGCGCTGGCCGGCGGTGACGAGCGGTACCTGCCCGCCCGGGACAAGGGCCCGGTCCGCCGGTTCGCCCGGGACTGGGTGGACTCGCGCTTCAACGTGGCGGAGTTCTTCCTGCCGATGGCCGTGGTCATCCTGGTGCTGAGCGTGGTGCAGGTGCCCGCGATCCAAAGCACCGCGCTGCTGCTGTGGCTGGTCGTGATCGTGCTGATCGTGCTGGACGCGGCGTTCAGCGGCTTCCGGCTGAGGAAGCGGCTCAGGGAGCGCTTCCCGGACGGGAACACCCGCGGCGCGGTCGCCTACGCGCTGATGCGGTCCCTGCAGATGCGTCGGCTTCGGCTGCCGAAGCCGCAGGTCAAGCGCGGAGAGCGGCCCTGAGCGCTGACGCTCTGACCGGGGGTGCGGCCGAGGCCCGGCCGAACCGGCCGGCCGGTCTGCGGGATGTCGTGAGCCAGGAGCTGGTGGCGCGGCAGCTGGACGAGCAGATAGCCGGGCGGTTCCCGGTCGGGCGGCGGCTGCGGGTGCTCGACGTGGGGATGGGCCGGGGCGCGCAGGCGCTGCGGCTGGCCCGGCTGGGCCACCAGGTGACCGGGGTCGAGCAGGACGCGACGATGATCGCCGCCGCCCGGGAGGCCGTGGCCCGGGAGCCGGAGGGCATCCGGGAGCGGGTCCGGCTGGTGCAGAGCGACGGGCGGGACACCGGCGTGCACTTCCTGCCGGGCAGTTTCGACGTGGTGCTGTGCCACGCCGTGCTGATGTACGTCGAGGAGCCCGACCCGCTGGTGGCGGGCCTGGCCCGGATGCTGGCGCCGGGCGGTCTGCTCTCCCTGCTGGTCCGCAACGGCGACGCGCTCGCCATGCGCCCGGGCCTGACCGGTGACTGGGCGGGCGCCCTGGCCGCCTTCGACACCACCGCCTACCGCAACCGCCTCGGCGTGGACGTCCGCGCCGACCGCCTGTCCTCCCTGACCGCCACGCTCGCCGGCATCGCCGCCCCGCTGCACGCCTGGTACGGCGTGCGGGTCTTCACGGACACGGTGGCGGACGACGCGGCGGTACCGGACGACCTGGAGGCGCTGCTCGCGGTGGAGGAGCGGGCCGGGCGCACGGACCCCTACCGCGGGGTGGCGGCGCTGCTGCATCTGTGCGGGGGACGCGGCTGAGCCCGTTCGGGGCAACAGCGCGGGACGCGTGATCATCCTGCGGTGAGACTCGGGGCATGGACGCTTCCCGTACCCGTGCGCGTGCCCCGCGGACGGCCGTCCGCGCCGCCGCGCTGGCGTGCTGCGCGGCCCTCGCCGCCGGCTGCACCGTCCCCGCCGTCCCGGCCGGCCGGGACGCCCCGGCGACGGCCCCGGCGGGCACCGGGGCGGCCGTGCCGATGGCCGCGAGCGACCTGCAGGCGCAGTACCAGCGGGTCATCAGGGAGGTGCTGCCGTCGGTCGTGCAGATCCAGGCCAGCCACGACCTGGGCTCCGGGGTGGTGTACGACGGCAGCGGACACATCGTCACCAACGCGCACGTCGTCGGGTCGGAGAAGACCTTCCAGGTGACCACGGCCAGCAACGAGGAGCCGCTCACCGCGAGCCTGGTGTACTCCTACCCCGAGCAGGACCTGGCCGTGATCCGGCTGGACCGGGTGCCGGACGGGCTCAGGCCGGCGGTGTTCGGGGACTCCGACACGGTGGCGGTCGGCCAGATCGTGCTGGCGATGGGGTCGCCGCTGGGGCTGTCGTCCAGCGTGACCCAGGGCATCGTCTCGGCGACCGGACGGACCGTCAGCGAGGGCAGCACGGAGGGCGGTACGGGCGCGACGATCGCGAACATGGTGCAGACGTCGGCCGCCATCAACCCCGGCAACAGCGGCGGCGCCCTGGTCGACCTGGACGGGCGGGTGATCGGCATCCCGACGCTCGCGGCGGCCGACCCCGGCCTCGGCGGCAGCGCGGCGCCGGGCATCGGGTTCGCGATCCCGGCGTCGATGGTGCGGACGATCGCCGACCAGATCGTCAAGGAGGGCAAGGTCGTCGACTCGGGCCGGGCGGCCCTCGACATCACCGCGCGGACCGTCGTGGACGACCGCTACCAGCCGGTCGGGGTGGCGGTGGTCACCGTCCGGTCCGGCGGCGCGGCCGCACGGGCGGGACTGCGGCCCGGGGACATCATCACCAGGGTCGGCGACCGGCCCGTCACCACCATCACCTCGCTCGCGGAGGCGCTGGCGGCCGACAGGCCGGGCCGGCGGACGTCGGTGACGTACCTGCGCGACGGCGCCCAGAAGACGGTCGGGGTGACGCTGGGCGAGCAGTGAGGAGGGCGGCCCGCGGCCCCCTCCCCACCGCCTCGCCCCGTGGTGGGCTCAGGCGTCGGCCTGCAGGCTCATCGGTCCGTAGATCTCGCTGCTCTCCTCGAACAGCCGCACCTGCTCGGCCCCGCCCTCCAGCAGCGCCTTCCAGTGTTCGCCGATCCAGGACTCGGCGTCGCCCTGGGTGGTGAACTCCTCGGGCTGCACCGCCGGCTGGACCTCCGTCCCGTCGGCCTTCTCGAACCGCCACGTCCATGCCGTCATGTGGGCCTCCTTTGATCCAACACCTGCCGAGAGCCTAGCCGGAAGCGCAAGACCTGCTCAGAGAGGTGAAAATCGATCCGTGGACATCACTCTGCTCGGTACCGGCGCTCCCGCGGGACTGCCTCGCCCCGACTGTTCCTGTGCCGCCTGTGCGACCGCGCTCGGGCCGGACGCGCGGGCCGCGACCGCGGTGCTGGTGGACGGCGCGCTGCTGCTCGACCTGACCCCGGGCGCGGCCTTCGCGGCGGCGCGCGCCGGGCGTTCGCTGGGCGGGGTACGGCAGGTGCTGCTGTCCCATCCGCACGACGGTCCCGCGGTGGAGGTGCCGGCCGGGCTGCCGCAGCCCGGCCGGGTTCCGGACGGGCGGGAGTTGGCGCTGCTGACGGGGCATCGGGTGCGGGCGGTGGCGATGGACGCGGGCGGCACCGGGTACGCGGTGACCGGGCCGGACGGGCAGCGGCTGCTGTACCTGCCGCCGGGCGGGGCACCGGCCGGTCTGGAGGAGGCGACGGCGCAGTCCTACGACATGCTCCTCGCGGACGTGGTGGGGCGGCCCGACGCGCTGGCCCGGCTCCGCGCGGTGGGCTCGGTCGGCCCGACGACGGACGTGCTCGCGGTGCACCTGGACCACGACGTGCCGCCCGGCGCGGAGTTGCGGCGCCGGCTCGCGGCGGCCGGGGCGCGGGCGGTCCCGGACGGTACGACGCTGGTGGTCGGGGCGTACGAGGAGGTGCCGGACGTGCCGCGGCGGACGCTGGTGCTGGGCGGGGCCCGCTCGGGCAAGTCGGTGGAGGCGGAGCGGCGGCTGGAGACCTTCCCGGACGTGCTGTACGTGGCGACGGGCGGCACGCGCGGCGGGGACACCGAGTGGGCGGCGCGGGTGGCCACGCACCGGGAGCGGCGGCCGGGTTCGTGGCGTACGACGGAGACGACGGACCTGGTGCCGCTGCTGGCCGGGGACGGGCCGCCGCTGCTGATCGACTGTCTGTCGCTGTGGCTGACCGATGTCATGGACTCCGTCGGGGCGTGGGACGACGCGGAGTGGGCGGGTGGCGGTGAGAAGGCGTTGCGGGAGCGGGTGCGGGAGCTGGCGTCCGCGGTGCGGGCCACCCGGCGGACCGTGGTGGCGGTGTCCAACGAGGTCGGCTCGGGGATCGTCCCCGCGACGGCCTCCGGGCGCCGGTACCGGGACGAACTGGGGCGCCTGAACGCGGCGTTCGGGGCGGAGTGCGAGCAGGTGCTGCTGGTCGTCGCCGGGCAGGCGCTGGCCCTCAGGGGGTGAGCCGCTTGCGGGCCACGATCCGGTAGGCGTTGGAGAAGCGGGTGCGGCGCAGGAGGGGGGCGAGGACGTGGTCCAGTGCCGCGGCCACGTCCAGGAGGGGGCTCGCGGCGAGTTGGAGCAGGGGGTGTGCGGGGGCCAGGCTGAGGGCGACGGCGCCCGCGAGGTCGTAGGGCACGTGCGGGTCCCTGCGGTCCGTGACCAGGATCGTGCAGCCCAGCGCCTCCAGCTCCGCGCGCAGGTTGGCCAGGGACGGCAGGTGCAGGTGGCGCGGCTGGCCGTAGGGCAGCCACCGTCTGCCGAGGAGGGTGGCGAACAGGCAGCGGGGGTCGGGGACTTCGACCACCAGGTGGCCGCCGGGGCGCAGCACGGTGAGCGCGGCGCGGAGTTCGGCGCGCGGGTCGGGCGCGTGCTCCAGGTGGTGCAGGAGGGTGACCACGTCGTAGCGGGCGCGCAGCCGCGCCGCCATGCCCGGCGTCGCCAGATAGCCCTGGTGCGCCTCCTCCACGCGCCCCTCCAGCAACGCGCGCTCCACCCGGGCCGTGGGGTCGAGCCCGTCGAAGCTGGTGTAGGGGAAGAACTCCTTCGCCGCCTCGGGGAAGCGGCCGTAGCCCGTGCCGACGTCCAGCCAGCTCTCGGGTTCGCGCAGCGCCGACAGGCGCCAGGCGGTGGTGCGGTGCCGGCGGCGGACCGCTTTGGGGGAGAGCACGCGGGCGGTGAACTCGTCGAGGTGCCGGTCGTAGAACTCCCGGTGGAAGAAGGCGATCCCGTCCGCGGTGAGCCGCGGGTTCTGGAAGGCGTGGCCGCAGTCCCGGCACCGGTCGAGAGTGAACGTGCCCGGCTGGTGGCGCAGCGGGTCGGGCGCGCGCACCCGGGTGCGCAGGCGGCGGGAGCCGCACCAGGGGCAGTCCTCGCGGCGCGGCTCCTGGAAGGGGTCGCAGGAGGTGGTGGTCTGCGGGGTGAGGGACGTGGTCGGCATGGGCGGCTCCCTGTGCGACATTCCGCGGCAAAACGGAACGTATGGGATACCGGTGTGAGGTGCAAAGACGTCGCGGGGGTGTGGTCGCGATGTGGCGCGGAAGGCGTCGTTCGCTGGCGGTACTGTTCGGCGAATGAGCAGCCTTAATCTGGACGACTTCACCGATCTGATCGAGCGCCCGGACGGGGGCGTGCGCCGTGACGCCGAGGCCCGGCGGGAGCGCCGGATCGTGCCGCCGGGGGCGCTGGGCCGCCTGGACGAGCTGGGCGAATGGCTGGCGGCCGCGCGGGGCGTCGTACCGGTACGGCCGGTCGAACGGCCCCGGGTGGTGCTGTTCGCCGGTGACCACGGCGTCGCCGAGCTGGGCGTGTCGGCGCGGCCCGCGGGCGGTGCGGAGCAGCTGGTCCGGGCGGTGCTGGAGGGCGCCGGCGCGGTGTCCGTGCTGGCACGCCGGCTGGAGGTGCCGGTACGGGTCGTGGACATGGCGCTGGACTGCGAGCCGGACGCCTTCCCGAAGGACGTGACACGGCACCGGGTGCGGCGGGGCAGCGGCCGTATCGACATCGAGGACGCGCTCACGGCGGAGGAGGCCGAGGCCGCCCTGCTGGCGGGTGTCGCGGTCGCCGACGAGGAGGCCGACTCGGGGACCGACCTCGTGGTGCTCGGCGATGTCAGCGTGGGCGGGACCACCCCGGCTGCGGTGCTGATCGCCGCGCTGTGCGGGACCGACGCGTCCGTGGTGACCGGGCGGGGCGGGGTCGCGATCGACGACCTGGCGTGGATGCGCAAGTGCGCGGCGATCCGGGACGCGCTGCGGCGGGCCCGGCCGGTGCTCGGGGACCAGCTCCAGCTGCTGGCCGCGGTGGGCGGCGCGGACCTCGCGGCGATGACCGGGTTCCTGCTCCAGTGCGCGGTACGGAAGCTGCCGGTGATCCTCGACGGGGTCGTGTCCGCCGCGGCCGCGCTGGTCGCCCAGCGGGTCGCGTTCCGGGCGCCGGACTGGTGGCTGGCCGGGCACGACAGCGGGGAGCCCGGGCAGGCGAAGGCGCTGGACCGGATGGCCCTGGAGCCGCTGCTGGAGCAGGGTGTGAAGGTCGGCGAGGGGGTCGGCGCGCTGCTGGCGCTGCCGCTGGTCCGGGCCGCGGCCGCGCTGGCCGCCGAGCTGCCGGAGGCGCCGGAGGCGCCGCCGGGGAGTGAAAAGTACGGTTCGCCACAGCCGTGACCCATATGATCCTGCCCCATGGGAGATGCCCGAATTGCCGTGGAGCAGCGCGTCGAGGCGACGCGGACGGGTGAGCTGACGCGGCGGCCCACCGGGGTTTCCCGGCGGGCCGCCGCGTTCGCCGTCTGGTACCTGCGGACCGTCGCCTTCATCAACTTCCTCAGCGCGCTGTGGGTCTCGCTCGGCCAGGACGTGCGCCGGCACAACCAGGACGACTTCTTCACGCCGTACCTGCTGACGGCCGGCTTCGCCTCCGGGGTGTTCACCGCCTTCCTGGCGATCACCATGCGGCGCCGCAAGCGGGCCGCGTGGATCCTCAACCTGGTGGTGAGCGGGCTCTTCCTGGCCCTGTTCGCGTTCGCCATGGCGTTCCCGGAGATCCGGCGGTATGCGCAGAACTGGGTCTCCCTGGCGCTGACGGCCGCCTTCGTCGGCGCGCTGCTCGTCGGCCGGCGGGAGTTCTACGCCAGGGGCGACCGGTCCAACCCGCGGCTCGCGGCCACGGTGGCCGTCGGCGGCGGGCTGCTGGCGAGCCTGCTGGCCGGGCTGCTGGTGACGGTCACCAACCAGGCGCCGGACGCGGCCCGCTCCACGTTCCTGGAGCGCTGGCACTACGGCGCCCTGCGGCTGGTGTCCGTGGCCGCCGAGGAGTCCCACTTCCCCGGCATCGACCCGCCGAACTGGGCCAACGTGGCGGTCAACGTGCTCAGTACGGCCCTGCTCCTCGCCGTCCTGTACGCCGCCTTCCGGTCCCGGCGGGCCGTCGACCCGCTCACCGAGGACGACGAGAGGCGGCTGCGCGAGCTGCTGGAGCGGCACGGCGACCGCGACTCGCTCGGCTACTTCGCGCTGCGCCGGGAGAAGAGCGTCGTGTGGTCGCCGACGGGGAAGGCGGGCGTCGCCTACCGGGTGGTCGGCGGGGTGTGCCTGGCGTCCGGGGACCCGATCGGGGACCCGGAGGCGTGGCCGGGGGCGATCGCGCCGTGGCTGGCCCAGGCGCGGGCGCACGGCTGGATCCCGGCGGTGATGGGGGCGGGCGAGGAGGCCGGGACGGTCTACGCCCGGCACGGCCTGGACGCGCTGGAACTCGGGGACGAGGCGATCGTGGAGGTCGCCGAGTTCACCCTGGAGGGCCGGGCGATGCGTACCGTCCGGCAGGCGCACAACCGGGTGAGGCGGGCCGGGTACCGGGTGCGCATCCGGCGGCACGCGGACATCCCGGCGCCCGAGATGGCGTACCTCGTCAGGCGGGCCGACGACTGGCGGGACGGCGCCACGGAGCGCGGCTTCAGCATGGCGCTGGGCCGGCTCGGGGATCCCGCGGACGGCCGGTGCGTGATGCTGGAGTGCACGGACGCCGAGGGCCGGCTGCGGGCGCTGCTGTCGTTCGTGCCGTGGGGGCCGCACGGGCTGTCCCTGGACCTGATGCGCCGCGACCGGGACTCCGACAACGGGCTGATGGAGTTCGCCGTCATCGAACTGCTGCGGCGGGCCGACGAGATCGGGATCACTCAGGTCTCACTGAACTTCGCGATGTTCCGGTCGGTCTTCGAACGTGGCGCGCGTCTCGGTGCCGGACCGGTGCTGAGGCTGTGGCGGTCGCTGCTCAGCTTCTTCTCACGCTGGTGGCAGATCGAGTCGCTGTACCGCGCCAACGCGAAGTACCGGCCCATCTGGGAGCCACGGTTCCTGCTCTTCGAGAAGAGCGCGGACCTGCTGCGCATCGGCCTCGCCTCGGCCCGCGCGGAGGGCTTCCTGTGGGGCCTGCCGGAGTGGCTGCACCGCAGGCACCTGGACACGCACCGATGAGACACGCTCGACGGGGGAACGCTCGATGGCAGGAACGCTGGACGGGGGAACGTTCGATGAGGGACGTGCCGTGAGGGCCCTGGCCCGCTGGGCGCGTACCGAGTGGGGGCCGCTGTGCGCGGCCGCGCGCGGGCCGCTGCGCCGGCGGGGGCCGGCGGCGGTCCCGATGACGGTCGCCGCGGTGGGCCTGACGGCGTTCCTGCAGTACGTGCAGAACCAGCCGTGGGGGTATCAGCCGGTGCAGGCCCTGGGTGCCGTACGGGCCGCCGACCCCTTGTGGCTGGCCCTGCTGCGCACCCCCCTGTCACTGTTCGTGCCCGCGCTCGACCTGCCGGTGTGGGGGGCGCTGGCCCAGATCCTGCTGGTGTTCGGGATCGCCGAGCTGTGCCTGGGCTGGTGGCGGACCCTGACCATCGCCTACGTCGCCACGCTCGCCGGAACCCTGTACGCCCGCGTGGGCATCGGCTTCGGCGGCCACGCCCCGTTCGGACTGCCCTGGACCGACGCGCAGGTGGTCGACACCGGCCCGTCGGCGGCCGTCGTGGGCCTCGCGGTCTTCGTGGCCTGGCGGTACGCCGCGTATGTGACGGCGGGCGCGGTGACCCTCGCCATGGTGGTCGAGGTCCTGGTGAAGGAGAACCTGGCGGGCAAGGAACACCTGGCCGCCCTGATGGCGGTGGGCCTCCTGTGCCTCCTGACGGCGACCCGCCACAGCCCGTCCCGGGGCCCCGTGTGGTGGGGAAGGCGGCCCGGGCGCGGCTCGGACCTGCCACCGGTCCAGCCCTGAACGGTACGGGGGCGGGGGCGCGGCGGCCGGGCAGACCCCGACCGTGCCGGCAGGCGCGCGGGGCGGCCCCGGCGCGGGGGCGGAGCCCGACAGGCCCGAGGTGACCGCCTGTCGTCGCCTGTGGCCGGGCCGACGGCAGCCGGGCGCGGGCCGGGTCTGCCTCGATCCGGCCCGCAACGGTACGGGGCGGGGGCGCGGTGCCCCGCGTCACCTGTGGTCGGGCACGCGGGCCGGGCGGGGGTCCGGTTTGCCGCCGATCCAGTCGTGGAGGGCTCGGCTGCGGCGGGACCAGCGGCGGTCGTGGCGGTAGGCGCGCAGGGCGGCCCGGGCGCGGGCGCGGGGGCGGCGGCCGTAGAAGCGGCGGGCCCACGGGGAGCCGGGGCGGGCCAGCCGGACCGCGCCGACGAGCGCGACCAGCGGCACGATCACCCCGAAGAGGGCGGTGCGGGCCTTGCCCTTGCCCAGGGCGACGAGCGAGAACAGGAAGTTCGCGGCGATGGTGACGAGCGCGCCGCCGCGGTCCTGGAGCTCCTCCGGGGACAGGTCGTTGACACCGAACGGGGAGAACCCGGCGAGCAGCAGCCCGACGAGGGCGGCGGTGAGCACGACGACCTCGACGCTCTTGCGGCCCTCCTCGGTCCAGTAGACGTCGTCCAGGTGCAGGATCAGCGCGAACTCGTCCAGGACCAGCCCGGCGCCCATGCCGAACACCACGGCGGCGACGGCCCCGCCGGCCCCGTGCCGGTCACTGGCGACCGCGCCGAAGCCGCCGACGAGGGTCAGGACGACCCCGGGCACGACGTGGTGGATGTGCAGTCCGCCGGCCCTGACGTTGCCGAACGGGCCCTTGCCGGCCCGGATCAGCCGGGTGATGACCCGGGTGACGGCGAAGGTCAGCACGAAGGCGGCGAGGGCGAGCAGCAGCGGGAGCTTGCCCGGCTCGACGATGTTGCGCACCCACCAGTGCCCCATGAGCGCACTGTAGCCCCGGCGCCCGCCGGTGGCGCTCCGGCCGCCGGGTACCCTGCGCCGGTGCAGAAGTCCTCCCCCCTCGACGGTCTCCGGTTCGCGTTCGGCACCCTCACCGTGCTGCCCGTGCGCGTGCACCGCTGGGACCGGGTGGCCGCCCGCGGGGGCATGCTGTCGGCCCCGGTGGCCGGGCTGGTCGTCGGCGGCTGCGCGGCCGGCCTCGGGGTGCTGCTGCTGTGGCTCGGCGCGGGCCCGCTGCCGGCCGCCGTCGCCACGGTCGCCGTACCCGCCGTGCTGACCCGCGGCCTGCACCTGGACGGGCTCGCCGACACCGCCGACGGGCTGGGCAGCGGCAAGCCCGCCGAGGACGCGCTGCGGATCATGAAGCAGTCGGACATCGGGCCGTTCGGGGTGCTCACCCTCGTCCTGGTGCTGCTGGCGCAGGTCGCCGTGCTGGCGCAGCTCTACGGCGGCTCGTGGGCCCGGGGTGCCGTGGCGGCCGTGGCCTCGGCGGTCGCGGCCCGGCTGGCCCTCACCCTGGCCGCCCGCGCGGGGGTGCCGGCCGCCCGCCCGGAGGGGCTGGGGGCGGCGGTGGCCGGGGTGGTGCCGGGGGCCGTCGCCCTGGGGGTCGCGGTGGGGGTGGTGGCGCTGGCCGCGGTGGCAGGCCCGCGGGTCGCCGTGGCGGTGGGGGCGGCCCTCGGCGGGGCCGAGGTGCTGCTGCGGCTGTGCGTGCGCAGGTTCGGCGGGGTGACCGGTGACGTGTTCGGAGCGCTCGCCGAGACGGCCGCGACCGTGTCCCTCACCGTGCTGGCTCTCGGCCGGTAGCACGCCTGAGCGCACCGCAGTGGCCCCCCGAGGGCATGAGCGAACGCACGCACGCGCGTAGTCTCGTCCCGGGTGTTCGCCGACAGGGTGAAGGCCCCGGTTGCCACCTGTCCGCAGGCCTGGACCCAGGGTCGGCGCTCGGGCCCGGTCGACCCACCCCATTTCGGCCACTGCAACTTCACATCGGAAGCGAGATCTCACCACCGTGACTGCTCTGACTCTCAGCACCTCCGCGGCGCCCGGCCTGCGGGCCGACGCGATCGTGATCGGTGTCGCCAAGGGCGCCCAGGGGCCCGTCGTCGCGCCGGGCGCCGAGGCCGTGGACAAGGCGTACGACGGCAGGCTGGCCGGCGTCCTGGAGACCCTCGGCGCCTCGGGTGCCGAGGGCGAGCTGACGAAGCTGCCCGCCCCGGCCGGCTTCAAGGCCCCGCTCGTGGTGGCGGTGGGCCTCGGCGCGGAGCCCGACGACAAGGACGCCGGCTACGACGCCGAAGCGCTGCGCAAGGCCGCCGGCGTGGCCGCCCGCGCGCTCACCGGGTCCCGCAAGGCCGCGTTCGCGCTGCCCGTGGACGGCCCCGGCGCGATCGGCGCGATCGGCGAGGGCGTCCTGCTCGGCGCCTACTCCTTCGACGCCTACAAGGGCGGCGCCCAGGACGCCAAGGCGGCCAGGACCGCCAAGGCCAAGAACGGCAAGGCGCCGCTGGCCGAGGCCACGCTGCTCGGCGGCAAGCCGCGCGACGCCGCCCACAAGGGCGCGCTCGCCCGCGCGGTCGCGGTCTGCGAGGAGCTGAACCGCGCCCGCGACCTGATCAACATGCCGCCGAACGACCTCACCCCCGCCGCCTTCGCCGGTATCGCGCAGACCGCGGCCAAGGAGCACGGCCTCAGGTTCCAGGTGCTCGACGACAAGGCCCTGGCCAAGGGCGGCTACGGCGGCATCCTCGGCGTCGGCGGCGGCTCGGCGGCCACCCCGCGCCTGGTGAAGCTGTCGTACAGCCACCCGAAGGCGGACAAGCACCTCGCCTTCGTCGGCAAGGGCATCACCTACGACTCGGGCGGCATCTCGCTGAAGCCGGCCGGGCACAACGAGACGATGAAGTGCGACATGAGCGGCGCCGCCGCCGTGTTCGCCGCGGTCGTCTCCGCCGCCCGCCTCGGCCTGGAGGTCAACGTCACCGGCTGGCTGGCGCTGGCCGAGAACATGCCCTCCGGTTCGGCGGTGCGCCCGGGTGACGTGCTGCGCATGTACAGCGGCAAGACGGTCGAGGTGCTCAACACCGACGCCGAGGGCCGGCTGGTGCTCGCCGACGCGCTGTGGGCGGCCTCGCAGGAGAACCCGGACGCGATCGTGGACGTGGCGACGCTGACCGGCGCGATGATGCTGGCGCTGGGCAGCCGGACGTTCGGTGTCATGGCCAACGACGACGCGTTCCGCTCCACGGTGCACGAGGCGGCGGAGGAGGTCGGCGAGCCGGCCTGGCCGATGCCGCTGCCCGAGCACCTGCGCAAGGGCATGGACTCGCAGGTCGCCGACATCGCGAACATGGGCGAGCGGATGGGCGGCGGGCTGGTCGCCGGTCTCTTCCTGCGCGAGTTCGTGGGCGAGGGCATCACGTGGGCGCACCTGGACATCGCCGGGCCCGCGTTCAACGAGGGCGGCCCGTTCGGTTACACGCCCAAGGGCGGTACCGGCTCCGCCGTCCGCACGCTGGTCCGGCTGGCCGAGCTGACGGCCGCGGGTGACCTGGGCTGACGGTCTCCCACCGGCACCGGCGGCGGCCTCGCGTCGCGGCCGTCGGGACGCGGGGGGCTGGTCGCGCAGTCCCCCGCGCCCCCGCGGGACGCCCGAACGTGGGACGTCTCACACACGGGCCCGGCGTCTCGATCCCGTCCGACAAGTGCAAAGATGGAGCCCGGCAGGACAGGGCCCCCACCGAAGGGCCGAAGCATCAAGCGGCCGGACACCAGCCGCCCGCCGGTCATCGTCGACCGGTCTACGGCGCACATGCATGGAGGACGTGACGTGGCGAACGACGCCAGCACCGTTTTCGACCTAGTGATCCTCGGCGGTGGTAGCGGTGGTTACGCCGCGGCCCTGCGCGGGGCGCAGCTGGGCCTGGACGTCGCCCTGATCGAGAAGGACAAGGTCGGCGGCACCTGCCTGCACAAGGGTTGCATCCCCACCAAGGCCCTGCTGCACGCGGGCGAGATCGCCGACCAGGCCCGCGAGAGCGAGCAGTTCGGCGTCAAGGCCACGTTCGAGGGCATCGACGTCCCGGCCGTCCAGAAGTACAAGGACGACGTGATCTCGGGCCTGTACAAGGGCCTGCAGGGGCTCATCGCGTCCCGGAAGGTGACGTACATCGAGGGTGAGGGCCGGCTGTCCTCCCCCACCTCCGTGGACGTGAACGGTCAGCGCGTCCAGGGCCGCCACGTGCTGCTGGCGACCGGCTCCGTGCCGAAGTCGCTGCCGGGCCTGGAGATCGACGGCAACCGGATCATCTCCTCCGACCACGCCCTCGTCCTGGACCGCGTGCCGAAGTCCGCGATCATCCTCGGCGGCGGTGTCATCGGTGTCGAGTTCGCCTCGGCGTGGAAGTCGTTCGGCTCGGACGTCACGGTCATCGAGGGCCTGAAGCACCTCGTCCCGGTCGAGGACGAGAACTCCTCGAAGCTGCTGGAGCGCGCGTTCCGCAAGCGCGGGATCAAGTTCAACCTCGGCACCTTCTTCCAGAAGGCCGAGTACACCCAGGACGGCGTGAAGGTCACCCTCGCCGACGGCAAGGAGTTCGAGGCCGAGGTCCTCCTCGTCGCCGTCGGCCGCGGCCCGGTCTCGCAGGGCCTGGGCTACGAGGAGGCCGGGGTCGCCATGGACCGCGGCTACGTCCTCGTCGACGAGTACATGCGCACCAACGTCCCGACCATCTCCGCCGTCGGCGACCTCGTCCCGACCCTCCAGCTCGCGCACGTCGGCTTCGCCGAGGGCATCCTGGTGGCGGAGCGTCTGGCCGGTCTGAAGGTCGTCCCGATCGACTACGACGGTGTCCCGCGGGTGACGTACTGCCACCCGGAGGTCGCCTCCGTCGGCATCACCGAGGCCAAGGCCAAGGAGATCTACGGCGCGGACAAGGTCGTCGCTCTGAAGTACAACCTGGCGGGCAACGGCAGGAGCAAGATCCTGAAGACCGCGGGCGAGATCAAGCTCGTCCAGGTCAAGGACGGTGCCGTGGTCGGCGTCCACATGGTCGGCGACCGCATGGGCGAGCAGGTCGGCGAGGCCCAGCTGATCTACAACTGGGAGGCGCTGCCGGCCGAGGTCGCCCAGCTCATCCACGCCCACCCGACGCAGAACGAGGCGCTCGGCGAGGCCCACCTGGCCCTGGCCGGCAAGCCGCTGCACTCCCACGACTGAGCCTTCGGTCAACGGACGCGACGACACAGACTTCCGCAATTCGTAAGGAGCAACCGAAACCATGGCGGTTTCCGTAACCCTTCCGGCGCTCGGCGAGAGCGTCACCGAGGGCACTGTCACCCGCTGGCTGAAGGCCGAGGGCGAACGCGTCGAGGCCGACGAGCCGCTGCTCGAGGTCTCGACCGACAAGGTCGACACCGAGATCCCCTCCCCCGCCGCCGGTGTGCTGGCCTCCATCAAGGTCGCCGAGGACGAGACCGTCGAGGTCGGCGCCGAGCTGGCGCTGATCGACGACGGCACGGGCGCGCCCGCCGCCGCCCCGGCACCGGCCGCCGCCGAGGCCCCCGCGGCCGAGGCCCCCGCCGAGGCTCCGGCCCCGGCCGCCGAGCCCGCCCAGGCCGCCCCGTCCACCGAGCAGGCCGCCCCCGCGCCGGCGCCGACCGCCGAGGCCACCGCCGGTGAGTCCGGCGCCGAGGGCACGGACGTGGTCCTGCCCGCGCTCGGCGAGTCCGTCACCGAGGGCACCGTCACCCGCTGGCTGAAGTCGGTCGGCGACTCCGTCGAGGCCGACGAGCCGCTGCTCGAGGTCTCCACGGACAAGGTCGACACCGAGATCCCGGCGCCCGCCTCCGGCACGCTGCTGGAGATCGTGGTCGGCGAGGACGAGACCGCCGAGGTCGGCGCCAAGCTCGCCGTCATCGGTGCCGCGGGTGCCGCCCCGGCCGCCGCGCAGGCTCCCGCCGCCCCGGCCCCCGCCGAGGCCCCGGCGCCTGCCCCGGCCCCGGCTCCCGCCGCAGCTCCGGCTCCGGCGCCTGCCCCCGCTCCGGCGCCCGCTCCGGCTCCGGCCCCGGCGCCCGCCGCCGCTGCCCCGGCCGCCGCTCCGGCGCCCGCCCCGGCCCCGGCCCCGGCCCCGGTCACCCCGGCCACCGCGCCCACCTCCCCGACCGCCACCCAGGCGACGGACGAGGGTGCGTACGTCACCCCGCTGGTGCGCAAGCTCGCCGCCGAGAACGGCGTCGACCTGGCCGGCGTCAAGGGAACCGGCGTCGGCGGCCGTATCCGCAAGCAGGACGTCATCGCCGCCGCCGAGGCCGCGAAGACCGCCGCCGCCCCGGCTCCGGCCGCCGCTGCCGCCGCGCCCGCCGCGAAGAAGGCCCCCGCCCTGGAGGCCTCCCCGCTGCGCGGCCAGACCGTCAAGATGCCGCGCATCCGCAAGGTCATCGGCGACAACATGGTCAAGGCGCTGCACGAGCAGGCCCAGCTGTCGTCGGTCGTCGAGGTCGACGTCACCCGCCTGATGAAGCTGCGCGCCAGGGCGAAGGACTCCTTCGCGGCCCGCGAGGGCGTCAAGCTCTCCCCGATGCCGTTCTTCGTCAAGGCCGCCGCGCAGGCGCTGAAGGCCCACCCGGTCATCAACGCCAAGATCAACGAGGCCGAGGGGACCATCACCTACTTCGACACCGAGAACCTCGGTATCGCGGTGGACTCCGAGAAGGGCCTGATGACCCCGGTCATCAAGAACGCCGGCGACCTCAACCTCGCGGGCATCGCCAAGGCCACGGCGGAGCTGGCCGGCAAGGTCCGTGCCAACAAGATCACCCCGGACGAGCTGTCCGGCGCGACCTTCACCATCTCCAACACCGGTTCGCGCGGCGCGCTGTTCGACACGATCATCGTGCCGCCGGGCCAGGTCGCGATCCTCGGCATCGGTGCCACGGTCAAGCGCCCGGCGGTCATCGAGACCGAGGAGGGCACGGTCATCGGCGTCCGCGACATGACCTACCTGACCCTGTCCTACGACCACCGCCTGGTGGACGGCGCCGACGCGGCCCGTTACCTGACGGCGGTCAAGGCGATCCTGGAGGCGGGCGAGTTCGAGGTCGAGCTGGGCCTCTGACGAGGCCGCGGACCCCGCCGCCGGCACAGCCGGCCAGGCCGTACGACACCCCGCCCGGAGTCTTCCGGGCGGGGTGTTCGCGTTTGTCCGCCCGCCGGGCGTGTAAGCCTTGTCTCACCTGCGCAAAAGCATCCCCACGCGCCCTACCCGCGGAGCGGACCGGCCTTATTGTCTAAACGTCAGCCCTCCCGAAGGAGCCCTCATGACCGCGCCCGTCGTCCACTCGCTGCGCGAGCAGATCCGCGAGCACATCGTGGAGGGGATCGTCAGCGGGCGCTGGCAGCCGGGCGAGCGCATCGTGGAGCGCCGGATCGCGACCGAGCTGGAGGTCAGCCAGACGCCGGTCCGTGAGGCCCTGCGCGAGCTGGAGTCCCTGCGCCTGATCGAGTCGGCCCCCAACAAGGGCGTACGCGTGCGCAGCCTGACCGCGGCCGACCTGGAGGAGAGCTACCCCGTCCGGGCCGGCCTGGAGGCCATCGCGGCGGAGCTGGCGGCCGAGCGCCTCGCGGAGGACTGCTCGGCCCTGGAGCCGCACGTCCTGGCCCTGTACGAGGCCGACCGGGCGGCGGACGGCACGGCCCAGGTGCGGCACACGGTCGGCTTCCACCGCGAGCTGGTCCGCGCGGCGCGCAACTCGGTGCTGCTGCACACCTGGGAGGGCCTGGGCATCGAGGTGTTCACGGCGCTGTCGATCCGCTGGCTGGGCACGGTCCAGCAGTCGTACGCGGAGGAGCACGAGGAGCTGGTGCAGGCGTTCAAGCGGCGCGATCCGCGCATCCCCGAGCTGGTGAAGGCGCACGTCCTCGGCTGCGCCCCACGGGCCTGACGGAGTCGGTTCAGTCGAGCGCACCCTCGCTCAGACGCCGCCTCACCTGCGAAAACAAGGCGTTTTCGCGTCACCCGGTGCCATCGGTGAAGGCACCGGGTGCCTATTTTCTCGGAATCAAGACTTTTTCCCCCTCAACCCTTTGATCGATCATCGATCAGGGAGTTACAGTCGCCGACGGACTTCCACCGAGGTCCGCTGCCCTGTCCTGCCAAAGACCAAGGGCAACCCCGAACCCTTACCGATGAGGGAACCCCCTTCGACTGAGGAAGGCGGCGACATGACCGACCCCCACGCCATCCAGCCGAGCGCGCTCGACCAGCTCCCGGACCGCGACCCGGAGGAGACCGCCGAGTGGCAGGCCTCCCTGGACGCCGTCGCCAGGGAGGCCGGGCCGCACCGCGCCGCGTACCTGATGCGCCGCACGCTGGAGCGCGCCGAGCGGGGCGGCGTCGCGCTGCCGAAGCTCCTCGAGACGGACTACGTCAACACCATCCCCACCTCCGCCGAGCCGGGCGTCCCCGGTGACGAGGAGATGGAGCGCCGGATCACCGCCTGGAACCGCTGGAACGCGGCCGCCATGGTGACCCGCGGCGCGAAGCACGGCGTCGGCGGTCACATCGCCACCTTCGCCTCCGCCGCCTGGCTCTACGAGACCGGCTTCAACCACTTCTTCAAGGGCAAGGAGGGCGACGGCTCCGGCGACCAGCTGTACATCCAGGGCCACGCCTCCCCCGGCATCTACGCCCGCGCCTTCCTCGACGGCCGGCTGAACGAGCACCACCTGGACAACTTCCGCCAGGAGGCCGGGGGCAACGGCCTGCCGTCGTACCCGCACCCGCGCCGCCTGCCCTGGCTGTGGGAGTTCCCGACGGTGTCGATGGGCCTCGGCCCGCTCTCCGCCATCTACCAGGCGCGCTTCAACCGCTACCTCACCCACCGCGGCGTCAAGGACGTCTCGGCGTCCCACGTCTGGGCCTTCCTCGGCGACGGCGAGATGGACGAGCCGGAGTCGACGGCGGCCCTCGCGCTCGCCGCCCGTGAGGAGCTGGACAACCTCACCTTCGTCATCAACTGCAACCTGCAGCGCCTGGACGGCCCGGTCCGCGCCAACTTCAAGATCGTGCAGGAGCTGGAGGCCCAGTTCCGCGGCGCCGGCTGGAACGTGATCAAGACGCTGTGGGGCACCGCCTGGGACGAGCTGTTCCAGCTCGACACCACCGGCGCGCTGGTACGCCGGCTGCGCGAGGTACCGGACGCGCAGATCCAGACGTACCAGACCCGCGACGCCGCCTACATCCGCCAGGACTTCTTCGGCAAGGACCCGGCGCTCGCCGAGATGGCGAAGCTGCTGGGCGACGACAAGATCCTGGAGTGCTTCCACCTCTCCCGCGGTGGCCACGAGGCCCGCAAGGTCTACGCCGCGTACAAGGCGGCCGTCGAGCACAAGGGCGCGCCGACCGTGATCCTGGCCCAGACGGTCAAGGGCCACACCCTGGGCGAGGGCTTCGCGTCGAAGAACGCCAACCACCAGATGAAGAAGCTCTCGGTGGACGAGTTCAAGGCGATGCGGGACCTGCTGGAGCTGCCGATCAAGGACAGCGACTTCACCGACGGCGTGGTGCCCTACGGCCACCCGGGCGCCGACTCCCCCGAGGTCCGCTACCTCCAGGAGCGGCGCGCGGCCCTCGGCGGCCCGGCCCCGGCCCGCCGTACGCACGCGCTGGCCCCGCTGCCCGCCCCCGCGGAGAAGGCGTTCGCCTCCTTCGACAAGGGCTCCGGCTCGCAGAACGTGGCGACCACCATGGCGTTCGTCCGCCTGGTCAAGGACCTGGTCCGGGACAAGGAGACGGGCAGGCGCTGGGTGCCGATCGTCCCGGACGAGGCGCGCACCTTCGGCATGGAGTCGCTGTTCCCGTCGCTCGGGATCTACTCCCCCAAGGGCCAGACGTACGAGCCGGTCGACCGCGACCAGCTGATGTACTACAAGGAGGCCACGAACGGCCAGATCCTCAACGAGGGGATCACCGAGGCCGGTTCGATGGCCGACTTCATCGCCGCTTCGACGTCGTACGCGACGCACGGCGAGGCGATGATCCCGTTCTACATCTTCTACTCGATGTTCGGCTGGCAGCGCACCGCCGACCAGATGTGGCAGCTCGGCGACCAGCTCGGCCGCGGCTTCCTCGTCGGCGCGACGGCCGGCCGCACGACCCTGACGGGCGAGGGCCTCCAGCACGCCGACGGCCACTCGCCGGTGATCGCCGCGACCAACCCGGCCGCGCTGTCGTACGACCCGGCGTTCGCCTACGAGATCGCGGTGATCGTCCGTGAGGGCCTGCGCCGGATGTACGGCGAGGCGAAGCCGGGCGAGGACCAGAACGTCTTCTACTACCTGACGGTCTACAACGAGCCGCTGCCGCAGCCGGCGAAGCCGCAGGGGCTCGGCATCGACGAGGGCATCGTCAAGGGCCTGTACCGCTTCAACACGGCGGAGTCCGCGGGCGTGACCGTGGCCGCCAACGCCCCGCGCATCCAGCTGCTGGGCTCCGGTACGGCGATCCACTGGACCCTCGAGGCGCAGCGGCTGCTCGCCGAGGAGTGGGGCGTGGCCGCCGACGTGTGGTCCGCGACCTCCTGGTCGGAGCTGCGCCGGGACGCGATGGAGGCCGACGCGGCGCTGCTGCGCGGCGAGGAGCGGGTGCCGTACGTCCGCCAGGCGCTGCAGGGCGCCGAGGGTCCGGTGCTGGCCGTGTCCGACTACATGCGCCAGGTACCGGACCAGATCGCGCAGTGGGTCGAGCAGGACTGGTCCTCGCTGGGCGCCGACGGCTTCGGTCTGTCCGACACCCGTGAGGCCGCCCGCCGCCACTTCGGTGTCGACGCCCCGTCGATCGTCGTCGCGGCCCTGGCCCAGCTCGCCCGGCGCGGCGAGGTGAAGGCCACGGCGGTCAAGGAGGCCCGGGAGAAGTACGGGCTGTAGGAGCACACCGCTCGCCTGTGGAGGCCCCCGCCGCGGCGGGGGCCTCTTGCATGATGGGCGCATGCGCGCCGCACGTCTGATCAAGATGGTCCTCCTGCTCCAGTCCCGGCCCGTGATGACCGCCGCCGAGCTGGCGCGCGAGCTGGAGGTGTCGGAGCGGACGGTGACACGGGACGCGCAGGCGCTGTCGGAGGCGGGGGTGCCGGTGTACGCCGACCGGGGGCGGGCCGGCGGGTACCGGCTGGTCGGCGGGTACCGGACGCGGCTGACCGGGCTGGCCCGCGGCGAGGCCGAGGCGCTGTTCCTGAGCGGGGTGCCGGGGGCGCTGCGGGAGATGGGTCTGGAGGACGTGGCCTCGGCGGCCCGGCTGAAGGTGTCGGCGGCGCTGCTGCCCTCGCTGCGGGACGCCCCGGACACCGCGGCGCAACGCTTCCACGTGGACGCCCCGGCCTGGTTCCGGGAGCCCGAGACGCCCGCGCTGCTGCCCGTGGTCGCGGAGGCGGTGTGGGACGACCGCTGCGTCCGGGCCCGGTACCGGCGCGGGGACGGCGAGGTCGAGCGGACGCTGGAGCCGTACGGGCTCGTGCTGAAGGCGGGCGTCTGGTACCTGTGCGCGCGGGTTCGGTGCGGCGGCTCCTTCCGGACGTACCGGATCGACCGGTTCGAGGCCGTCGACGCCCTCCCCGACCGTTTCGAGAGGTCCCCGGAGTTCGACCTGCCGGCGCACTGGGCCGAGCAGGCCGAGCGGTTCGCCCGCTCGATCCTGCGCACGGAGGCGGTCGTACGGCTCTCCCCGACCGGCGTGCGCCGGCTGCCCCACACCGTCGACCCCCTCGCCGCACGGGACGCGCTGGCCACCGCGAGCGCACCGGACGCCGAGGGCTGGGTGACGGTGATCCTGCCCGTGGAGTCGGAGGAGGTGGCCCACACCCAGCTGACCGCCCTCGGCCCGGAGGCGGAGGTCCTGTCTCCCCCCACCCTCAGAGACCGCTGCGCAGCGGACGCGGCCCGCCTGGCGGCGCGTTACGCCCGCGGGGACGCGGGCTGACGTGCGGCCCCCGCACCCCGCCGTACTCCGCGTGCGGGGTGCCCGTCGAGGGCCGATGCTGGTGTGCGTGATGGACGAGACCGAGTTCTGGGAGTTGATCGACTCCGCCCGGGAGGCCGCCGAGGGGGATCCCGAGGAGCAGGCCGACCTGCTGCTGGAGCGGCTGCTGCGGCTGGATCCGGAGCTGGTCCTGGACTTCGCCCGTCACTTCGAGGCCCGCTACAACCGCGCCTACCGCTGGGATCTGTGGGGCGCGGCCTGGCTGCTGCTGGACGGGTGCAGCGACGACGCGTTCGACTTCTTCCGGTGCTGGCTGATCGGCCAGGGCCGGGAGGTGTTCGAGGGCGCCCTGCACGACCCGGACGCGCTGGCCGGGCTGCTGGGCGAGTTCGACGAGGAGATCGACGGCGACGGGGAGGAGCTGGGGTACGCGGCGGACGAGGCGTACGAGCAGCTGACCGGTACCGTCGCGCCCGACCTGGGCATCGCCCCGGCGCCCGCGGAGCCGCAGGGCACGCCCCTGGACCTGGAGGACGACCGGGTGCTCGCCGCGCGGTACCCGCGCCTGTGGGAGCGGTTCAGGTCGTGACGTCCGCCCCGGCGCGGTCGGCGTCGACCGCGTGGCGCATCGGCGCCGCGTTGGCCTGGTCGAGGGCGGACGCGGTGACCGCGGCCGGTCCGAGGACGACGGTCACGACCGCGCACACCACCGCCCAGGGGCCGCGGGTGCGCTCCCGCGCGGACTCGCTGCGACGGCTGTTCCTGATGCTCATCTGTCCCCACCTCCGGTCGGCTTCCGGCCGTGTCCGACGGTAGGCCGCGGGGCTCGCAGCGGGCTGCGTGCCGGCTGTGCCGTCCCTGTGGATGTCCGGTTCCCGTGCCACGAGGTGGAACTATCGTCCAGGTCCGGGTCGTTCCTGGGGGTACACGCGTATGTGACCGGTTCCGCCGCCCGGTGGCCGTCCCGGGTGCGCGTGGTGATCAGCGGACCGGTCCGGTCCGTACTGAGGGGTCCGAGAGAAAGGCGGCTCCGTGGATCTGCTCGACCTGGTGCTCGTGCTGGTGATCGTCGTCTACGCGGTGTCCGGTTACCGGCGCGGCCTGGTGGCCGGATGCGTCTCGCTGGCCGGGTTCGTGGGCGGCGCGGTCGTCGGCGTGTGGCTGCTGCCCTGGGTGACGGGCCTGGTGGCGCGGGGCACGTCGACGGCGACGGTGCTCGCGGTGCTGACGGTGCTGGTCCCGGCGGTCGTGGGGCACGAGCTGGCGGGCCGGCTGGCGCTGCGGCTGCGCGGGGAGCTGGACCGGGGCCCGCTGCGGGTGGCGGACGGGCTGGGGGGCGCCGCCGCCAACTCGGTCGCGGTGCTGATCGTGGCCTGGGTCGCGGCGAGCGTGCTGGGCGCGGCACCCTCGCAGCCCCTGACGACGGCGATACGGAACTCGGCGCTGCTGGGCGCGGTGCAGGACACGATGCCGCAGACCACGCCGGCCTGGTTCTCGCGGGCCACGTCCGCGCTGGCCGAGGCGGGCTTCCCGCAGGTCTTCAACCCGTTCGAGAACGAGTCGACGGCCCGGGTGGCCCGGCCGACCGGGGACAGTGTCACCCCGGCCGCGGCGAACGCCGCCAAGTTCAGCTCGGTGAAGATCGAGGGCGCCGCGGGCGCGGAGGGCCGCGAGGGCAGCGGGTTCGTGTTCGCGGCGCAGCGGGTGATGACCAACGCGCACGTGGTGGCCGGCATCGACGACCCGAGCGTGCGGGTCGGCGGGGTCGGGCCGGCGTACCGGGCGCGGGTGGTGCTGTTCGACCCGGACCGGGACGTGGCGGTGCTGTACGTGCCGGGGCTGCGCGCGCCGGTGCTGCGGTTCGACCCGGGTGCCGCGCGCGGGGACGCGGCGGTGGTGGCGGGCTATCCGCAGGACGGGTCGCTGGACCTGCAGGCGGCGACGGTGGCGAGCCGGGTGCGGGCGACCGGCCAGAACATCTACAACGACCGCGAGGTCACCCGGGAGATCTACTCGGTCCGCTCCACGGTCCGGCCGGGCAACTCCGGCGGTCCGCTGCTGACCACGGACGGCAGGGTGTTCGGGGTGGTCTTCGCCCGGTCCACCTCGGACGCCGAGACGGGGTACGCGCTGACGGCGGCCGAGGTGGCGGGCGACGCCCGGCGCGCGGCCACGGCGACGACGCCGGTGGACACGGGCCGGCTGGTCGACTCGTAGACCGCGGCGACGCGGGGCGCGACGCGGGTGCCGCGGCCTACAGGGCGCGGCCCATGCACACGTCGTCCACGTACCGGCCGTCGAGGAAGAACTCCCCCGGCAGCACGCCCTCGACGGTGAACCCCTCGGACGCGTACAGCGCCCGGGCGGGGGCGTTGTGCCCGAGCACGCGCAGGGTGAGGCGCCGTGCCCCGCGCCGGCGCGCCTCGGCGACGGCGGCCCGGATCAGGAGGCGCCCGACGCCCCGCCCGCGTGCCTCCTCGGCGACGGCGAACCCCTGGATGGTCAGGACGTGCGCGTTCGCGGGGAGCGGCGTCGGGTGGACGAGGCGGATGTAGCCGAGCAGGCGCCCGTCGGCCTCGGCGAGGAGGAAGTCCTCGGGGTGGTGCCGCTCGTCGAAGAACGGCGGGTAGGGCGGCTGCGGGCGGGGGACCACCGCGGACAGGGTGGACCAGGTGGCCCGGTCGAGGACGGCGAGTTCCTCTTCGTCGGCGGGCCGGGCGGTGCGTATGTGCGGCTCGGGCATGACGGTCACCCTACGGCGGGCGGTCCGGGCGTCCCAGTGGGTTCCCGACCCGCCGAACGGTCATGCTGGGGCCATGGAGCGTTCACGTATCGCGGTGGCCGGCGCGTCCGGTCTCATCGGCAGTGCCCTGGTGCGGTCCCTGACCGCGGACGGGCACGAGGTGGTCCGGCTGGTGCGCCGGGATCCCCGGGGCGCGGACGAGGTCCGCTGGGACCCCGGGCGGGGTGACGTCGACACGGCCGGCCTGGCCGGGTGCGACGCGGTGGTGAACCTGGCGGCGGCCGGGGTGGGCGACCGGCGCTGGACGCCGGAGTACAAGCGGCTGCTCCGGGACAGCCGGGTGCTGGGCACGGCCGCGCTGGCCGAGGCGGTGGCCGCGCTGCCCCGGCCGCCGCGGGTGTTCGTGAACGGCAGCGCGATCGGCTTCTACGGCGACACGGGTGACCGGGTGGTGGACGAGGACGCGCCGCCGGGCGACGGCTTCCTGGCCGCGATGTGCGTGGAGTGGGAGGAGGCGGCGGCGCCGGCGCGCGCGGCGGGGGTGCGGACGGTGTGCGCGCGGACCGGGCTGGTGGTGGCCCGGGAGGGCGGGGCGTGGGGGCGGCTGTTCCCGCTGTTCCGGGCGGGGCTCGGAGGGCGGCTGGGCGACGGTCGGCAGTACTGGTCGTACATCGCGCTGCACGACGAGGTCGCCGCGCTCCGGCACCTGATCGACCACGACGACCTGTCGGGGCCGGTCAACCTGACCGCTCCGCAGCCGCTGACGAACGGGGAGATCACGGCGGCGATGAGCCGCGTGCTGCGCCGGCCGGCGGTGTTCGCGGTGCCTTCCCCGGTGCTGCGCACGGTGCTCGGGGAGATGGCCGGGGATGTGCTGGGCAGCCAGCGCGTGGTGCCGGGACGGTTGCTGGAGTCGGGGTTCCGGTTCGCGTTTCCGGGCATCGAGGAAGCGATCCGTGCGGCCCTGTGAGCCGGCTGACCACACCGGCGAACGAAAGTGACCGTATGCGACCTCCATGCGACCGTGCTCTGTTGATGCGCGACTGTTTCTGACCTGTATCGCCCCTACCCTCGACCCGAACTCGGGTATCCCTTGCGCCTGTTGGGGGCATCACGTCTCCACCGGTCGCGCAACCACAGGAGGGGCCTCGTGCTTGAGCCCGCGTACCAGGTGGACGTCGTCATCGTGGGAGCCGGGATCGCCGGCCTCTCGGCGGCTCATCGGCTGACCAGTGCAGGAATCACCACCGCGGTCCTGGAGGCGGCCCCCTGCGTGGGGGGCCGTATGTCGACGGAGAAGGTCGACGGCTTCCGGCTCGACCGCATCGGACAACTGCTGTCCACGTCCTACCCCGAACTCCGCCTGACCCCGGGGCTGGACGCCCTGGTCCTGCGCCGCTTCGCGCCGGGCGTCCTGCTGCACCGCGACGGCCGCACCCAGCGCGCGGGCGCGCCGGCGGCCGTAGGGAGCGCACGGGGCGCACGGGGCGCGCTCCATGTGGTGCGCGCCCTCGCAAGCGCCCCCAGGAGTACGGCGGCCACCCCCGGCGCCCCGGTGGGCGGCGCGGTGGACCAGGCCCGGCTCGGCGCCGCGCTCGGCCGGATCGCGGCGACCCCCGTCGAACACGTCCTGGCCCGCCCCGAGATGCCGGCCGCCCGGGCGCTCGCGCAGCGCGGGGTGCCGGTCCGCACCATCGACGGCTTCCTGCGCCCCCTCCTCGCCGCGCTGCTGTGCGACCCGGAGCTGACCACCTCCAGCAGGTGCGCCGACCTGGCCCTGCACCACTTCGCGAGCGGGCGGCTGTGCGTGCCGGAGGGCGGCGCGGAGGTCATGCCGGAGCTGCTGGCGCGGGCGCTGCCGCCGGGCACCGTGCACACCGGGGTGCGGGTCACCTCGGTGTCCACGACCTCGGTGGCCACCGCCGAGCACGGCGTGATCCGCTGCCGGGCGGTGCTGCTGGCGACGGACGCGCGGGCCGCGGCCGAACTGCTGCCGGGGCTCAGGGTGCCGGACTTCCACCCGGTGACGGTCGTCCACCACACCACGGACGACCCGGCGGCGTCCTTCGCCACGGGCGGCTCGCTGCTGCTGGACGCCGACCGGGGCGGCCCGGTGGCGCACACGGCGGTGCTCAGCGACGTGGACCCGAGCCGGGCGCCGGCCGGCCGCGTGCTGATCTCCTCCACGGTGCTGGGCCCTCCGCCGGAAGGGGTGGACACGGCGGTCCGCATCCACCTCTCCCGGCTCTATGGCACCTCCACGCGCCGCTGGGAGACGCTGGCCGTGCACCACACCCCGGAGGCGGTCCCCGCCATGCGCGCCCCGCACGACCTGCGCCGCCCGGTACGCCTCCTGGCGGGCCTCTACGTCTGCGGCGACCACCGCGACACCAGCACCGTCCAGGGGGCCCTCCACTCCGCGCACAGGGCCGCGTCGGCGATCCTGACGGACCTGGGCGCGGCGGGCTCGATGCACAGCGCGGAACCGGCGCCCACGCTGCCCAGGGCGGCGTAGGCGCCCCGCAGGGCGGGGCGCGGGCACCCGCTAGCCCCCTACCCGAGCGCCGCCACCTTCTCCCGGTACACCCGCACCGGCGCCGCGTCCCGGTACGGCTCCAGCCGGCGCTCGAACTCCTTCACGTACTCCACGGCGCGGGCCGACCGCATCTCCGCGGCCTGCCCGGCCGCCTCCGCGGCGATCGCGCACGCCTGGTCGAGTTCGCCGAGGCCGAGGCGCGCGGTGGCGAGGACGACCCGGCAGAACAGGCGGCTGCGGGCGTAGGTGGGCGCCCTCAGCTGCAGGGACCGCTCGGCGTGCTGCGCGGCCGCCCGGAACTGCTGCAGGTCCCGGTGGCAGTGCCCGAACTCGTCGGCGAGCTGCGCCTCGTCGAAGAACGCCGCCCAGTACGGCACGTCGTCCCCGGGCCGGGCCGTCTCCAGGGCGCGCTCGGCCCGCACCAGCGCCGCGGTGCACGCCCGCACCTCGCCGAGCACCCCGTGCGCCCGCGCCTCGGACGCGTGCAGCAGCGCCTGGACGAGCGGCGGCGCGCCGGTGCCGACGCCCTGCTGGGCGACCCGCGCCAGCTGCACCGCCTCCCGGCCGTGGCCGAGGTAGACGGCCTGCCGGCTCATGGTGACCAGGACGTACGAGCCGTAGGCCCGGTCGCCGGCCGCCTGGGCGAGCCGCAGGGCCTGCACGAAGTAGCGCTGGGCGAGTCCGTGCGCGGCGATGTCGTACGAGGTCCAGCCGGCGAGCCGGGTCAGGTCGGCGGCGGCGCCGAACAGCCGGCGGCCGGTCTGCTCGTCGTAGCTGCCGCGGAGCATCGGCTCGCACTCGTGCTCCAGGTAGCGCACCAGGGCCTGCCGGGCGTGGCCGCCGCCGAACCGGTCGTCGAGGGTGCGGAACAGCTCGCCGACCGAGTGCAGCGCGGCGATGTCACCGCTGCCGACCCGGTGCCCGGGGGCGCGCTCGGCCTGTCCGCGCGAGCGCGGCGGCGCCGGCAGCTGGGGCCTGGCCGCACCGGGCCGGCCCTGCGGCGGCACCCGGGGCGCCGGTTCGCGGGCCACCCGGTCGTCGGCCTTGCCGATCAGCCAGTCCCGGCTGGGCACGACGAGCCCCGCCGGGGTGAAGGCGATCTTGCGCAGCTCGGCGTGGCTGCCGGAGTCCTTGCGCCACAGCCCGCTGACGATGTCGACGGCCTCCTCGGGGGTGGCCGCGAACTCCAGCCCGGCGTAGACCGGCGCGCAGGCGTCCAGGCCGAGGTCCTGGGCGGTGAGCCGGCGTCCGAGCCGGCGGGTGAACACCTCGGCGATGAGGGCGGGGGTGGTCCCGCGCGGCTGCTGTCCGCGCAGCCAGCGGGTGACCGAGGTCTTGTCGTATCTGAGGTCCAGCCCGTGTTCGAGGCCGAGCTGGTCGACGCGACGAGCCAGACCCGCGTTGGAGAACCCCGCCTCTGCGATGAGCGCGGCGAGCTGGCGGTTGGGGGTGCGCTGCGCGGGTCGGTCCGACATCTGCGGTGCGGTCTCCTGCCTTCCGGGCCTGCGAAGTGCCCGGATTGCCTTTGAGCAGCCCTTATGGCCTCACGAACGGCGCGAATGTAGCGGAGAGTGAGCAGAAGGTCGCATACTTCGCGGGGCTTTCATCCGATCGTGTGAGGAACGCCCGCAGGGCTGACGTACGCCGGTCGGACGTACAGTGGCGTGGGCGCGCTACGTGCCTGACACACCCATCGCCGAGGGAGGCGCTTGCCGTGAGTGGGTTGCGGTTCGTCCGCATGGGATTCGGTGCCGATGCCGTCGACTACCAGGAGGCCTGGGACGAGCAGCGCCGGGTGCACGCCGCCCGGTTCGCCGACGAGGTCCCGGACACCGTGCTCCTCCTGGAGCACCCCCCGGTGTACACGGCGGGCCGGCGCACCGAGGACAGCGAGCGTCCGCTGGACGGCACCCCGGTCATCGACGTGGACCGCGGCGGCAAGATCACCTGGCACGGCCCGGGCCAGCTGGTGGGCTACCCGATCCAGAAGCTGCCCCGCCCGGTGGACGTGGTCGCGCACGTACGGCGGCTGGAGGAGGCGATCATCCGCAGCTGCGCCGAGTTCGGCCTGGAGACCACGCGGGTGGAGGGCCGCAGCGGCGTCTGGGTGCTCGGCGACCCGGTCGAGCAGCGGCCGGCGCTCGGCGGCCTGTCCCTGGACTTCGACCCGCGGCTGAACGACGAGGAGTTCGACCCGCGGCTCGACGGCCCCGAGTACGCCCCGTCCAACGCGGGCCAGCGGCGCGAGGACCGCAAGATCGCCGCGATCGGCATCCGCGTCGCCAAGGGCGTCACGATGCACGGTTTCTCCTTCAACGTGAACCCGGACAACGTCTGGTTCGACCGGATCATCCCGTGCGGCATCCGGGACGCGGGGGTCACCTCGCTCGCGGCCGAGCTGGGCCGGGAGGTCACGGTCGAGGAGGTGCTGCCGGTGGTGGAGCGGCACCTGAGGGACGTCCTGGAGAACGCGGAGCTGAAGCCGCGGGTGATCGAGAAGGCGTCCGCCTGACCGTCCGTCCGGGAATGCGCCCTGCGACAGCGGGGTTGGCTCCGGCGGCAGGGCGCACAGAGCACGGGCGTACCCTGGTGTACGCCGAAGAATCGAAGTCACAGGGAGCCGGACGTGTCCGCAGTCGCACCCGACGGACGCAAGATGCTGCGCCTGGAGGTCCGCAACAGCCAGACGCCCATCGAGCGCAAGCCCGAGTGGATCAAGACCCGGGCGAAAATGGGCCCCGAGTACACGAAGATGCAGAACCTCGTGAAGAGCGAGGGCCTGCACACGGTCTGCCAGGAAGCCGGCTGCCCGAACATCTACGAGTGCTGGGAGGACCGCGAGGCGACCTTCCTCATCGGCGGCGACCAGTGCACCCGGCGCTGTGACTTCTGCCAGATCGACACGGGCAAGCCCGAGGCGCTCGACCGCGACGAGCCGCGCCGCGTCGGCGAGTCCGTGGTCACCATGGACCTGAACTACGCCACCATCACCGGTGTCGCCCGCGACGACCTGGCCGACGGCGGTGCCTGGCTGTACGCCGAGACCGTGCGCCAGATCCACGCGCAGACCGCGGACCGCGAGGGCGGCCGGACCAAGGTGGAGCTGCTCGCCCCCGACTTCAACGCGATCCCGGACCAGCTGGCGGAGGTCTTCTCCGCGCGCCCCGAGGTCTTCGCGCACAACGTCGAGACGGTCCCGCGGATCTTCAAGCGGATCCGCCCCGGCTTCCGCTACGAGCGCTCCCTGCAGGTCATCACCGAGGCCCGCGACTTCGGCCTGGTCACCAAGTCGAACCTGATCCTCGGCATGGGCGAGACCCGCGAGGAGGTCAGCGAGGCGCTGCGGCAGCTGCACGACGCGGGCTGCGAGCTGGTGACCATCACCCAGTACCTGCGCCCCTCCGTCCGGCACCACCCGGTGGAGCGCTGGGTGAAGCCGCAGGAGTTCGTGGAGCTGAAGGAGGAGGCCGAGCAGATCGGCTTCTCCGGGGTGATGTCCGGCCCGCTGGTGCGCTCGTCGTACCGCGCCGGGCGGCTGTACCGGATGGCCGTCGAACAGCGTCATGCAGCTGCTCCGCAGCGGGGCGGGGCGTTCGTCGCCGGCCAGGCGGTGTGAGCCGAGCGTGTGAAGTCGCGCACAAGCACCTACCGGTCGGTAATGGCCGGGACGACGCGGTCCCGACCGTCCTCGCTGATGAGGACGGGCCCCGGGGCCGCGTCGGCGTTTCCGCACCGCGTATCAGACCTTCATGGGCGTTTGACCGGTCGGACACGCCCTGGTAACACCAATCAGTGACCCTGGTATCACGCCCCGTATCTCCACCGCTCCGAGGGGGGACCTCGATCATGCAGGCCGCACCCGTACGCGCCACCGCCATCCCGACCTTCACCGACGCCCTCCGGGCCGTCGAGTCCCTGCTGATGAGCGGCGGCCAGCGCACCGCCCGCCGCAACGCCTGGACCTCCGTCCTGGAGGACCGCCGCCGGGCCAGGGACCGGGTCGAGGCCCAGCAGTTCCTCGACCAGGCCGCCTCCGGCCGCTCCTGATCACTCCCGCCGGGCACTGCCGTCGTCCGCGGTCCCGGGGGCCACGTAGACTTCGTGGCATGGCGAGGAAGGAAACCGCGGCGGACGCCGCGAACGCAGGGCGACTGAAGCAGATCGCCCTCACGTACAAGATGACCCGCAAGGCCGACAAGACGATCGGCCTTGTACTCGCGGCCGTCGGCATCGGCACCCTCGGTGTCTTCCTCGCGATCGGCTTCCTGATCGGCCACCCGGTCTATCTGGGCGTCTTCGGTCTGCTGATCGCCCTGCTGGCGACGGCGATCGTGTTCGGCCGCCGCGCGGAGCGGGCCGCCTTCGGCCAGATGGAGGGCCAGCCGGGCGCCGCAGCGGCCGTGCTGGACAACATCGGCCGGGGCTGGACGACGACTCCCGCGGTGGCGATGAACCGCAGCCAGGACGTGGTGCACCGGGCCGTCGGCAAGGCCGGCATCGTGCTGGTCGCCGAGGGCAACCCGAACCGGGTGAAGAGCCTGCTGGCCGCCGAGAAGAAGAAGATGAACCGCATCGTCGCGGACGTACCGGTGCACGACCTGATCGTCGGCAACGGCGAGGGCCAGGTCGAGCTGAAGAAGCTGCGCACCACCATGCTGAAGCTGCCGCGCGTCCTCACCGGCCCCCAGGTCACGGCCACCAACGACCGACTGCGGGCCCTCGGGGACCTGATGAGCAACATGCCACTGCCGAAGGGCCCCATGCCCAAGGGCGTCAAGCTGCCGAAGGGCGGCCCCCGGGGCCGTTAGCGGGGGCCGCCGCCCCTGACACGCCGCCGAACGGAGCATCGGGCCGGTAATCGGGTCGTCCGCTTCTAGCCTTCGGCATGTGACAAAACGACACATTGCGTACCTGGCGTGCGCCACGACCCTTGTCGGAGCGTTCGTCGGCGCCACCCCGGCGTCGGCCGCCCACCGGATCCTCGTGGTGCATCCGGGTGAGTCGATCCAGAAGGCGGTCAACTCCGCCAAGGCCGGCGACACCGTGCTCGTGCTCGCCGGCACCTACCGTGAGAGCGTCACGGTCAAGACCGCGGGCCTGACCCTGCGCGGCACGGGTGCCGGCACCGTGATCCAGCCCCCCGCGAAGAAGACCAAGGCCGCCCCGCACGGCGCCGGGAAGGCCGCCGTCACCTGCCTTTCGGACGGCAACGGCATCTGTGTGGTCGGCGGCAAGAAGAAGCCCGTCAAGGACGTCACCGTCTCCGATCTGAAGCTGACCGGTTTCGCCAGAAGCGGCCTGTTCGCCATGGGCACCGACCGGCTGACCGTGCAGCGGGTGATCGCCGAGCACAACGGCCAGTGGGGCATCGCCCAGGAGCACTCCACCCGCGGGCTGTTCCGTGACGACATCGCCGTCGGCAACGGGGACGCGGGACTGTTCCTCGCCAACAACGTCAAGGCGGAGCAGGGGGCCACGGACACCAAGGGCGCGGTGGTCGACCAGAACGTGCTGCAGGACAACCGGATCGGGATCACCGTCCGCCGCCTGCGCAACCTCTCCGTCACACACAACCAGGTCACCGGCAACTGCGCGGGCGTCTTCGTCGTCGGCGACGAGAACAAGCCGCGGGCCGGCGCCCTCACCGTCAGCGAGAACCTGGTCGCGCAGAACAACAAGTACTGCCCGAAGACCGCCAGGCTGCCCTATCTGCAGGGCTCCGGCATCGTGCTGACCGGCACGGAGAAGGCCCTCGTCACGCGGAACCAGGTCACCGGCCACCAGGGCAAGTCCCCGCTGTCGGGCGGCATCGTGCTGTTCAAGAGCTTCGTCGGCGCCCACAGCGTGAACAACCGGATCACCGACAACCGGCTGGCCGGCAACTCCCCGGCCGACCTCGTCAACCAGGAGACCGCCAAGCGCGGCAACGCCTTCACCGGCAACTCCTGCCGGGCCTCCAAGCCCGCGGGCCTGTGCTGACCGGACGGCCGTACCCGACCCACGCAAGGAAGGAAGGCGGCACATGACCGCACCATCCCGCGCGCCCGCGGCTCCCCCGGAGCCGGGGGCACCCCCCTCCCCTCCGCCGTCGATGCGGCTGCGCGAGCTCGTGTTCGGGGCGGCCTGCGCCGCCGCCGTCCGCGCCGCCGCCCGGCTGGGGGTCGCCGACGCGCTCGGCGACGCCCCCATGACCGTGGAGACCCTGGCGTCGGCGCTGCACGCCGAGCCGGGGCCGCTGCGCCGGCTGCTGCGCGCCCTGTCCTGCTACGGCGTCTTCGCCGAGCGTCCCGACGGGACGTTCGCCCACACCGAGATGTCCCGGCTGCTGCGCGAGGACGACCCGAACAGCCTGCGGGCCATCGCGCAGTGGTGCACCGAGCCGTGGACCTGGGACGCCTGGCCGCGTCTGGACCAGGCGGTGCGCACCGGCCGGAACGTCGTGGAGGACCTGTACGGCAAGGAGTTCTTCGCCTACCTCAACGAGGACGCCCCCGAGTCCGCGGACGTCTTCAACCGCGCGATGACCCGTTCCAGCGAGCAGTCGGCGCGGGAGGTGGCGGCCCTGCTGGACCTGTCCGGCAGCCGCTCGGTCGCGGACATCGGCGGCGGCCAGGGGCATGTCGTGGCCTGCCTGCTGGACAAGTACCCGGCGATGCAGGGCAGCCTGCTCGACCTGCCCCGGGTGGTCGAGAACGCCCTGCCGCGGCTGCGCGAGGGCGGTGACCTCGCCGACCGCGTGCGGATCGTGCCGGGCGACGTCCGGGACGCGGTCCCGGTCGAGGCCGACGTCTACATCATCAAGAACATCCTGGAGTGGGACGACGAGAGCACGGCCCGGCTGCTGCGCAACGTCGTCGAGGCGGGCGGCCCCGGCACCCGCGTCATCGTCATCGAGAACCTGGTGGACGACACCCCCTCGATGCGCTTCAGCACCGCCATGGACCTGCTGCTGCTGCTCAACGTCGGCGGGGCCAAGCACACCACCGACTCCATGGTCGGCCGGCTCGAGGCGGCGGGCCTGGCCGTCGGTGAGATCAGCCCGGTCAACCCGTTCCTGCACGCGTTCGACTGCATCGTGCCCGCATGACCCGCTCCCCGCGCCCCCGAGGGGCGCGGGGAACCAGCGGCCGAACGCTCAGCCGGCGTCGCGCTCCCACAGGTAGAAGCGCTGTGCCATGGCGTCCTTCGGGGACCGCCAGGTCTCCGGGTCGTACGCGCTGACGTACGCCGTGAGCCGCTCGCTGACCTCCTTGAACTCGGGGTGCGAGGTGATCTTGGCGATGGCCGGTCCGGGTTCGCGGTCGGACTCGATGAGGTGCATGTACACATCGCCGAACTGGAAGAGGCTGCGCCGGCGGACACCGACGAGGTGCGGCAGCTCTCCCCGGTCGGACTCCGCGAACACCTTGGCGATGTCGGGGGCGGAGCCCGGGGCCATCCGGGCGACGATCAGGGCCTGGTGCACGGTCGTCTCCTGTCGTCCGGTTCAGTCGGCCAGGGCCGGGGCGGGCCGCTCACCGGCGGCCGCCTTCTCGATCTTCTCCCGGATCAGCTCCAGCTGGACCTTGGAGTTCTTGTTGATGTTGTCGGTCATCCAGTCGTCGTCGACGGGCGCGTCCGGCTTCATCGCGAAGTCCTGGGTCCAGACCATCCGGGTGCCGGCGGGGACCTCCTCGTACCGCCAGTGGATGTTCATGTGGGCGAAGGGCCCGGTCTCCACCCGGCGCGCCCTGACGGTGCGGGTGGCGCGGTCCGGCTCGCGCTCGGAGACCCAGCTCCAGACGGTGCCGTTGTCGTCCGGGTGCATGGTGAGCCGGAAGGTCGTCTTCTCGCCCTCCCGCTTGAGGACCTCCACCGACGCGTACTCGCTGAACAGCTGCGGCCAGCGTTCCAGGTCGTTGGTCATGTCCCAGACCAGGTCCAGCGGGGCGGCGATGGTGATCTCGTTCTGGGTGTGTCCTGCCATCTCAGGCTCCTGCCATCAGGGTGCTGTTGACGAGGTTGAGGAACTGCTGCGGCGTCTTGCAGCGTTCCGCGTCGACCGGCATCGGCGTGCCGTGCGTGTTCTCCAGCTCGCCGACGATGCCGAGCAGGCCGAGCGAGTCGACGCCGAGGACGTCGAAACCCATGTCGGGCTGCTCCTTGAGCTGGTCCGGGCTGACGGTGACCCCGGCGGCCTTCTTCATCAGCGCGGCGAGTTCTTCCACGGTGATCTGGGGCATGTTCTCCTCCTTTGCTTCCTCACTGCGCGGTGCCGCGTCGCAGCACCAGCGCCGAGTTCGACCCCATGAGTCCGCGGCTGAGGACCAGCGCCGTCGACACGTCGGCGGCACGGGCGCGGCCCGTCACGAGGTCGAGGTCGTGGCAGACGTCGAAGACGTTCGGCGTCGGCGGGATCAGGCCGTGCTCCATCGCGAGCACGGCCGCCGCGGTGTCCAGCACGGGGGCCGCGCAGTACCCCCGGCCGATCCCGGTCTTCGGCGCGGTGACCGGCACCCGGGTGCCGTGGGCGCCGAGGACGTCGGCGATGGCCAGCGCCTCGGCGCGGTCGGCGGCCGGGACCCCGAGGGCGTCGGCGAAGACGACGTCGACCTCCTCGGGAGCGCAGCCGGCCTCCCGCAGGGCCTGCCGGGCGGCCTGCGCGAGGCCCTCCCGGGACGCCTCCCAGCGGGAGGCGCCGGTGAAGGTCGCGCCGTGGCCCGCCACGACGGCCCGGATCCGGGCGCCGCGGGCGCGGGCGGTGCCCGACGCCTCCACCACGAGCATCGCGCCGCCCTCGGCCGGGACGAACCCGCAGGCCCCGTCCGTGAACGGGCGGTAGGCCCGGGACGGGTCCGGCTCGCGGCTCAGTTCGTCGTAGCCGAGCTGGCAGACCATCGAGTACGGCGCGAGGGGCGCCTCGGTGGAGCCGGCCACGATCACGTCGGTGCCGCGCCGCACCGCCCGTGCCGCGTGGGCGAGGGCGTCCAGGCCGCCGGCCTCGTCGGAGGCGACGACCGAGCAGGGCCCCTTGAAGCCCCGGCGGATGGAGACCTGGCCGGTGCTCGCGGCGTAGAACCAGGCGATGGACTGGTACGGCCCGACGAACCGGCTGCCCTTGCCCCACAGCTGCTGCAGTTCGCGCTGGCCGAACTCGCCGCCGCCGGACCCGGCCGCGGTGACCACGCCGATGGAGTAGGGCGCGTCGGGCACGCTGCCCGGTCCGAGCCGGGCGTCGTCCAGCGCGAAGTCGGCCGCGGCCATGGCGTAGTGCGTGAACCGGTCGGTCTGGACGAGGAAGCGCTCCTCGATCGTCGCCGCCGGGTCGAAGGCGCGGACCTCACCGGCCACCTTGAGGGGAAGGTGCTCGCAGCCCTCGCGGGTGACCCGGTCGAGGACGTTCAGGCCCTCCTGGGTGGACTTCCAGAAGGTGTCGGTGGTGGTCCCGTTGGGCGCGACCACACCGATGCCGGTGATGGCCGCGTGCCGGTCCTGCGGTTCGCTCATCGTGTCCTCACTCCCTCGGCCGGGTCAGGATCACCGCGGACTGGAAGCCGCCGAACCCGCTGCCCACGGACAGCACGCTGGTCAGCTTCCGTTCGCGGGCGACTCGCGGGACGTAGTCCAGGTCGCACTCGGGGTCGGGGATCTCGTAGTTCGCGGTCGGCGGTACGACCTGCTTGACGAGGGCCAGCACACAGGCGACCAGCTCGATGGCGCCGATCGCCCCGAGGGAGTGCCCCACCATGGACTTGATGGAGCTCATCGGGGTGTCGTAGGCGTGGTGGCCGAGCGCCCGCTTCACGGCCGCCGTCTCGTGGCGGTCGTTCTGCCGGGTGCCGGAGCCGTGCGCGTTGACGTAGTCGATCGCCGTGGGGTCGAGCCGTGCCTGGTCGAGGGCGGTGTCTATGGCCCGCGCCATCTCCAGGCCCTCCTTGGTCAGGCCGGTCATGTGGTAGGCGTTGCCGAAGGTGGCGTAGCCGCCGAACTCGCAGTACACGTGGGCACCGCGGGCCCGGGCGTGCTCCAGTTCCTCCAGGACGAGCACCGCGCCGCCCTCGCCCATGACGAAGCCGTCACGGTTGTTGTCGAAGGGGCGGGAGGCGTGCGCGGGGTCGTCGTTGTTCGGGGACGTGGCCTTGATCGCGTCGAAGCAGGCCATGGTGATCGGGGAGATCGGGGAGTCCGACGCCCCCGCGATGCATATGTCGGCCCGGCCTTCCTGGACGGTGTGGAAGGCGTAGCCGACGGCGTCCAGACCGGAGGTGCAGCCGGTGGAGACGGTCTGCACCGGACCCTGTGCGCCGAAACGTTCCGCCACCGCGGAGGCCACGGTGCTCGGCGAGAACGCCCGGTGCAGCTGCGGCTCGGCCTCGCCGTGGTCGACGTCCCAGCGCTGCCCGCGATGGCTGACCAGGACGTAGTCGTGCTCCAGCCGGGTGGTGCCGCCGACGGCGGTGCCCAGGGAGACACCGACCCGCCAGGGGTCCTCCCGGGCGAGGTCGAGACCGGAGTCCCGGACCGCCTCCTCGCCGGCGACCAGGGCGAACTGTATGTACCGGTCCGCCCGCTGGACCTCCTCGGGGTCCAGGCCGTGTGCGGCGGGATCGAAGTCGCACTCGGCGGCGATCCGGGACCTGAGCCCGGTCGGGTCGAAGAACGTGATGCCCCGCGTCGCGGTACGGCCTTCGGCGAGCAGGTCCCAGAACGCCGGTACGCCGATCCCGCCCGGGGCCACGACGCCTATGCCGGTGACCGCCACGCGCCGGGTCATGAGCGGACCTGCGCCCGGTCGGCCGGCGCGGCGGCGACGGTTTCCGCCCCCTCGGTGTCGACGTGGCCGAGGGCCGGCCGGGGGGCCAGCGGGCCCAGGTGGAAGACGATCCGCGCCTCCACGTTGCCGACGTTGCGGAAGCGGTGGCGCATGTTCATGGGGATCATCAGCCCCTGCTCGGGCCGCAGCGGGTGCGGCTCGCCGTCCAGGTCCACCTCCAGCTGACCGCAGAGGACGTAGACGAACTCCTCGGAGTAGGGGTGGTAGTGCTCACCGATGCGGTCACCGGGCTGCACGATGGCCACGCCCATGAAACCGCTGGTGGAGCCCACCGTCGCCGGGGTGAGCATGGCGCGCAGATCACCGCCGCGCCGGGTGTTGGGCTCGACCTCGCTGAGGTCCACGATCTTCGGAAGGGGTTTGATCACGGCGTTCCTCCGTTGGTGTGCTGGGCCGGCGGGGTCAGGCGTCGGGTGAGTGGCGGTCGGTGACGAGGTCCATGCCGACGGGCTCGCCGTCCAGCAGGCTGCCGAGCGCGGCCTGCCGTCCGGGCTCCGGCAGCAGGGACCGGGCGCCGAGGCCGGGGCGTACGTCGACCAGCCGGACGACGACGTCGTCGCGCTGGAAGATCGTGCTGCGCAGGACCGGGCTGTCCGGGTCCTCCGCGGCCGCCTCGTCCTGCTGGGCGAGCAGCTCCGCCAGCTGCATCCCGCGGTCCGGCCGGGCCGGGTAGTACAGCGCCTGCCGCTCGCCCTCGACGAGTTCGTCCACGGTGACGTGGTGCACGGCGGGCAGCGCCGCCCGGGTGAAGAACACCCGCGCGGACTCCTGGTCGTTCAGGTCCCGCTCCTGCTCCAGATAGGGGTTGATGGCCTCCTCGACGGCCCGCACCTCGGGCTGCCGGGCGACGTGGCGCAGTGCCGCGAGCAGGTCGCCGCGCACCTCGATGGCCCGCACGACCCGGTTGCCGTGCATGAACAGGGAGGTGCGGCACAACCGGGTCGTCTCGTCGACCCGCGCCTGGGGCGAGGCGTAGTCGGACAGGATCCTCTTGACCTCGCGCTCGCTGCCCGGCCTGACCGTGAAGGTCAGCGCGTGCCGGATCACGCCGTCGCCGATCCGCGGCGAGGCCTGCAGCCGGCGCCGGGACGCGGCCGAGGCCGGCTCGCCGCCGGTCTCGCGGACGATGTGGAACCGCAGCGACCGGGTGTCGCGGACGCAGCTGTGCAGCGGTTCCACCATCCGCACGTGCTCCTCGCTGTTCACCCAGGTGAGGAACGGCGGGGCGCTCTCCCACTCGCTGGTGATGAGCCATTGGGAGGGATTCTCGATCGACTGGCACAGCTGGTCGCTGACGTGGCCGGGCACCTGCGCCACCTGGTTGCACAGTTGCTCGTAGGCCTCCAGGAACTGCTGCTGGGCGCCGTCGTTGACGTCCACGAGCAGGACGACCCGGAGACGGGAGCCGTCGAACACGGACTGGGAGACCCTCTTCGACACCTCGCGCGTCGACTGGTCCGAGATCTTTTCCGACAAGGTGGTCATGCTGCGCATCTCCTTCACGGGGGCAGAGGCGAACGCCGGCCGCCGATGACGCGACGTCAGCGCTTCTTGATCCTGTGCCGCTTCCCGCGGTGCGCGCGACTCGCGTGAACCACGTGGGTGATTGAGCACGCGAAACCCGTCCCAGCGGGCACAGAAACTGCGACGCGCCTCACACCCCGACCCTGCCTCTGGAGACTCGATGCAGCAGAAAGCCGATCACCAGGTGCCCGTCCTCGTCGTGGGCGGCTCTCTGGTGGGCCTGTCCCTCTCCCTGTTCCTGGGCCGTCTCGGCGTACCGCACATGCTCGTCGAGCGGCACTCCGGCACCTCGATCCACCCGCGTGGCCGAGGCAACAACCTGCGCACGATGGAGCTGTTCCGGGTGGCCGGCATCGAGCCGGACATCAAGGCGGCGGCCTCGCTCCTCGCGGCCAACCACGGCATCCTCCAGACCCCGACGCTTGCCGGCGACGCCGGAGAGTGGCTGTTCAGGGAGATCGACCCGGGCGGCGGACTGGCGAGGTTCAGCCCCACGACCTGGTGCCTGTGCAGCCAGAACGACCTGGAGCCGGTGCTGCTGAAGGGCGCCCGCGCCCTCGGCGGCGACCTGCGCTACTTCCACGAGCTGGAAGCCTTCGAACAGGACCCCGAAGGAGTGACGGCGTTCGTCCGGGACCGGGACAGCGACGCGCTGTACACCGTCCGGGCCGACTACCTGGTCGCGTGCGACGGGCCGCGCAGCCCCGTCCGGAACCGGCTCGGCATCGGGCAGAGCGGGCCGGGCGACCTGTTCGCCAACGTGAGCGTCACCTTCCGGTCCAAGCTGCTCGCCGAGACGGTCCGCGACCGGCACTTCATCTGCTGCTACCTCACGAACCCCGACGCCGACGGCGCCCTGCTGCCCGTCGACAACAAGGAGCACTGGGTCTTCCACGCCCCCTGGCACCCGGAGCACGGCGAGACCCTGGAGGAGTTCACCGAGGAGCGGCTCCAGCGGCACATCCGGCTGGCCGTCGGCGTCCCCGACCTCGACGTCGAGATCACCGGCAAGGCGTCCTGGCGCGCCGCGGAGCGCGTCGCCGAGCGGTACACGGCCGGCCGGGTCCTGCTCGCCGGCGACTCCGCGCACGAGATGTCCCCGACCGGCGCCTTCGGCTCCAACACCGGCATCCAGGACGCCCACAACCTGGCCTGGAAGCTGTCCGCCGTCCTCGGCGGCTGGGCCGGACCGGATCTGCTGGAGACCTACGACACCGAGCGCCGGCCCGTGGCCCTGGCCACCAGCGCCCGCGCCTCGGCCCGCTCGGTGGAGCACAGCCACCCCGGCTTCGCGCCCACGCCCGGCGTCGGCGGCGGCCCGCGCAGCGGCATCCTCCCGGTGGTGCTGTGCTACCGCTACCTGGAGGGGGCCGTCCTGGACGCCGACCCCGCCCATCCGGTCGTACCCGACGCGGTGCGGCTGACCGGGGACCCCGGCAGCCGGGCACCGCACCTGTGGCTGCGCCGCGCGGGCGCCCGGCTCTCCACGGTCGACCTGTACGAGCGGTCCATGGTGCTGCTCTGCGACGCCGGGTCGGCGGCGGGCGCCGCCTGGCACGCGGCCGCCCGGCACGTCGCCGGCACGGACAGGGTACGGCTGGAGGCGTACCGGATCGGCGCGGGCGCCGACGCCGACCTGACGTACGACGGCGAGGGGCCCGGCGGAGGCGACGACTGGGCCGCGGCGCACGGTACGACGGCCGACGGGGCGGTGCTGGTCCGGCCGGACGGGTTCGTGGCCTGGCGTACGGCCGGCGCGCCGGCCGATCCGGAGGCGGAGCTGCGGGGGGTGCTGGCGGCGGTGCTGCGCCGGGGCTGAGCGCGGAGACGGGCGCACGGGTGAGCCCGGTGGCCGTCGGCCACCGGGCTCACCCGGTCACTGCGGGGCGGGGGGATCGGGCCCCGGTCAGATGCGCACCTCGACCGTCCTGGCGAGCCGGTCGTGCAGGCCGCGGCCGTCGCGGTCCCAGACCAGGGCGGGGATCGCCAGGCAGAGCAGGACCGTGCGCACCAGCGCGCGCCCGGGGCTGACCGTGCCGGTTTCCAGGGCCACGACCCGGATGCCGAAGAGGCGCTTGCCCGGGGTGAAGCCGACCGTGCCGACGGTCAGGGCGCTCAGGACGAAGAAGACGCCGAGCGCCCAGTTGCTCGTGGCCGGGCCGTAGCCGTGGGTGATCAGGCCGTATGCGATCAGGACGCACATCGCCCAGTCCACGGCCAGGGCGCCGAGCCGCCTGCCGGGCCGTGCGATCGAGTTCGGCCCCTCCTCGGGGAGACCGAGCTGCTCGCCCCGGTACCCGAAGTCGGCGCCCGCCTCTTCCATGGCCGCGCGCGGCCCGGACAGCCACGATCCCATTGCCTGCCTGTTGTCCACCCGTCCACGGTACTGCGCCCGGTTTCGGGCACTACGCGCAGGGGTGTGTCGGGGCTACCGTGGACAGGTGGCTGGTTAACTTCTGCGAAACAAACGGGTCACGCCCGAGAAATCACCCGTCCCTAGGGTCGAGACCAGCGTGTGCCACCGCACTGGCCGCACGAACGATCTACCACCCCGGCGTCGACGGTCGGGAGTAGGAGGAGCTGGATGTTCCAGAACGCCGACGAGGCCAAGAAGTTCATCGCGGACGAGGACGTCAAGTTCGTCGACGTCCGCTTCTGCGACCTGCCGGGCGTCATGCAGCACTTCACGGTGCCCGTTGAGGCGTTCGACCCGGACGAGGAGCTGGCCTTCGACGGATCGTCGATCCGTGGTTTCCAGGCCATCCACGAGTCCGACATGGCGCTGCGCGCCGACCTGTCCACCGCGCGGGTGGACCCGTTCCGCCGGGACAAGACCCTCAACATCAACTTCTTCATCCACGACCCGATCACGGGCGAGCAGTACTCCCGCGACCCGCGGAACGTGGCGAAGAAGGCCGAGGCGTACCTGGCGTCGACGGGCATCGCCGACACCGCGTACTTCGGCCCCGAGGCCGAGTTCTACGTCTTCGACAGCGTGCGCTTCGCCACCTCGGCGAACGAGTCCTTCTACCACATCGACTCCGAGGCGGGCGCCTGGAACACCGGCGCCCTGGAGAACAACCGCGGGTACAAGGTCCGTTACAAGGGCGGCTACTTCCCGGTCGCCCCGGTCGACCACTTCGCCGACCTGCGCGCCGAGATCTCCCTGGAGCTGGAGCGGTCCGGCCTGAAGGTCGAGCGCCAGCACCACGAGGTCGGCACCGCCGGCCAGGCGGAGATCAACTACAGGTTCAACACCCTGCTCGCCGCCGCCGACGACCTGCAGCTCTTCAAGTACATCGTGAAGAACGTGGCCTGGCGCAACGGCAAGACCGCGACCTTCATGCCGAAGCCGATCTTCGGTGACAACGGCTCGGGCATGCACGTGCACCAGTCGCTGTGGAGCAACGGCGACCCGCTGTTCTACGACGAGGCCGGGTACGCGGGCCTGTCGGACACCGCCCGCTACTACATCGGCGGCATCCTCAAGCACGCCCCGGCGCTGCTGGCCTTCACCAACCCGACGGTGAACTCCTACCACCGCCTGGTGCCGGGCTTCGAGGCGCCGATCAACCTGGTGTACTCGCAGCGCAACCGCTCGGCCGCGATGCGTATCCCGATCACGGGCTCCAACCCGAAGGCCAAGCGCGTCGAGTTCCGTGCGCCCGACTCCTCCGGCAACCCGTACCTGGCCTTCTCGGCCCTGCTCCTCGCGGGCCTGGACGGCGTCAAGAACAAGATCGAGCCGGCCGAGCCGATCGACAAGGACCTGTACGAGCTGGCTCCCGAGGAGCACGCGAACGTCGCCCAGGTCCCGACCTCCCTCGGCGCCGTCCTCGACGCGCTGGAGGCCGACCACGAGTTCCTCCTCCAGGGCGACGTGTTCACGTCCGACCTGATCGAGACGTGGATCGACTTCAAGCGCACCAACGAGATCGCCCCGCTCCAGCTGCGCCCGCACCCGCACGAGTTCGAGCTGTACTTCGACGTGTGACAGACGCGCCGAAGCGCTGACCGAGGCCCCGCCGCTCCCCCGGGAACGGCGGGGCCTCGGCGTGCGTCGTGGCTTTCCGGCCGCCCGGGCCGGCCGGCCCGGGCGGCCGGGCAACCTTTTCCTCTTCTCAGACTTCCTATTGTCGGGGGATCATCCCTCCGGGCCGTGACGGGCGAGACCGGACGAGAGAGGTTGAACGGGGATGCCGGAACAGGACGACTGGGAGCACGAGTTCGATCACAGGTGGGCGAACTCGGCCGAGCACAAGGAGCCCTCCGCGCGGGCCCGCATGCTGGCCGCCCGGTGGAAGGAGAACCCCCCGGACCCGGCCCCCTTCCGCGCCGACCCCGACCCGGCCCCCCGCCGCTCGTCCTGGGTCTCGACCGCCGTGGTCCTCGGCTGCGTGGCGGTGGTCATCGTCCTCCTCGGGTACGCCCAGCTGCACTCGCCGTACTGACCCACGGCACCGCGCCGGTGACACAGGGGGACATTTTGCTGCTCCTGGGGTCGTTCGGGACCAGCTCATGGGGGACCACGGGTGCACACTGGACAGCGGGACGAGTGGCTGACTGCGGGGTGATGCAAGATGCGGAGCCGGTTCCGGAGCGATCGACGGCTGACCGTGCGTATGGGGCTCACGATGTTCCCGCTCGGGCTGCTGTACGTGGGGTTCGTCGCCGCGCTGATCGTGCTGCTGAAGTCCTGGGTCATGGTCGCCGTCCTGATCGGGGCGATGTTCGTGGCGCAGTTCTGGTTCTCGGACCGCATCGCGATGTTCGCGATGCGCGGGCGGCCCGTGGAGCGGGAGGAGTACCCCGAGCTGCATGCCGTGGTCGACCGGCTGTGCGCGATGGCCGACCTGCCCAAACCGGTGGTCGCCGTGTCCGCGATGGACATGCCGAACGCGTTCGCGACCGGGCGCAGCGCCTCGCACGCGGTGGTCTGCGTGACGACGGGGCTGCTGCGCCGGCTGGAGCCCGCGGAGCTGGAGGGCGTGCTGGCGCACGAGCTGTCGCACGTGCGGCACAAGGACGTCGCCGTGATCACCATCGCGTCGTTCCTCGGGGTGGTCGCGGGTCTGGTCGTACGGTTCGCGTTCTACTCGCAGGTCTTCGGCGGCGGCCGCCGGGACCAGAACACCGCCGCCGTGTTCGCCGCCGTGCTGGGTGTCTCCGCGGCTGTGTACGCGCTCAGCTTCCTGCTGATCCGGGCGCTGTCGCGGTACCGGGAGCTGGCGGCCGACCGTGCGGCGGCGCTGCTGACCGGCCGGCCCTCGGCGCTGGCCGCGGCGCTCACCAAGGTCTCCGGGGAGATCGCGCGGATCCCGACCAAGGACCTGCGGACGGCCCAGGCGTTCAACGCGTTCTACTTCACCCCGGCGACCGGCCGGGAGCCCGGCATCGAGCGGTTCTTCTCCACCCACCCGAGCCTGGAGCAGCGGCTGGAGCAGCTGGGCCGGATCTCGGCGGAGCTGGGCGAGGCCGCCACCCCGGGGAAGGCGGGCTGACCGTGGGGCTGCTGGACATCCTGCTGGGCCGTTCGAAGCCGGTCGCGCCCGATCTGGACCAGCTGTTCGCGCTGCCGTCGGCGGCCGTGACGCTGGAGGCGGCGGCCGGTTTCACGCCGACCGGGGGCGGGGCGGTGTGCTTCGCCACGGTCGAGGGGGCGGCCTTCGAGCAGATGCACCGGGAGGTGCAGGCCCTGCTGGACGCCGACACCGACCGCACCGGCCCACCGGTGGAGCTGCGCCGGGACGGCTACGGCTACTCCTGGCTGGTCTCCCAGCGCTCCCCCGGCCAGCTGCCCGAGCTGGTCAACGACCTGCACGCGGTGAACACCTCCCTGGAGGTGAACGGCTTCGGCCCGCAACTGCTGTGTTCCCTGGCCGGCTTCACGGACGGGTCGGGCCGGCGGCTGGCGCTGGTGTACCTGTACAAGCGGGGCACGTTCTATCCGCTGTGCACCCGCCCCGAGCAGCACCGGCGCGACAACGCGCTGGAGCTGCAGGTGGCCGGCCTGCTCGGTGACGACCTGCGCATCGAGCCCGACAAGTCGCGCTGGTTCCCCCTGTGGGACGTACCCGGCCTGACGTAGCGGGCGGGTAGCGGCCAGGCCCCGCGACGCCGGCAAGATCCGGAAGAGAGGGCCTAGACGACCACCACCCGGCGTCCACGGGTGTGACCGGCCTGGCTGTCGATGTGCGCCGCGGCGGCCTCGGCGAGCGGGTAGGTCTTCTCGACCGGGATGTGGAGCCTGCCCCGCGAGATCAGGTCGACGGCCTCGCCGAGCGCGTCCGGCACGCTCCCGGCCACGCCGGAGAACCGGACCCCCAGCTCCGGGGCGTCGAGATCGGCGATGGAGATCACCTTCCGCGGATCACCGGTCAGCTCGACGAGTTCGCGGATCACCCCCGAGCCGGCCAGGTCGAGGGCCGCGTCGACCCGGCCGAGCCGCCGCACCCGCTCGACCCAGCCCTCGCCGTACGTCGTGGCGAGGGCGCCCAGGCCGCGCAGGTAGTCCTGGTTCGCGGCCCCGGCCGTACCGATCACCGTGATGCCCCGGTCGCGGGCGATCTGCAGCACCGCCGATCCGACTCCCCCGGACGCCCCGCTGACCAGCAGCGTCTGCCCGCGCCGCACACCGACCTCGCGCAGGACGCGCAGCGCGGTCTCCACCACGGAGGGGTACCCGGCCGCTTCCTCGAAGGTCAGCCCCTCGGGCATACGGGCCCAGGCCGACAGCACGGCGAACTCGGCGTAGGTGCTCGCGCCCTCGCCGAACACGTGGTCGCCGACCTCGACGCCGTCGACGCCCTCGCCGACCTCGTCCACCACTCCGGAGGCGTCCAGACCGACACCGGAGGGCAGCGCGATCGGATGGGCCTTCAGTGCCTGTCCTTCACGGATCCTCCAGTCGACGGGGTTCACGCCCGCCGCCCGTACGGCGATGCGTACCTGGCCGGGGCCCGCGTGGGGCTCCTCGGCGTCCACGAGGCGCAGGACGTCCGGACCGCCGAACTCGGCGAAGCTCACTTTTCTCATGCGGTGGACCGTAGCACTAACGGTTAGCTTTTCGGAACGGTTCCGGATTCCTATCTGCTAGCGTCAGGGCATGACCGTGCCGACCGGACGCCGTGAACGCAAGAAGGCCGCGACCCGCCAGAAGATCGCCGACGCCGCCCTGCGGCTCTTCCTGGAACGCGGGTACGACGCGGTGGGCATCCGGGACGTGGCCGCCGAGGCGGACGTGGCCGTCACCACGCTGTTCTCCCACTTCGCCGCCAAAGAGGCGCTGGTGTTCGAGCAGGACGAGGACTTCGAGCAGCGCCTCGCCCGGGCGGTCGCCGGCCGGGCACCGGACGAGCCGCTCGTCCCGGCGCTGCGCCGCGAGATCCAGGCCCTGGTGGACCACTGCACGGGGGACGGCGCCGCCCCGGTCCGGCGCATGATCGACGGCTCCCCCGCCCTGCGGAGGTACGAGGAGTCGATGAGGCTGCGCCACGCGGAGACGCTGGCGGCGGCCATCGCCGCCGATCCCGCGCTGTCCCCGACCGCCCTCGCGAGCCGGACGATCGCGCGGTTCGTGATCGACGCGTATGCGCTGGCGCGTGAGGCGGCCGATCCGGCGGCCGCGGTGGACGAGGTCTTCCGGATGATCGAGGCGGCCTGGGAGGTCGCCTGCCCTTCTCGACGTGTGTGAGCTGTTCTTCGAGGCGGAACAGGGGAGGTCGGTATGGCGCAGGGGCGGCGGTACATCGGTGAGGAGGAGCGGCGGGCCCGGCTGGGGCTGCGGCACCGCCTCGCCGGGGCGGCGCGGGCGGCGGGCCCCGAGGAGGTCGCCGCCTCCCTGGTGGCCCTGCACGGCACCGACCCGGCGACGGTGCACCTGGCGGTGGCCGCCCGGCTGACCGACCCCGCGAAGGCGGTCGCGGAGACGGAGCGGGCGCTGTACGAGGACCGCACGCTGGTGCGGATGCACGGCATGCGGCACACGGTGTTCGTGTTCCCGGCCGGGCTGACGGCCGTCGTCCACGCCTCGACGGGCCTGGCGGTGGCCGCCCGCGAACGCGCGAGCCTGCTGCGGGACATGGCGGCCGCCGGCGCCCCGGACGCGGCCTGGCTGGCGGAGGTCGAGGAGGCCACGCTCGCCGCGCTGGCCCGGCGCGGCCAGGCGACGGCGACGGAGCTGGCGGCGGACGAGCCGCGCCTGCGCGAGCAGTTCGTCTACGCGGCCGGGAAGGGGTACGAGGGCGTCCACACGGTCTCGACCCGTCTGCTGCGGGTGCTGGGAGTGGAGGGCAAGGTGGTCCGGGGCCGGCCGCTCGGCTCCTGGACGTCCGGCCGGTTCCGCTGGGCGCTCGCGCCGGCCCATCCCGAGCTGGACGTGGCCGAGGCCCAGGCCGAGTTGCTGCGCCGCTGGCTGCGGGCGTGCGGGCCGGCGACCGAGGCGGACCTGAAGTGGTGGACCGGGTGGCGGGTCACCGAGGTCCGCCGTGCGCTGGCCGCGATCGGTGCGGAGGAGGTCGTGCTGGACGAGGGCACGGGGTACGTCGCCGACGGCGACGCGGCCGAGGTGACGGCCCCGGAGGAGCCCTGGGCGGCGCTGCTGCCCGCCCTCGACCCGACGGCCATGGGCTGGCAGCGGCGCGACTGGTACCTGGACCCGGCACTGCGCCCCCTGCTGTTCGACCGCAGCGGCAACGTCGGCCCGACGGTGTGGTGGAACGGCCGGGTGGTGGGCGGCTGGGCGCAGCGCGCGGACGGCGAGATCGTGTGGCGCATCCCCGAGGCGGGCGTCCGCCGGGAGGCCGCGGACGCCGTCACGGCGGAGGCCGGACGGCTACGCGACCGCCTCGGCACCACACGGGTCACCCCACGCTTCCGCACCCCGCTGGAACGGGAGTTGACGACGTGACAGCCGGACTGCTCCGCACCGGACGGCGGCACGACGCACCCGCCGCCGGTGACTCAGAGCGCCAGGCGGCGAGACCGGATGCTGGACCCCCGAGACGGGCGTCCAGGAGAAGCCGCGGACCCGGTCACGGCGGACGCCGGGCGGCTGCGGAACCGGCTCGGCGCGACACGGGTCACCCCACGCTTCCGGACCCCGCTGACGCGGGAACCGGCGGCATGGCCGCCCGGGCGCCCCGCGTCGAAGCGGGGCGCCCGGGGTCGCCTGTGGTTCAGCGGGAGTAGCGCATCAACGCTCGCACCATGTGGCACGTGGTGTCCGACGGGGGGCGCATGCCGATCCGCTCGGCCGTGCCGCGGATCGTCTCGTCGCGGGCCTGGTCCGGCAGCAGGACGCCGGAGTCGAGCAGGGCTATGGCGAGGCGCATGGCCTTCAGGCGCCGGTTGTGCGTGACGTACCACTCGCGCGGGCGCCCCGCGGGCAGCGGTCGCTTCGCCACGGGCTCGTAGGGCGAGTCGAACAGCACGGCGCGCTGGACGGTGGACTGGGTCGGCAACGGCTTGGGCTTCAGGGCGGCAGCGGGCACAGGCATCCTCCTGTCGCGGTCAGGCGGTCGCCGGGGCTCCGGCGACTTCCTCGAACACTGCCTCCAGTCTACCGGCGGCCACTGACAATCGGGTGTCCAGGACAGCATGAAAAAGGGCAGGTCATGACGGGAATTGACCTACTGTCACGGGTGAGAGCGACGAGGCTGCCGTGGTGTCGGGAAATCGAACAAAGCCGCCGCCGAGTTACCGTGTCCCGCATGGAGATCTGGATCAACCCGGCCTGTTCCAAGTGCCGGAGCGCGCTCAGCCTGCTCGACGCCGAGCAGGCCGACTACACCGTCCGCCGCTACCTGGAGGACGTGCCCACCGAGGACGAGATCAGGGCCGTACTGGAGCGGCTGAACCTGGAGCCGTGGGACATCACCCGCACCCAGGAGGCGGACGCCAAGGAGCTGGGGCTCAAGGACTGGCCGCGGGACGAGAGCGGGCGGGACCGCTGGATCACCGCGCTCGCCGAGCACCCGAAGCTCATCCAGCGCCCGATCATCACCGCGGACGACGGAACGGCGCTGGTGGCGCGCACCGAGGAGGCCGTACGGGAGGCCCTCGCCCACAACAAGAGCTGAGGAGGACTCAACTCCGTTGTGACGCAGGTTACTCGGGCGACCCCCGCGACCGCTGAGCAACCTCGTTCGGTAGCTCGTACATAGCGGCGTACGCTCCCCTACCTCTTCAGGAGGCGCGGATGTCGCGCAGGAGAACTCTCGGTACGAAGAAGAAGATCGCGCTGCTCGTCAGCGCCGCGGCGGTGGCGGGCGGCGGGGCCTTCGCGATGGCGTCCACCTCGAACGCCGCGCAGAGCCCGCAGCACGCCAGGACGCTGTCCGCCGGGGACTCCACCGTCTGCCAGGGCCTGGCCACGGCCCTCGGCAACAACGAGAAGTTCATCGCGGACCAGAAGGCGAAACCGGACGCGCAGTCGGCGGCCCGGATCGCCAACCGCGAGGCGGTCGTCGCACAGATCAAGGTCCAGCAGAAGGCGGCCGGCTGCACCGTTGGGGAGTCGGCTCAGGACTCCCAGGCGGCGCAGGGCGGCACCGCCCAGCAGGGTGCCGGCCAGCAGGCCGGCACCGGACAGCAGACCGCGCAGCCCTCGCAGTCGGCCGCCTCGGGAGACAACGGCGCCGGCGCCGCCGCGGCCTCCGGCCAGCAGGTGTGCAAGGGCTCCACGGTGACCCTCTCCGGCGAGGGCGGCGCCCCGGCCGCGTCCAGCAACCAGTTCCCGGCGGGCACCACGCTGAAGGTCACCAACCTGGACAACAACAAGTCCACCACGGTGAAGGTGACGTCCGTCTCCGGCAGTTGCGTCCTGCTCAACAACGCGGCCTTCGAACAGGTCCGGGAACCGGGCAAGTTCCTCATCCGCCGCGCCGTGATCGAGAAGGTGGGGTGAGGCCCGGGGTCTGACAGGAGCGCGCAGCGGGGTACGCCGCCTTGGACCCGGCGCGGCACCGGGCCGGGTCCAGGAGGAACAGGCGGCGCACCCCGCCCCCGCTCCCGCGCGAAGCGGCGTCACCGGGTGGGCCCGGGCCCGGCCCCGAAAAGACCGGGTAACACGGGGTTCACCTCCGGGCAATGGCCGGGAAACGGCCTGTTGACAGGCTGCGCGGCAGATCGAGCGGCGCCCTGGTGCCGCAGCGCCGCAGCACCCGCGAGTGCGCCCGACCCACCCCGAAGGATGTGGCCCCGTGACCTTCAAGGCTGAGTACATCTGGATCGACGGCACCGCGCCGACGGCCAAGCTGCGTTCCAAGACGAAGATCATCACGGGTGCTCCGGCCGGTCTCGACGCGCTGCCGGTCTGGGGCTTCGACGGGTCGTCCACCAACCAGGCCGAGGGCCACTCCTCGGACTGCGTGCTCAAGCCGGTCTTCAGCTGCCCGGACCCGATCCGCGGCGGCGACGACATCCTGGTGCTGTGCGAGGTGCTCGACACCGACATGCAGCCGCACCCGTCGAACACGCGCGCCGCGCTGGCCGAGGTCGCCGAGCGGTTCGCCGCGCAGGAGCCGGTCTTCGGCATCGAGCAGGAGTACACCTTCTTCGACGGCTCCCGCCCGCTGGGCTTCCCCGAGGGCGGCTTCCCGGCCCCGCAGGGCGGCTACTACTGCGGTGTCGGCGCCGACGAGATCTTCGGCCGCGACGTCGTCGAGGCCCACCTGGAGAACTGCCTGAAGGCCGGTCTCGGGATCTCCGGCATCAACGCCGAGGTCATGCCCGGCCAGTGGGAGTTCCAGGTCGGCCCGCTCGCCCCGCTGGAGGTCTCGGACCAGCTGTGGGTGGCCCGCTGGCTGCTGTACCGCACCGCCGAGGACTTCGGCGTCTCCGCGACCCTGGACCCGAAGCCGGTCAAGGGCGACTGGAACGGCGCGGGCGCGCACACCAACTTCTCCACCAAGGCGATGCGTGAGGGACCCGAGGGCTATGCCGCGATCATCACCGCGTGCGAGTCGCTCGGCGAGGGTTCCAAGCCGCTGGACCACGTCAAGAACTACGGCGCCGGCATCGACGAGCGTCTGACGGGCCTGCACGAGACCGCCCCCTGGGACGAGTACTCCTACGGCGTCTCCGACCGCGGCGCCTCGGTCCGCATCCCGTGGCAGGTCGAGAAGGACGGCAAGGGCTACCTCGAGGACCGCCGCCCGAACGCCAACGTCGACCCGTACGTCGTGACCCGCCTGCTGGTGGACACCTGCTGCGCCGCCCTGGAGAAGGCCGGCCAGGTCTGATCCGCTCCTGCCACGCCGAGGGGCGCCCGCTGTCACAGCGGGCGCCCCTCGCGCATGTCACGCCCCCGTGCGCGCCGGGCCCCGCCGCGCCGGACCGCCGCCGTCCCGAGGTGTGAGACGGCATCCCAGGACGCGGTCGACCGCCGTCATGCCCCTGACCAGGGCGGAACGCCACGGGACCGGGGGGATGCCATGTCAATTTCACACCAAGGAAGCGTCCAAGCAGTGAGAGGAGGGTCCTGCCCGGCGCGCGCCTCTGCTTCAATGGGCCCATGGCCGGCTTCCAGCAGATCACCGCGACGGGTCGCGAAGACCTAGAGCCGTTCTGGCCTTCCCGTCAGCACCACGACTTCGACCGTGTGTGTCGCCGCGCGACGAACGCGCGGGCCCTCTAAAGCCGTACACCCCCGGCCTTCGGCCAGCGCGAAACGACGTACGTCCTCCGGTGCGCCCGACCACGAATCGCGGCCACCGCTCCTCCCGACGAACTCCTCGCGCGAAAGAGCTGACCTGTCATGGCGACTTCTCGTTCCCTCTCCACCGCCACCCTGCCCACCCCCGCCCCGAACGGCGCCCGGCACCGGCTGCGCGCCGTCGACCGGGACGAGGTGGTCGACGTGGCGGACTTCCTGCCGCCCGGCGCCACCTGGCTGCCCGCGCCGCAGCACACCCTGCCGACCCTGCCCGGCCAGCCGCCGATGATCGGCTACCTGGTGCTGGTCCCGGCCGACCAGCGGCCCCCGTTCGCGCCGGTCGCGGTACCCGACCAGGTGGCGGCCGTGACGGCTTCCGACGGCCCCGAACCGCTGGTGCGGATCGATCCCGTGCAGCGCACCGCCAGCGTCGACGGCCGCGAACTCGACCTCACCTACCTGGAGTTCGAGCTGCTCGCCCACCTGGTGGCGCACCCGCACCGGGTGCACACCCGCGACCAGCTGGTCACCACGGTGTGGGGCTACGGCCACGTCGGCGACGGCCGCACCGTGGACGTGCACATCGCCCGGCTGCGCCGCAAGCTGGGCGCCCAGCACCGCCAGTCGATCCAGACGGTGCGCCGGGTCGGCTACAAGTACACCCCGCCGACCGGCCACTGACCGTTCTGCCCTCGGCAGAGCCACGCGTCCCCACGCCCCCGGACCGGGCACGATTCCCGGCATGAGACTTCTGGTGCTGGGCGGTACGGAGTTCGTGGGGCGGGCCGTGGTGGCGGCCGCGCTGGGGCGCGGCTGGGAGGTGACCGTCCTCAACCGGGGACGGCACCGGCCCCCGGCCGGGGTGCGGTCGTTGCGCGGCGACCGCACCGCGCCCGACGCCCTCGACGCGCTCGCGGCGGACGACGGCACCTGGGACGCCGTGGTCGACACCTGGTCGGGCGCCCCCCGTGCCGTGCACGAGGCGGCCCGGCTGCTGCGGGGCCGGGCCGGCCGGTACGCGTACGTCTCCAGCCGGTCGGTGTACGCGTGGCCCTGGCCGCACACGGGCACCGAGGACGCCGAGCTGGTCGAGGGCGCCCCCGACGCCGGGCCGACGGACTACGCGGCGGACAAGCGCGGCGGCGAACTGGCCGCCGTCGGGGCCTTCGGCGCGGCGGACTCGCTGCTGGTCCGGGCCGGTCTGATCCTCGGCCCGGACGAGAACGTGGGCCGGCTGCCCTGGTGGCTGACCCGGATCGCCCGCGGCGGCCCGGTCCTGGCGCCCGGCCCCCGGGACCTGCCCCTCCAGTACGTCGACGCGCGCGACCTCGCCGACTGGCTGCTCGGCGCGCTGGAACGGGAGTTGAGCGGGCCGTACGACCTGGCGGGCCCGCCCGGCCACACCACCATGGGCGAGCTGCTCCAGGCCTGCCTGGAGGCCACCGGTGCGGACGCGGAGCTGCGCTGGACCGACCCGCGGGTGATCCTGGACGCCGGGATCGAGCCGTGGACCGAGCTGCCGGTGTGGGTGCCGCCGGGCGGCGAGATGTACGACGCGGTGCACCGCGCGGACGTGTCCCGGGCGGTGGCCACCGGACTGGTGTGCCGGCCGGCCGCCGAGACCGTCGCGGACACCTGGCGCCGGCTGACGGAGACCGGCGGCACGCCGCCCCGGCGCCCGGACCGGCCCCCCGTGGGCCTGGACCCCGCGGTGGAGGCGAAGCTGCTGGCCCGGACCGGGGGCCTGGACGGCGCAGGTCGGTGACCTGCCAACTCTGCTGATTCTGAAAGGAATTTGTGAGACCGGTGAACACCTCTGGGGCGGCGTCCGTATGGAAGGGCGCCGCTTCACTCCTGTCGGGCGCCTCGATGCTGCCCCGCAAGGAAGTCAGAGGAGTTCCATGGGACGCAACACACGAAAACGCCGTACGCCGCTGGCCACCAAGGCCATTGCCGCATCGGCGGCCCTAGCGCTCGGTGGGGGCGGGCTGCTCTGGGCGAACTTCTACGCCTCGGCGCACGAGTCGGACAACCAGTCGTGGGGAGGCAACCAGACCAAGGCCGCGACGGCGCAGGTCGCGACCATCTCCTGCCCGGACGTCGGCCAGAAGCTGACGAACGTGCCGAACGCGGCCCGTCAGGGCGTGGCGGCGGAGCTGGCGAACCTCGACAAGCAGATCACCGAGGCCTACAACCGGCTGGCCTCCACCCGGAACGCCCAGATGAGGGACGCGAGCTTCGTACAGAACGCGATCGTCGGCCCCCTCAGGGACAAGCGGGCGGCGGTGATCGACCGGATCCGCATCGACATCCAGCGGGTGGGCGGTTCCTTCGACAACACGCTCAGCCAGCTCGCCGCCTGCACGACGCAGACCGCCAACCAGACCAACGCCGGCGGCCAGCAGGGGCAGAACGGCGGCCAGCAGCAGAACGGCGGCCAGCAGCAGAACGGCGGCCAGAACGGCCAGCAGGGTCAGCAGGGTCAGAACGGTCAGCAGGGCCAGCAGGGCAACATCGGCGGGCAGGCCGGCAACGGCCCGGTCGCGGCGGACTTCGTCGACATCACCAAGGTGGCGCCGAACGTCCAGGGCAAGCCCCGCAGGACCGGCAACGCCTCGACCGGTACATTCACCACGCGCTGCGGTGTGAACGCGAACAAGAACCACAACACCGACAACGTGATCGTGGCGCCCGGCGTGACCAACGGCGCGCACCACCTGCACGACTACGTCGGCAACCAGAAGGTCAACGCGTTCTCCAGCAACAACACGTTCCTGCAGGGCGGCACCAGCTGCCAGAACCGCAGCGACCTGTCGTCGTACTACTGGCCGGTGGTCCGCATCCAGGACGGCACGCAGGACTTCGACCAGAACCGGGACGGCGGCGGCAAGGAAGGCAACGTCGGCAAGATCCTGACCCCGGTCCAGGCCGAGATCAAGTACGTCGGCAGCCCGGCGAGCAAGGTCGTCGCGATGCCGCAGTTCCTGCGCATCATCACCGGTGACGCCAAGACCACCACCAACGGTCTGGCGAACGCCAACGCGCACTGGAGCTGCACCGGCTTCGAGAACAAGGTGCAGCTGACGCAGCAGTACCCGATCTGCCCGCAGGGCAGCAAGGTGGTGCGCACGTTCGCCTTCCAGAGCTGCTGGGACGGCAAGAACATCGACAGCGCCAACCACCGCACCCACGTGGCGTTCGCCGACCCGGCGAGCGGTGTCTGCCCCAACGGGTTCAAGGCGATCCCGCAGCTGACCATGCGGCTCGTCTACAACATCAACCCGCCGACCGTCCAGAACGGCCAGGTCAAGAACGCCTACGCCGTGGACGGTTTCCCGGAGCAGCTGCACAAGGCGGCCACGGACCACGACGACTTCATCAGCGTCACGAAGAACGGTCTGGCCAACCAGATCGCCAACTGCCTCAACCGCGGTCAGAACTGCGCCTGATCCGGTAACGGACACAGGGCACACGCGGGACACGAGCAGGACGGCAACAGGACAGAAGGCCGGTGACGGAGCCCCCCTCCCGTCACCGGCCCTCGTCGTGCCCCGGCACCGCGTCAGCCGCTGTGCGCGTGGTGGTCGGTGCCCACCTCCAGGTCGCCGCCGAGCGTGCCGCGCAGCGCGTTGACCACCCCGTCGTCGCCGACGGCGACCCACTTGCGGCCGACCAGATAGTGGCCGCCGTAGTCCTTCGCGTCGTTGATCCACTCGCGCTGGCCGCGGTCGGTGGCGAAGGTGGCGAGGATGAACCTGCCGTCGCCGTTGCGGCAGATGGCCTGGCGGATCTCGTCGGCGTCGGTCTGCATGTTCGGCTTGCACTTCACCTCGGCGGCCAGGCGCTCCAGGCTGCCGGTCGCGGTAGGTGGCACCGACTCCGTCCGCTCGTTCGCGCCGCAGCCCGCCAGCGTCAGCACGGCCACGGCGCCGAGCAGCAGTCCTGTCAACCTCATCTGTTCCTCCGGTCCTGGTGTGCCGAGCATGCCCCAGCCCCCTGGGATACGGCTCCCGGGCGCGGTGCGCTCAAATCCCGCGACCGGGTGCGCACGCGTGTGCGAAGGTGTTCCGGTGAACCAGAACTGGGAAGACCGGGTGGCCGCCGCCTGGGCCGCGTTGGACGACTGGCCGGAAGAGCGCGCGCACGAGTTCCGCGCGTCGATCGACGCGCTCGTGGCCGAACTGCCGGACGACAGCCCGCTGGGCCCCTTCGAGCGGGCCTGCGCCTACGACTCCACCGGGCACTCCGACAAGGCGGTGCCGCTGTACCGGGAGGCGCTGGCCCGCGGACTCGACGGCTACAAGGGCCGCCGAGCGAAGATCCAGCTGGCGAGTTCGCTGCGGAACACCGGTCAGGCCGAGGAGGGCGTCAAGCTCCTCACGCCGGAACTGGACGGGCCCTCGGACGAGTTGGACGACGCGGTACGGGCCTGTCTCGCCCTGTGCCTGTCCAGCCTCGGCCGGGACCGCGAGGGCCTGTCCCTCGTGCTCGGCGCGCTCGCCCCCCATCTGCCGCGCTACCAGCGGTCGATGGCGAACTACGCGCGCGCCCTGGTCGAACCGCGGGGGTGAATCACTCGTCCGGCGGTGACCAACCGCCGGCCCGCTCGTTCTCCCGGACGTGCAGTCACAGGATGTATCCCCGCGTCCCCTCTCCGCCGGCGGCACCGGCCCGGTCGACGTCGAGCAGGCCGAGGCCGCGCTCGTCGAGCACTACCCCCGGCTGGTCCGGCTCGCCTACCTCGTGCTGCCGCCGGGCCTCGGCCGCAGCCGCCGCGTGCTGACCGCACACGCCCTCGCCCAGCGCGCGCTGCCCCGGGGCCGCAGGCAGCCGTCCGTCGTCCCGCCGCAGGCCTCGGGCCGGGAGGACGACCCCGGGTACGCCTATCTGCGCGAGCGGGTGCTGCGGACGGCACTGGAGGCAGCCCGCCCCCGCAACGGCCTGTCCCGGCTCGGCCGGCGGCCGGCGCTGCTGCCCCAGGTGTGGGGCCTCAGGCTGTTCCCGCGCTCCGGCGGCGCCGACGAACTCGCCCTGGACCAGCGGCTGTCGGCCCTGTCCGGCCCGGCCCGGGCCGCGTATGTCCTGCGCGCCGTCGAGAAGCTGCCCGACCCGGACGTCCGCGATCTCCTCGAAGCCGCCGGGGTGGCCGACCCGGGCGGCGCCCTGGCCTCGGCGAACAGCGTGCCCGCCCAGCCGGGGCTGCTGTCCTCCCCCGAGTTCGACCCGTGCTCGCTGCAGGCCCGGCCGACCGATCTGGTGCGCCGCCGCCAGCACACCAGGGCCGTCCTGGCCGCCACCGCGGCGCTCGCGGTGTGCGGCGCGCTGGTCGCCCTGCCGGGCGGCGGCTGGGGCCCCGACGGCGCCGCCGCGCCGGTCTACGCCGGGAACCCGGCCGCCGAGGCCGCCCTCGACCCCGGCCGGCTGAGCCGGGTCTCCCCCGACGTCTGGCGCACCTCGGCCCGCACCGACTTCTCCGTGTGGCCCGCGCGCGGCCCGCTCACCGGGGACAAGGCCCTGCTGCGCCGCGCCCTCGCGGTGTGGGCCCGCCCCGGGGAGACGGTCCGGGTCTCGGCGACGCCCGGCACCCAGACCGGCGGCCCGGCCGGCCCGCCGCAGCTGCTGTACGCGGGCGAGATCGACGCCGCCCGGGTGGTGATCCTCTACGACGGCCTGCGCATCGCCCGGTACGCCGAGCCGACGGACGGCACGCACGGCGCGGTCCTGGACTTCGCCCGGGTCGACGGCGCGACGGGTGCCGGGGCGAGCGCGCTGGTGCTGGGCCGCTCCGACGGCAACGTCCGCTATCTGATCGCCCCCTGGGTGACGAAGGCGGCCCAGCGGGACCTGACGAAGCCGGACGCGGCGGCGACGCCGCTCACGCTCGCCGACGGTGTCACCGCGCCGCTGGCCAGCCCCGCCCTGCGGCCCGGCGCCTGCGACTCCTGGGGCGTGCTCCAGCTGGCCGACGCCTCCGGCACGCAGCTCGTCACCGACCTCGGCGAGCTGGTCCCGGCGCATCTCACGGCCGGCCGGCCCGGCGCGGCCGGGGAGGTGTCCGGTGCGCGGGGGCTGCGGACGTGGGCGCCGTTCGCCTGTTCCCTGGCCGCCGAGCGCGCGGCGGGCGTCCGCAGCGTCAACGCGTGGGCGTACGCCGAGCAGCCGCTGCCCGACGGCAGCGGGTCCGGTGACTGGGTGTGCACCCGGGCGGAGACCTGGCGCGGTGACGGCACGGCCGCGCTGGCGCTGTTCCGTCCGCCGGGCGGGGCGGCCGGGACGGTCGTCGCCAAGGGTACGGACGTGCCGGCCTGCGGGCCGCGTGATCCGCAGGTGCTGGCCGGCGTGCTGTGGAAGTCGGCGGCGGGCTCCTGGTACCTGCTGGCGGCGGGCGGCAGGGACACGGTGTCGATCGGGGCGTCGGGCGGGGTCACCGCGTCCGCGCAGGGGCCGTTGCTGGCGGTGAGGGCCCGGCGGGGGGCGCGGGTGGACCTGACGGGGAAGCTGGCGGACGGGCGGGAGATCGGCGGACTGCACTAGGTCCTTTCTTTCGCGACGCCGGCAAGACCCGAAGGAGAGGGCCTAGCTGACACCCGCGTCAACAAGCTGTCGCCCAGGGGTTCTCAGGCGCCCTACCCGCCAGTACATTGACGCCATGTCCCATACGCAGCCCTGGGTGCCGCTCAAGGCGCGCGCCGTGTCCTTCTCCTGGGAGGGCACACCGCTGCACTGGGTGCCGGGTGACCCCGTCACCACGCACACCATCAACGTGCTGCACCTGCTGCTGCCTGCCGGTGAACGCTGGTTCGTGCACGTGTACCGGCAGGTGCTGCCGTACATACGCGACGAGCGGCTGCGCGCGGACGTCATCGGGTTCATCGGCCAGGAGGCGATGCACTCCCGGGCCCACGACGAGGTGCTGCCCCACCTGCGGGAGCTGGGGCTCGACCCGACGCCGTACACCGCGCAGGTCGACTGGTTCTTCGAGAAGCTGCTCGGCGACCGGACCCTGCCGCCGGGCAGGCCGCGCAGGTGGTGGCTGATGGAGCGGGTGGCCCTCATCGCGGCCATCGAGCACTACACCGCGTTCCTCGGGAACTGGGTGCTCAACGCCGGGGAACTCGACCGGCACGGCGCCGACCCGACCATGCTGGACCTGCTGCGCTGGCACGGCGCGGAGGAGGTCGAGCACCGCTCGGTCGCCTTCGAGCTGTTCACGCACCTCGACGGTGGCTACCGCAGGCGGGTGCGGACCTGGGCCACCGCCCTCACGGCGCTGGTGTTCCTGTGGCAGCGCGGGACGCGCTTCTTCATGGCGAACGACCCGACCCTCGTCGACGGCAGGGCCACGCTCAGGGACCTGTACGTCCGCGGCCGGCGGGGCCTGCTGCCGTCGGCCGGGGACATGCTCCGGTCCGTCCCCCGCTATCTGCGCCGCGACTACCACCCCTCGCAGGAGGGCGACACCGAGCAGGCCGTCGCCTACCTGGCCGCCTCGCCCGCGGCCACGGCGGCGGAGAAGAGGGCCGCGTGACACCGAAGCCGCGTCACCTCGCGCTCGTCGCGGGCGCCGCCCTGCTCACCCGGCGGGCCCTGCGCCGCCGGGTCCGGCTGTCCCCGCTGTGGCCGCTGCCCGCCCTGGACCCGCCCCTGTCCGGCCGGCCCCGCCCGCGCGCCACACGGCTGCTGCTCACCGCGAGAGAGACCGTCGCCGAGGGGGTCGTACAACTGCGCCTGGAGGGTGCGGGCCTGCCGCGCTGGGAGCCGGGGGCGCACCTGGACCTGGTGCTGCCGTCGGGGCTCGTACGGCAGTACTCCCTGTGCGGGGACCCGGCGGACACCTCCGCCTACACGGTGGCCGCGCGGCTGGTGCCGGACGGCCGGGGCGGCTCCCGCGAGGTGCACGAGCGGCTCGCGGAGGGCATGGAGCTGGAGGTGCGCGGCCCCCGGAACCGCTTCCCGCTGACCGAGGCGCCCTCGTACGTCTTCGTCGCCGGCGGCATCGGCATCACCCCGATCCTGCCCATGCTGCGGTCCCTGCCGGCCGGCACCGACTGGCGGCTGCTGTACGGCGGGCGGACCCGGGCGTCGATGCCGTACCTGGAGCAGGTGCGGGAACTGGCCGGGAACCGGCTGACGGTCGTCGCCGAGGACGAGGACGGCCGGCCGGACCTGGCCGCGCTGTTCGCGCAGGCGCCCCCGGGCGCGGCGGTGTACTGCTGCGGTCCCGAGGGCCTGATGGCGGCGGTGGAGGAGGCGCTGCCCGAGGGCGCCGCCCTGCACCTGGAGCGGTTCACGCCCCGCGGCGCGGCCGACGGCACCGCGTTCGAGCTGGAACTGCGGCGCAGCGGGCGGGTGGTGACGGTGCCGGCCGGCTCGACGGTGCTGGCCGCCGTGCGCCGGGAGCTGCCGGACACCGTCTACTCCTGCGAGCAGGGCTTCTGCGGGACCTGTCGGCAGCGGGTGCTGGAAGGGGAGATCGATCACCGGGACGAGCTGCTGACGGACGCGGAGCGGTCGGACTCGATGCTGATCTGCGTGTCCCGGGCGCGGGGCGACCGCCTGGTGCTCGACATGTGACCGCGGGCGGCCGGAACCGATCGGTAAAGTGTTCGCATGAGTACCGGGGTTCGCCGCAGGATGGGCGTCGAGGAGCGGCGTCAGCAGCTGATCGGTGTCGCCCTCGACCTGTTCAGCCGGCGTTCGCCCGACGAGGTCTCCATCGACGAGATCGCGACGGCGGCGGGCATCTCCCGCCCGCTCGTCTACCACTACTTCCCCGGCAAACTCAGCCTGTACGAGGCCGCGTTGCAGCGCGCCTCGGAGGATCTCGCGGGCCGTTTCGCCGAGCCGCACGAGGGCCCGCTCGGCGCCCGGCTGCTGCGGGTGATGAGCCGCTACTTCGACTTCGTGGACGACCACGGCCCCGGTTTCTCGGCGCTGATGCGCGGCGGCCCGGCCGTCGGCTCCTCGGCCACGAACGCGCTCGTCGACTCCGTGCGGCAGGCCGCGTACGACCAGATCCTCGCGCACCTGGGCGTGCGGGAGGCGTCCCCGCGCCTGGAGCTGGTGATCCGCTCCTGGATCTCGCTCGCCGAGTCCACGGCGCTGATCTGGCTGGACGGCCGGCGCGTGCCGCGTGCCGAACTGGAGGTCCAGCTCGTGCACGACTTCGCCGCGCTGGCCGCCGTCAGCGCGGCCTACGACGCGGACATGGCCGAGTTGCTGCGCACGATGGTGAAGGACGAGCCGGCCGACGGCCCCTTCGCGGACCTGGTCGGCCGGCTCATCGCCCTCGGCTCCTGAGCCCGGCCTACTGGTCGGACTTCCGGTACGAGCCGTCGAGGTCGCGGACCTCGGCGGAGGCGTGCACGGTGACCTCCGTGTCCGCCACGTGCGCCCGGAGCAGGTCCAGGACCGTCTCCGTCAGCTTCGCCCTCGTCTCGTCGGGGCGGCCGGCGAGGAGCCCGATCGCCACGTGCACGACGGCGTGCCCGCGCGCCCCGGGATCCTCGTGGCCGAACACCGTGTACGCGCTCGGCCGGAACTGCGTCTTGCAGTTCTCCGGCTTCGCCCCCGCGATCTCCACGACCGCGTCGTGCAGGCCCCGTGCGAAGCCCTCCCGGTCGAAGGCGTCCTCCAGCAGGTCGGAGTAGTCGATGGTGATCTGCGGCATGCGCACTCCCGTTCTACGGCAACGGCCTCACCCTAGTTCCGCCCGGGTGAACACCGCGACGGTCCGGGCGGGCACGCTGAACGTGCCCGAGCCGGCCGCGTAGGCGGAGGTCTTCACCACCGGGTCGGCGCCGGAGGCCTGCACCGGGTGCAGCCGGTAGGCGGTGCCGGCGAGGGCGTCGATCCGCTGCTCCTGCCGCTGCGGGGTGGCGTTGAAGACGACGACCAGGTCACCGAGGCGCATGGTGATCACGCCCGGTGTCTCGTCCTTGCCGGACAGCGGGAAGGACAGCTCGTCCTGCACCCGCGCCGCCGTGCCGAGCGAGAACGCCTTCTCCGTCCCGCGGATCCTCAGCAGGTCCTGGTAGGCGGCCGAGGTCCCGGTGATCTGCGGGCAGCCGACCCTCACGCTGGTGAGCAGCGGCCTGGCCCAGTCCCACTTGGCGGCGTTGCCGGCCGCCGGCGGCAGCCCCCGGCCGAAGCCGTTGCCGTCGGCGCAGTTCCAGTGGATGGCGTTGAACCAGTCCCCGCTGTCGAAGGAGTTGCGGTCCAGGGACTTCGAGCGCAGCAGGTCGGTGCCGGCCTGGGAGAGGGCCGGGCCCTGCGAGAGGACCGCGGTGGCCATCGCGAGGACCTGCATCCGGGACCGGTCGGACGCGGAGGTGTCCTTGGGCAGTTTGTAGGCCAGGGCGTCGAACAGCGACTCGTTGTCGTGCGCGTCCACGTAGGCGAGGGCGTCGCCGGGGGCGTCAGCGTAACCGGCGGGCGCGCCGCCGTAGTCGACCCCGGCGCCGGTGACCTGCCTGCCGTCGGTGTCGGTGAAGCGGTACCGGGCGAGGTTGCCGGTCAGCCCGACCTTGATCAGGTCCTGGTAGTGCAGGAGGCGGGCCTTCTGCTCGTCCTTCGTGCCGTTGGCGGTGGAGGAGTTGGGGTCGGTGTAGAGGCCGGACGCGAAGCCCTGGACACCGGGGTCGGAGTCGAAGGGACCGCCGCCGCGCACCGCGTCCCGGGCGCGGTCGGAGAAGGTGGCGATGCCGGTGCCGGCCATGTTCGCCTGCGTGGCCTGCACGAACCGGGCGTCGTTCGCGACCTCCCCGAAGTTCCAGCCCTCGCCGTACAGGATGATCTTCTTGCCGTCGACGCCGTCCCTGCGCGGGGTGAGCGCGTCGAGGGCCTTGCGGACGGCCAGGATGTTGGCCTTCGGGTGGTGGCCCATGAGGTCGAAGCGGAACCCGTCGACCTTGTACTGCTTCGCCCAGGTGACGATCGAGTCCACGACCAGCTTGCCCATCATCGCGTTCTCCGGCGCGGTGTTGGCGCAGCAGGTGCTGTCGGCCACCGAGCCGTCGGCGAGGAGGCGCTGGTAGTAGCCGGGCACGATCCGGTCGAGGACGGAGGTGGCGGCCTGGCCGGCGGCCGCCGTGTGGTTGTAGACGACGTCCATGACGACCCGCAGGCCGTCCTGGTTGAGCGCCTTCACCATCGTGCGGAACTGGAGCGTGCGGGCCGTGCCGTCCGGGTCGGTGGCGTACGAGCCCTCCGGGACCGTGTAGTGGTACGGGTCGTAGCCCCAGTTGTAGGCGTCCTTGGCGGCGGTCTTCGCCACGCACTCCTGCTGCTTGTCGGAGTCGGCCGGGTAGAAGGCCAGATCGCAGTCCGGGGTCGCCTGGTCGGCCTTCCTCTCGGGGATGGTGGCGATGTCGAAGGCGGGCAGCAGGTGGACGTACGACGTCCCGGCCCGGGCCAGCGCGCGCAGGTGCCGGGAGCCGTCGCTGCCGCGGTCGGCGAAGGCCAGGTAGGTGCCGGGGTGCTTCGCGGTACGGTCCGCGACGGAGAAGTCCCGGATGTGCAGTTCCTGGATCTGCGCGTCCCTCAGCGGTACGGCCCTGGGCTTGCGCAGCGTGGACCAGCCGGCCGGTGCCAGGGACCGGTCGTCCAGGTCCACGACCAGGCTGCGCTCGGAGTTCGCGGTGAGCGCGACCGAGTACGGGTCGGTGACCTTGTTGGTGACCAGCTTGCGGACGCTGGGCGCCCACACCTTCACCACGTACCGGTAGGGCTTGCCCTTCCAGGACGGGGGGCCGGTGACGGACCAGACGCCGGTGGTGTCGTCGCGGCGCATGGGCACGGTCGAGCCGTCCAGCTCCAGGGCGACGCTCTGGGCCGTGGGCGCCCAGACGGCGAGGGTGGGCCGGCCGTCGTGGAAGGTGGGGCCGAGCGTCGCCTTCGTCGCGCCGGGGTAGAGGTCGTCGAGGACGCCGGCGATCTGTACGCCGGTCGCGGCCAGCACGGCCCCGTCGGCGGAGCGCTGCGAGGCGACCAGCTGGCCCTTGAGGGCCGTACGCACCCGGTTCCGGTCGCGCGGGTCGACGGACCAGGCGGTGTAGTCCTTCAGGTGCGGGAACCTGGCCTTCTGGGCGTCGGTCAGGGTGGTCCTGGACAGCCGCAGCCAGCGCTCGTCGTCGCTGGTCAGCGAGCCGTCCTTGACGGTGATCGAGCCGTCGCGGGAGGACAGGATCTGGGTGGAGGCGGCGCCGTCGACGCCGTTCCAGGCGACGGTGTCCCGGTCGATCCAGACCGCCTTGGAGGTGCTCAGGTCGAGGGCGGCCGCGCTGCCCGTCGGCTGCGGCAGCAAGTACTTCTCCTGGCCGCTCAACAGCCACACCTCGTGCCCGTTCGACGTGAGGTCGAGGGACTGGTCGGTGGGCAGGTCCTTCTCGTCGCCCTTGTGGATGATGTAGCCGAGACTGGTGGCACCCTCGGTGAGCGGCACCTCGAAGACCGCGCCATAGGCGTCAGTCTTCACCGGCTTCAGCGGGTTCGACCAGTCGGTGGGGTTCGCGGCACCCGTCCAGACGTGCAGGCCCCAGCCGTCGTAGTCGCCGTCGGCGCGGTGGTAGTGGAGGACCGCCTTGGTCCTGTCCTGCGCCGGGTAGTCGGGCCGGGTGGTCCGGACGTCGGCCTTGCCCTGCTCGATCCACACCTCACCCGTGCGGGTGACGTCGATCGACCGGTCGGCGGTGACGTCCTTGGTGCCGTCCTTGTCGACGACCAGGAAGCTCACGTTCGAGGCGCCGGGCCTGAGCTTGACGTAGGCGAAGGCGCCGTAGGCGTCGCGGCCGGTGAAGGGGTGGCCGGCCGGCCAGGTCGTGGCCTCGCCGTCGGCGAGGTCGCCCCAGGCGTACAGCCCCCAGTCGGCGTAGTCGCCGTCGGCGCGCTTGTAGTGGACGATCGCGTAGTCCCGGGAGGAGGCCGTGGGGACCTCGGGCGCGGGCGGGGTGCCGGTGGTGCTGCTCGCGGTGGCGCTCGCGGTGTGTCCGGCGGAGTCGACGACGACGGCCTTGTAGCGCAGGGCGGTGCCGGCGGGCACGTCCTTCGCCAGGGGCTGGGTGACCTGGTAGGGGGCGTGGTCGGCGGAGCCGAGGGTCTGCCACGTGCCGTCGCCCACCTGGGCGGCGAAGACGACCCGGTTGAGCTGTCCGCCGTCGACGTCGGCCTTGACCAGGGCGGTTCCGGTGGCTCCGGCGGCCGGCGCGGTCAGTGTGATCCCCGGGGCGGTGGCGGGCGCGTCGAGGGCGCCGGCGGCCTGGTAGACGACGGCGGAGCCGGCCGGGACGGTGACGGTGACCTTCCTGTCGGCGTCGGAGGTCACCGTGGCGGTGGTCCCGTAGACGCCCCGGTACGTCCTGTCCGCCGACCCGGTGGCGAAGGTCGCCGTCCGCTCGTCGCCGGCGTTGTTGAAGGCGACGATGTACTCCTGGCCGCTGCGGGCGTCGGTGCGGGTGACGGCGTAGACGCCGGGCCCGTCGGCCGCGTAGCGCTCGGTCTGGACGCCGTCGGTCAGGGCCGGGTGGGCCTTGCGGAGCTTCGCGAGGGCGGCGATCTGCCGGTACAGCGGGGCCCTGGTGTCGTAGGCGGCGCTGGCGTGGGTGCGGTCGGTGCCGATCTCGTCGTCGTCCAGGTAGTCGGCGACCTTGGAGGCGAACATGGTCTGGCGGGCGTCCTTGTCGCCGCCGGCGCCGGTGAAGCCCTGTTCGTCGCCGTAGTAGACGACCGGGTTGCCCCGGTTGAGGAACATCAGCTCGTTGGCGAGCCGGTCCTTGCGGAGGATCTCGGCGTCGGTCGCCTTCGGGTTGTCCTGCTTCAGGAAGTAGCCGATGCGGCCCATGTCGTGGTTGCCGAGGAAGGTGACCTGCTCGTAGGCGTTGGCCTTGTCGGTCGTGTACCGGTAGTCGTCGCCGAAGACGTCCGCCAGCTTCCGCGCGCTGCCGCCCTGGGAGGCGTAGGCGCGGGCCGCGTCCTGGAAGGGGAAGTCGAGGGTGGCGTCGAGCCGGCCCCGGGTGACGTACGGGGAGGTGACGGAGGTGTCGGCGGAGTAGACCTCGCCGAACATGAAGAAGTTCTTCCGGCCGCGCCCGGCCGCGTACCGGTCCAGTGCGGTGGCCCACTGGGTCCAGAACTCCATGTCGACGTGCTTGACGGTGTCGATCCGGAAGCCGTCGACGGCGAAGTCCCTCACCCACCGCTCATAGATCTTCTCCATGCCGTGCACGACCTCGGGGTGTTCGGTCCACAGGTCGTCCAGGCCGGAGAAGTCGCCGTAGGTGGTGGACTCGCCGGTGTACGTCGAGTCGCCCCGGTTGTGGTACATCGTCGGGTCGTTGAGCCAGGCCGGGACCTTGCGCGTGCCGGTGGTCTTCGGGGTGTACGGGAAGGAGCCGGTGCCGACGGCCGGGAAGGGGCGCCTGCCGTCGGCGTAGTCGGCGTCGTCGAAGGGCCTGCCGTCCTCGGTCAGGTAGGGGAAGGCGCCCTTGGACAGGTAGTCGTGGGACTTCTCCTGGTGGTCCACGACGTCGGCGGTGTGGTTGGTGATGACGTCGAAGAAGACCTTCATGCCCTTGGCGTGCGCCTTGGAGATGAGGTTCTTCAGGTCCTGGTTGGTGCCGAAGTGCGGGTCGACCTGGGTGAAGTCGGTGATCCAGTACCCGTGGTAGCCGGCGGAGGCGTTGGAGCCGGTGCCCTGCACCGGGCGGTTCCTGAAGATCGGGGCCAGCCAGATGGCGGTGGTGCCGAGCCCCTTGATGTAGTCGAGCCTGCCGGTGAGGCCCTTGAGGTCGCCGCCCTGGTAGAAGCCCTTGTCGGTGGGGTCGTAGCCGGTGCTGAGCCGGGAGCCGGTGAGTCCGCCCCGGTCGTTGGAGGTGTCCCCGTTGGCGAACCGGTCCGGCATGACGAAGTAGAACTGCTCGCGGGTGTCGTCGTGCCGGGCGGGTACGGCGGCGAGCTTCGCGTCCGACGGGGGCGGGGGCGGGGCGGCGGCCCGGGCCGCCGGCACCTGGACCAGGGCGGCGGCGAGGGCCAGGCCGGTGAGGGCGGCGGCCCTTCTCTTGCGATGCGTACGGCGCGTGCGCGGCGCCGGCCATCTCGGTATCACGGGTCGTGACTCCTTGGGGGGATCGCGGCTGGGGACTTGCAGCAAGGCGCGTGAAACCTCCCGAAAGAGGTTTCACGCTCCGTCAGGAAGGCGGTCAGCAGCTCGACTTGCCGGCGTAGAGCGCCAGGGCCGTGTTCGAGCCGAGGGTGGCGGTGAACTGTCCGCTGGAGTTCACGGCCACCGTGGTGTTGTTCTGGACGTTGCAGTACGTCCCGGCGGGCAGGGACGTCTGGTAGGTGCGGGTCAGCGACGAGGACTCGTGGTTGATCGCCACATAGCCCTTGCCGCCCCGGCCGAACGCGATCGCGTTGTTTCCGTCGTCCCACCAGTTGGTGACGGACTGGCCCCGGGTCGCGTTGCGGAAGGCGACCATGCGGATGATCTCCGGCCAGGCGTGCTGGCACTTCCAGCCGTCCTGCCAGCAGGCGTTCACCTGACCGCCGTTGGGCGGGCCGGCGTCGGGGTCCGACCACTCGTAGCCGGAGTTGATGTCGGGGGCGCCGTAGGGCCAGGCGAGCATGAAGACGTTGGCCAGCGTGTAGGCGGCGCCGCTCTTGTAGTTCAGGGTGCTGCCGTTGCGCTCGGTGTCGTGGTTGTCCACGAAGACGCCGGCGACCGAGCTGTTCAGGTAGCCCCAGCCCTCGCCGTAGTTGGTGAGGTAGGCGAGCTTCTCGCTGGTGAAGACGCGCTTGAGGTCGTAGGCGTAGCGGAACTCCTGGACGTCTCCGTTGCCGGTGTACTCGGAGGGCTGGACGGCCTCGCCGGCGCCGTAGATGACCTCCTGCTTCCAGTAGGCGGAGGGGTTGGTCAGCCGGCTCTTGATGTTGGCGAGGTCGTCGGCGGGGATGTGCTTGGCCGCGTCGATGCGGAAGCCGTCGACGCCGAGGGAGAGCAGGTCGTTCAGGTAGCCGGCGATCGTCTTGCGGACGTACTCCTCGCCGGTGTCCAGGTCGGCGAGGCCGACGAGTTCGCAGTGCTGCACGTTCCAGCGGTCGGAGTAGTTCGTCACCGGGGAGGTGCAGTCGTCGAAGTCGGCGGCGGAGTACAGGCCCGGGTAGTCGTACTTCGTGTACGAGGAGCCGCCGGTGCCGGTGCCGCTGCCCGCCGACATGTGGTTGACGACCGTGTCGACGACGACCTTCACACCGGCCGCGTGGCAGGTGTTCACCATGTTCCGGAACGCCGTGCGGTCGCCGAGGCGGCCCGCGATCTTGTACGACACCGGCTGGTACGACGTCCACCACTGCGGGCCCTGTATGTGCTCGGCGGGCGGGGAGACCTGGACGTAGCCGTATCCGGCGGGGCCGAGGGTGGCGGTGCACTCCCTGGCCACCGAGGCGTAGTTCCACTCGAAGAGGACGGCGGTGACGTCCTTGGTGCCGGGCGGGGAGGCCTCGGCGGTGGTGGGGACCATGCCGGCCAGGGCGGCGGCCGTGAGGGCGACCGCCAGGGGGAGGGTTCTGCGAGCCATGTGGGGTTCCTTCGACGTTGAAGGCAAGGACCGCTGCAGGCGCTTGCTGAAATCTTTCAGCAAACTTGCGGTGACGCAGATGTTAAAGGCCCGCTGCCCGAAAGGCAGCGGGCCGTAAGGAAGTTCATGCAAGAACTTTCAGACGGGGCGTCAGCCGGGCTCGCCGGACCGGGCTCAGTCCGCCGTCGACCACCACACGGTGGTGTCGGCGGGCACCTTCGCCTCGCCGCCGGTCTCGGCGACCTCCCCGCTGGCGAGCAGCACCCGGCCGTACGCCGGGGTCGTCACCGACTCGCCCGTGGTGTTCGCCACGCACACGAAGTCGCCGCGCCGGAAGGCCAGCACGCCCTCGGGCGCCCGCAGCCACTGCACCGCGTCGCCGGCGCCCAGGTCCGGGTGCGCGCGACGGGCCCGCAGCGCGGCCCGGTACAGCTCCAGCGTCGAGCCGGGCGCGCCCGTCTGCGCCTCGACGCTCAGCTCCGCCCAGCCCGCCGGCTGCGGGAGCCAGCTGCCGCCGCTGCCGAAGCCGTACGACGAGCCCTCCCGGGTCCACGGGATCGGCACCCGGCAGCCGTCGCGGAAGCCGTCCTGGCCGGCGCCCCGGAAGTACGCCGGGTCCTGGCGCACCTCGTCGGGCAGGTCCACGACGTCCGGCAGGCCGAGTTCCTCGCCCTGGTAGACGTACGCCGAACCGGGCAGCGCCAGCATCAGCAGGGTGGCCGCCCGGGCGCGGCGCAGGCCCAGGGCGCGGTTGCCCGCGGTGCGGATCTGGGTGCCGAGGCCGGGCGGGTTGGCGAACCGGGTGGCGTGCCGGGTGACGTCGTGGTTGGACAGCACCCAGGTGGCGGGGGCACCGACCGGGCGCATGGCCTCCAGGGTGCGGTCGATCACCCCGCGCAGCTCGGCCGCGTCCCACTCGGTCGCCAGGTACTGGAAGTTGAAGGCCTGGTGGAGTTCGTCGGGGCGGACGTAGTTCGCGGTGCGCTCGACGGTCGGGGTCCACGCCTCGGCCACGAAGATGCGCGCGCCGGAGTACTCGTCGAGGATCAGGCGCCACTGGCGGTAGATCTCGTGCACGCCGTCCTGGTCGAAGAACGGCATGACATCGTTGCCCAGCAGCTTGAGCTGGTCGTGGGAGCCGAGGTCGGGCAGGCCGTCGGCCTTCACCAGGCCGTGGGCGACGTCGATGCGGAAGCCGTCCACGCCCATGTCCAGCCAGAAGCGCAGGATGGAGCGGAACTCGTCGCCGACGGCCGGATGGTCCCAGTTGAAGTCGGGCTGCTCGGGCGCGAAGAGGTGCAGGTACCAGTCGCCGGGCGTGCCGTCGGGCTCGGTCACCCGGGTCCAGGCCGGGCCGCCGAAGATGGACTCCCAGTCGTTGGGCGGCAGCTCGCCGCTCCTGCCCTTGCCGGGGCGGAAGTGGTAGCGCTCGCGCAGCGGGGAGCCGGGGCCCTCGGCGAGGGCGCGCCTGAACCACTCGTGCTGGTCGGAGGAGTGGTTGGGGACGAGGTCCACGATGACGCGCAGGCCGTGCGCGTGGGCGTCGCGGATCAGCGCGTCGGCGTCCAGCAGGGAGCCGAACATCGGGTCCACGGCGCGGTAGTCGGCGACGTCGTAGCCGGCGTCGGCCTGCGGGGAGGCGTAGAAGGGGCTGAGCCACACGGCGTCGACGCCGAGGTCACGCAGATAGGGCAGACGGGAGCGTACGCCCTCCAGGTCGCCCATGCCGTCGCCGTTGCTGTCGGCGAAGCTGCGCGGATAGACCTGGTAGATGACCGCGTCCCGCCACCAGTCGGGGCGGTCGGCGACGGTGGCGACGGTGGCGACGGCAGGGTGGCGGGCCGGTGCGGCGGAGTGCTGCTGGCTCATGGCGTCCTTGGTACGTAACGGGGGCGTGGTGGTCGGGCGGTGGGTACGGCGGCGGCCGGCCGGGCGGGACCGCGGGGCGGGCCGCGGTGACGGCGGGGCGGGGGTCACTGCGGCCCGCCGGTCCGGTGCGGGCCTCAGCCCTTGGTGCCGCCGGCGGTGAGGCCGGTGACGAGGTTCTTCTGCACGAGGTAGAAGAACACGGTCACGGGTATCGCGATCAGCACCGCGGTGGCGGCCATGTAGTTCCACTGGGCGTCGTGCTCGCTGACGAAGGTCTGCAGGCCGACGGCGAAGGTGTACTTGGAGTCGTCCAGCAGGAAGGTGGTCGCGAAGGCGACCTCGCCGACGGCGGTGATGAAGTTGTAGAACGCGGCCACGGCCAGGCCCGGGCGGGCCAGCGGCAGGATGAGCCGGAAGAAGGTGCCGAAGGGGCTGAGCCCGTCCACCCGTCCGGCCTCGTCGATCTCGAAGGGGATGGTGTCGAAGTACCCCTTGAGCAGCCAGGCGCTGTACGGCACGGCGGTGGTGCAGTTGACGAGGATCAGCGCCCAGTAGGTGTCGATGAGGCCGAGTTCGCTGAAGATCTCGTACATCGGCACGATCAGGACGGCGATCGGGAAGGCCTGGGTGAGCAGCAGGACCCACATCAGCTGCTTGTAGCCGGGGAAGCGCATCCGGGAGACCGCGTAGCCGGTGGTGGCGGCGACCAGGACACCGACGACGGTGGTGCCGAGGGCCACGATCATCGTCGACCTGAACCAGTCGAGGAACCCGGTGTGCTCCAGCACGAAGGCGTAGTTCGAGAAGGTCGCCTTGCCCGCGATCCCGCCCGGGTGCAGGTAGTCCTCCTTGTCCGGGCCGAGGGACAGGTAGAACAGCCAGGCCACCGGGGCCAGGGCGATCAGGCTCGCCACGACGAGGCCGCCGTGCAGCAGGGCGGCGCCGGCCGGGCCCCGCTCGCCGCGCCGGCGCACCCGGCGCCGGGGCTCGGGCGCGGGGACCGGGGCGGTCTCGGTCTTGTCCAGGGTCGTGGTGCTCATGGCGGCGGCTCCTGCGGCGTCAGACGGCGAGCTGGTCATTGCGCTTCAGCCAGCGGAAGTAGAAGGAGGTGAAGACGGTCAGGATCGACAGCAGCAGCACGCCGTACGCGGCGGACTGGGCGAAGTCGCGCGGCTGCTGGCCGAAGCCGAGGGCGTAGGCCCAGGTGACGAGGATCTGGGCGTCCGGGGCGGAGTTCTTGCCGAACAGCAGGAAGATGATGACGAACTGGTTGAAGGTCCAGATGATGCCGAGCAGCACGACGGTGGAGCTGACCGAGCGCAGCCCGGGCAGGGTGACGTGCCGGAACCGCTGCCAGGCGGTGGCGCCGTCCATCTCCGCGGCCTCGTACAGCGAGGAGTCGATGGACTGCAGGCCGCCGAGCAGGGACAGCATCATGAACGGCACACCGCACCAGGTGTTCACCATGATCGCGGAGAAGCGCTGCCAGAAGGTGTCCTCCAGCCACTGCGGCTGGGGCAGGTGCAGGGCGCCGAGGAGCTGGTTGAGCGCGCCGGAGTCGGCGAGCATGATCCGCCAGGAGAAGACGGTGACGAAGGTCGGCACGGCCCAGGGCAGCACGAGCAGCAGCCGGTAGACGGTGCGGCCGCGCAGCTTCTGGTCGAGCATGAGCGCGAGGCCGAGGCCGATGGTGTAGTGCAGGGCCACGCAGGCGGCCGTCCAGAACACGGTCCACAGGAAGTGCGACCAGAACCGGTCGTAGGCCGTCGGGCCGAACAGGATGTCCCGGTAGTTGTCCAGGCCGATGAACTTGTAGGTGGCGTCGATGTGGTTGACGCCGATCGTGCGCGCCGAGTTGAGGCTGTTGGCGTCGGTGAGGGTGAGGTAGAAGCCCCGTACCAGCGGGTAGCCCACGAGGGCGCCGAGCACGACGACCACCGGGGCGATCATCGCGTAGGCGTACCAGTACTTCTGGAGGCCGTTGCGGACGCGCTGTCCCCGCCCGGGACGGGGCGCGCGGTCACCGCGGCGCCTGCCGGTCGCGCGGTCGATGGCGACTGTCATGGTTCGACACCTTCATACGTTCAAGGGGTGGGCCGGGCACAGGGCGGTGGCCGCCGGATCCTTCCCCCCCGTTCGCACCGGGAGGATCCGACGGCCACGCGGACTCACTTGCTGAAGCCGTCGACCAGCTTGGAGATGGCCAGCTCGGCGTTGCCCAGGCCCTTGTCCAGCGACTCCTTGCCGCTGGCGACCTTGGGCAGCTCGGTGTCGAGCGGACCCCACAGGGAGCTGTACTCGGGCAGCGCCGGGCGGGGCCGCGCGGCGGACAGGACACCCTCGTAGCCGGCGATGCCGGGGTCGGCCTTGACCTTGTCGGTGTAGGCGTCGGAGCGGGTGGGCAGCGTGGAGTTCTTCAGCGCGATGGTCTCCTGGGCCTGCGCCGAGGTCATGAACTTCACGAACTTCAGGGCCGCCTGCTGGTGGGCCTTGTCGGAGCCGGCGTAGACCGAGAGGTTGTGGCCGCCGGTCGGGGCGCCCGCCTTGCCGCCGGAGCCGGCCGGGACGGTGGCGATGCCGAGGTTGGACCTGTCCTTGAAGGCGCTGCCCTTGTAGAAGTTCGTGATCTCCCAGGGGCCCTGGATGATCGCGGCGACCTTGCCGTTGACGAACGCGTCCTGGATGTGGGCGTAGGCGTCGGCGGTGACGTCGGCCTTGTGCAGGCCCTTGCCGGAGAACAGGCTCAGCCAGGTGCCGTAGGCCTTCTTGGCGGCGGCCGAGTCCACGGTGATCTTCTTGGCGGCGACGTCGACGGTGTCGGTGCCCTCGCCGTAGAGGAAGGTCTGGGCGTAGTAGGCCTGGGTGGAGCCCCAGTAGCCGTCGACCCCGGTCTTGTCCTCGATCCTGGCGGCGTCGGCCTTCAGCTCGTCCCAGGTCCTGGGGGCCTCGGTGATGCCGGCCTTCTTGAACAGGGCCTTGTTGTACACCAGCGCGAGGGTGTCGGTGACGAACGGCACGCCGTAGGTCTTGCCCTCGTACTGGGCCTGCTTGATCAGGTTCGGCTCGAACCTGCCCTGCTCGGCGAGGGCCTCGGTGCCGTCCAGCGGCAGGAAGTAGCCCTTCTTGGCGAAGGCCGGGGTCCAGCCGACCTCGGAGCGCAGCACGTCGGGGGCGCCGGTGGCGCCGGCCGCGGTGTCGAACTTGTTCTGCGCCTGGTCGAAGGGGACGTTGACGTACTTGACCTTGATGTTCTTGTTGGCGGCCTCGAACTGCTGGACCAGGGTCTTGTACGTCGGCGCCTCGTTGGTGGCGTTGGAGGTGTCCCACCAGGTGAGGGTGACCGGGCCGTCCGACTTTCCGCTGTCGCTGTCGCTCCCGCCGCACGCCGTCGCCGTCAGGGCGAGGGACGCCACCAGCGCGGAGGCCGCTATGCCACGCCGCATGAGTTCTCCTTGAGGGTGTAGCCCGTGTGATGCCGACTGCGCCTTTGCGGCCAGCGGGCGAGTGGGAACGTAACAGCGATGTAAGCGTTGCGAAAGACCTTGCAGAAAAAAAGTGCAAGGGGACACGATGGTTACCCCGTCGTGACCGCCCGTCGACCGGGACGCAACCCGGCAATGCAGGAGCTGAGCGGTGGGGGCGGCACTTGTGCAAGACTTGCAAGCTCTTGCCACCATGAATTCCGAGGGAGCGCGATGACGCAGCAACCCACGGCAGGCCGTGCGCCCGCCCGCGCCCGGCGTCCGGCCGGTGTGCAAGGGCAGATACGACCGGTACAGTCCGGTGCCGTGACCACACGGCTTGCCGACATCGCTGCGCAGGCGGGGGTGAGCGAAGCGACCGTCAGCCGGGTCCTCAACGGCAAACCGGGCGTCGCCGCCACCACCCGCCAGTCCGTGCTCGCCGCGCTGGACGTGCTCGGCTACGAGCGCCCGGTGCGGCTGCGGCAGCGCAGCGAGGGCCTGGTCGGGCTGATCACACCGGAGCTGGAGAACCCGATATTCCCGGCCCTGGCCCAGGTCATCGGCCAGGCGCTGACCCGCCAGGGCTACACGCCGGTGCTCGCCACGCAGACCCCGGGCGGGTCCACGGAGGACGAGCTGACCGAGATGCTGGTGGACCGCGGGGTCGCCGGGATCATCTACGTCTCCGGACTGCACGCGGACACCACCGCCGACATGCAGCGCTACGAGCGGCTGCGCGCCCAGGGTGTGCCGTTCGTGCTGGTGGACGGCTTCTCGCCGAAGGTGCAGGCGCCGTTCATCTCCCCCGACGACCGGGCGGCGATGGCCCTCGCGGTGACCCACCTGGTGTCGCTGGGGCACACCCGGATCGGGCTGGCGCTGGGGCCGAAGCGGTTCGTTCCGGTGCAGCGCAAGATCGAGGGCTTCGTCCGCGCGGTCCACGACCAGCTGGGCCTGCCCGCGCAGACCGTCGAGACGGAGCTGGTGCAGCATTCGCTGTACACGCTGGAGGGCGGCCAGGCGGCGGCGACGGCGCTGATCGAGCGGGACTGCACGGCCGTGGTCTGTGCCAGCGACATGATGGCGCTGGGGGCGATACGGGCGGCCCGGCAGCGGGGCCTGGAGGTCCCCCGGGACGTGTCCGTGGTCGGCTTCGACGACTCCCCGCTGATCGCCTTCACCGATCCGCCGCTGACCACCGTCCGCAAGCCGGTCCCGGCGATGGGGCAGGCCGCGGTGCGCACCCTGCTGGAGGAGATCGGCGGGACCCCGGCACCGCACAGCGAGTTCGTGTTCATGCCGGAACTGGTGGTGCGCGGTTCCACCGCCTCGGCCCCCCACGCCCTGCGCGCGTCGTAGGAGCCGCGGGCGGTGGAGAAGCCGTAGAAGGTGCGCCGCGGACGCGGCCTTGGCATGATCGGCCGGGGAAGCCGCGTCTGGCAGACTCTGTGCCTATGAGTGACTCGACCGTGACCGGACCGGAAGGGCGCGAGCAGGCGGCCGTTCCGCGGGCCGTCACGGGCGAGGACCGTCCCGGTCCGCTGGAGCGGCTGCGCCGCCCGCGGCGGCCCCGGCTGTGGTTCGAGATCCTTCTGATCGCGGTGAGTTACTGGACGTACTCGCTGATCCGCAACGCCGTGCCGGAGCAGCGGGGCGAGGCGCTGCGCAACGCGGACTGGCTCTGGCGCACCGAGCACACCCTCGGCATCGCCGTCGAGCAGTCGGTCAACCACGCCGTCGACTCGGTGTCTTGGCTCATCGTGGGGATGAACTACTACTACGCCACCCTGCACTTCGTCGTCACGCTCGGTGTGCTGGTGTGGCTGTACCGGTGGCATCCCGGCCGGTACGCGGCCGCCCGGACGGTGCTGTTCGCGACCACGGGTGTGGCCCTGCTCGGTTACTACCTGTTCCCGCTCGCGCCGCCCCGGCTGATGGGCGGCGGGCGGTTCGTGGACACCGTGGCGGTGCACCACACCTGGGGCTCGATGGCCTCCGGCGACCTCAAGCACATGTCGAACCAGTACGCGGCGATGCCGTCGATGCACATCGGCTGGTCGCTGTGGTGCGGGCTGACGGTCTTCGCGCTGGCCTCGGTGCCGTGGGCGCGGGTGCTGGGGCTGCTGTACCCGGCGCTCACCCTGCTGGTCATCGTCGCCACGGCCAACCACTTCTGGCTGGACGCGGTGGGCGGGGCGCTCTGCCTGGGCTTCGGCGTCGCGGTGGCCCGGCTGTGGTACGGCAGCCTGCCGCACGCGCTGCCCCGGCTGGTGCCGGCCCGGCCGCCCGCGCCGGCTCAGGCCCTGTCGTCGTAGAACAGCTCCTCCACCACCGTGCGGGCCCGCCGGGTGGTACGGCGGTAGGCGTCCAGCATGTCCCCGGCGTGCCCGGCGCCGTGGCCCAGGTAGCGGCCGACGGCGGCCAGCTCGCGCGGCTCGGTCGGGAAGGTGTCCCCGGCCCGGCCGCGGACCAGCATCACCGCGTTGCGCACCCGGGTGGCCAGCACCCACGCCTCGTCCAGGATCTCGGTGTCCTCCACGGACAGCAGCCCGGCCTCCCGGGCGGCGGCCAGGGCCTGCCGGGTGCGGGTGGTGCGCAGCCCGGGCACGTGGTGGCCGTGCCGGAGCTGGAGCAGCTGCACGGTCCACTCGACGTCGGACAGGCCGCCCGGGCCGAGCTTGGTGTGCAGCTTGGGGTCGGCGCCGCGGGGCAGCCGCTCGGACTCCATGCGTGCCTTGAGCCGGCGGATCTCCCGCACCGCGTCCTCGCCGAGGCCCTTGGCCGGGTAGCGCAGCGGGTCGACCAGCTGCACGAACCGCCGGCCCAGGTCCTCGTCGCCGGCGACCGGCTCGGCGCGCAGCAGCGCCTGTGACTCCCAGACCAGGGACCAGCGGCGGTAGTACGCCTCGTACGACTTCAGGGTGCGCACCAGCGGGCCCGACTTGCCCTCGGGGCGCAGGTCGGCGTCGATGAGCAGCGGCGGGTCGGCGCTGGGCAGCTGGAGCAGGCGGCGCATCTCGGCGACGACCTTGTTCGCGGCGGCGGCCGCCTCGTGCTCGTCGACGCCGTCCCGGGGTTCGTGCACGAACAGGACGTCCGCGTCGGAGCCGTAGCCCAGCTCGTGCCCGCCGAAGCGGCCCATCCCGATGATCGCGAACCGGGTGGGCAGGGTGTCGCCCCAGCCGTCCCGGACGACCGCGCGCAGGGTGCCGGCGAGGGTGGCCTTGGTGAGGTCGGAGACGGCCGCGCCGACCCGGTCCACCAGGGCGCCCTGGTCGGCCTCGGCGGGGCTGGTCTCGGTGCCGTAGGAGCCGATGATGTCGGCGGCGGCGGTGCGGAACAGCTCGCGGCGGCGGACGCCGCGAGCCGCGGTGACGCCCTGCGCGGCGTTCTCGGCGCGGCCCACGGCGGCCAGGATCTCCTGTTCCAGGGCGGCGCGCTGCCGCGGTGCGAGGCCGCCGCCGTCGCCGTCGCCGAGGAGGGCGACCGCCTCGGGGGCGCGCATCAGCAGGTCGGGGGCGAGGCGGCCGGCCGACAGGACGCGGGCCAGGTTCTCGGCCGCCGCGCCCTCGTCGCGCAGCAGCCGCAGGTACCAGGGGGTCTTGCCGAGCGCGTCGGAGACCTTGCGGAAGTTCAGCAGGCCGGCGTCCGGGTCGGCGGAGTCGGCGAACCAGCCGAGCAGCACCGGCAGCAGGGTGCGCTGGATGGCGGCCTTGCGGCTCACGCCGGAGGCCAGGGCCTCCAGGTGGCGCAGGGCGGCGGCCGGGTCGGCGTAGCCGAGCGCCTCCAGTCGTTCGCGGGCCGCCTCGGGGCGCAGCCGGGCCTCGCCTGGGGCGAGTTGGGCGACGGCGTCGAGCAGCGGGCGGTAGAAGAGCTTCTCGTGCAGCCGGCGTACGACGCCGGTGTGCCGCCTCCACTCCCGGTTCAGCTCGGCCGCCGGGTCGGCGCGCAGGCCCAGGGAGCGGCCGAGGCGGCGCTGGTCGGCCTCGGCCTCGGGGACGAGGTGGGTGCGGCGCAGCCGGTACAGCTGGATGCGGTGCTCCATGGAGCGCAGGAAGCGGTACGCCTCGTCCAGGCGGGCGGCGTCCGCTCGGCCGACGTAGCCGCCGGCGGCGAGGGCCTGGAGGGCGTCCAGGGTGGTGCCGCTGCGCAGGGCCGGGTCGCTGCGGCCGTGCACCAGCTGCAGGAGCTGCACGGCGAACTCGACGTCGCGCAGGCCGCCGGGGCCCAGCTTGAGTTCCCGGTCGATCTCGGCGGCGGGGATGTTCTCGACCACGCGGCGGCGCATCTTCTGCACGTCCGCCACGAAGTTCTCCCGCTCGGCCGCCTTCCAGACGAGGGGGCCGAGGGCGTCGACGTACGCCTCGCCGAGCGCGGGGTCCCCGGCCACCGGGCGGGCCTTGAGGAGTGCCTGGAACTCCCAGGTCTTCGCCCAGCGTTGGTAGTAGGCGAGGTGGCTGCTGAGGGTGCGCACGAGGGGGCCGTTGCGGCCCTCGGGGCGGAGGTTGGCGTCCACCGGCCAGATCGAGCCCTCGACGGTCGTCTCGGAGCAGATCCGCATCAGGTGGGAGGCGAGTTTGGTGGCGGACCGCAGGGCCTGGTGCTCGGGCACGCCGTCGGCCGGCTCCGCCACGAAGATGACGTCCACGTCGGAGACGTAGTTCAGCTCGTGGCCGCCGCACTTGCCCATGGCGATCACCGCGAGACGGCAGCCGGCGGCGTCCTCGGGCGCGGCGCGTTCGGCCAGCGACAGGGCGGTGCGCAGGGTGGCGGTGGCCAGGTCGGCGAGTTCCGCGGCGGTCTCGGCGACGTCCGTGGTGCCGCAGACGTCGCGGGCGGCGATGGACAGCAGGCAGCGGCGGTAGGCGACGCGCAGGGAGACCGGGTCGGTGGCCTCGGCCAGGCCGCGTTCGAACTCCGCGACGCCGGGGTGCAGGTCGTGCGGCTCGTAGGTGACCAGGGCGTGCCAGTCGCCGGGGTGGCGGGCCAGGTGGTCGGCCAGGGCGGCGGAGGCGCCGAGGATGCCGAGCAGGCGGTCGCGGAGGGGTTTGGCCGCGATGAGGGTGTCCAGCAGTTCGCGGTGGGCGGTGGGCCCCGGCTGGGCCTCCAGGAGGCGGACCAGGCCGTCCAGGGCCAGGTCGGGGTCGGCGGTGGCGCCGAGGGCCTCCAGGAGGACCGGGTCGTCGCGGACGGGCGCCAGTTCGGGGCCGTCGAGGAGGCGCTCGGCGGCGGAGGGGTCGGTGAAGCCGTGCCGCAGCAGACGGGTGAAGGTACTGCTCCTGCGCCCCGGCGTCATGTCCGTGACCTCCCCATGGGTACGTCGACTTGGCCAGAGCCTAACCGGAGGCCGCGGGGGCGGCCTCGTCTGCGGGCGGGGGGCGGGGCCGGTGCCCGGGGATTTGCGGGTCGGGGACGGCCGGTGCGGTGCCCCGGGCCGTACGGGCGGGCGCGTGACCGACACCCCGGCCGTACGTGCGGGCGGGGGCCCGGGGCCTTACACGCGGGCGGGCCGCCCGTGCGGGCGGGCGGCCGGCGTTCCGGGCCGTACGCGCGGGCGGTACCCGCGGGCCGTACGCGCGGGGCGGGAGCCGGTGGGTGGGAGGTACTCGGGGGCGGGGGGACGACGCGCGGACGGGCCGCCGGCGCCCGGGGCCGTACGCGCGGGCGGCCCACCGGAAGCCGGGCGCACCGGCGGGCGGTGCCCGGGCCGTACGGGCGGCGCGTGACCGAAACCCCGGCCGTCCGCGCGGGCGGTACCCGCGGGCCGTACGCGCGGGGCGGGAGCCGGTGGCCGGAAGGTAGGTGCGAGCGGGCGGCCGGTGCCCGGGGCCGCACGTGCGGGCGGGCGGCCGGCGTTCCGGGCCGTACGCACGGGCGCGTGACCGTCACCCGGGAACCGTACGCACGGGCGGTACCCGGCGGGCGGGCGCCGGTGGCCGGGAGCCGTATACACGGGCGGGCGGTGCCCCGGGCCGCGGGCTGAGGGCCTGAGCCCGGGGCCCTGGGCGGGTGGGAGCCGGTGGCCGGGGCCGTATGCGCGGGTAGGGGGCCGGTGCCCGGGAGGTACGCGCGGGCGGGGGCTGACGCCAAGGCCGCCGACGCCCGGAGACCTGCACGCGAGCCGCCGGGGGCCGTACGCGGGGGTGGGTTCCGCCCTGCGCGGTCCGGGTCAGGTCAGGAGTTCGTGGAGGGTCTGGGCCGCCTTCGGGGCCGCGTCGCCGCAGCAGTTGTTGAAGAGGATGTGTAGTTCCCGGGCCTGCTCCGCCGCGTGCCGGATACGGGGCAGCCACGCGGTGAGTTCCCGCGCGGTGTAGGCGTGGCGGAAGCGCTCCTCCTTCGTGCCCCTGCCCCACAGGGGGCTGCGGCCGTGGAAGCGGATCACGGTGAGGTGCGGGTCGGTCACGGGGGCGGGCCGCATGCCCTCGTAGGTGTCCGTGGCCACGGCACTGGCGCGCAGGTCCCGGAGGAAGGCGGTCGTACGGTCCGCATGGTCGGGGTGCCACCAGGCGGGGTCGCGGAACTCGACGGCGAACGGCCAGTCGCGGGCGCGTTCGCGGGCGGTGCGGACGAACGCCTCGGCCTTCGGGCCGGGGCCGAGGGAGGGCGGGTACTGGAAGAGGAGCGTGCCCAGGCGGGCGGAGCGGTGGAGGGGGGCGATCGCTTCGGCGTAGCGGGCCCAGACCTCGGTGTGCAGGCAGGCGTCCCGGGGATGCCCGCGCAGGTCCGGCGGGAGGGCGGCGGGGCGGGTGGGGTGGCCGGTGAGGAGGGAGAACGCCTTGACGTCGAAGCGGAAGCCGGGGGGCGTACGCTCCGCCCACTGGGCGGTGGTGCGCGGGCTCGGCAGGGCGTAGTAGGGGGAGTCGACCTCGACCAGCGGGAAGCGGGTCGTGTAGTGCCGCAGGCGTTTCTCCGCGTCGCGGTGGCCGGGTGGGTACCAGCCGCTCTTGAGCAGCTCCGGGTCGGTCCAGCCGCAGGTGCCGATGAGGATCTTCGCCATGGGAGCCCAAGTACCCGGCGTTCATCGGGTCTTCACCCGTGAGGTTGGCCTGCGTGGGCCGCGGGAATATTGGCGTGTGCATGCTCTGTCCGCACCGCCAGCCGTCCCCCATTCCCCGGAGGTTGATGTGTCCGGCAGTTCTGCACGTTCGGCGTATCGCCGTGCCCGTACCGCCGTGGCGTCCGCCGCCGCCCTCGCCGCGGCCGCCGTCGGGCTGTGGACCGGGCTCGGCGGCGAGTCCGCCCATGCCGCGGGCACCGTGCCCAGCCCGGACCACGTGGTCGTCGTGGTCTTCGAGAACCATGCCTACGGCCAGGTCATCGGATCCTCCAGCGCGCCGTACATCAACTCGCTGAAGGCGGGCGGCGCCAACCTGACCCAGTCGTACGCCGAGACCCACCCCAGCCAGCCCAACTACTTCGCGCTGTTCTCCGGTTCGACGCAGGGGATCACCGACGACAGCTGCTACACCCCGGGCTTCTCGTCGGCGCGCAACCTCGCCTCCGAGCTGATCGCCGCCGGCCGCACCTGGGCCAGCTACAACGAGACGCTGCCGAGCCAGGGTTCCACGACGTGCAGCAGCGGCAACTACGCCCGCAAGCACAACCCGTGGTTCGGTTTCAGCAACGTGCCGACCTCGACGGCGAAGACCTTCGCCCAGTTCCCGTCCGACTACACGACCCTGCCCCAGCTGTCGTTCGTCGTGCCGAACCTGTGCAGCGACATGCACGACTGCTCGGTGTCCACCGGTGACACCTGGCTGAAGAACAACCTGGGCGCCTACGCGAGTTGGGCCAGGACGCACAACAGCCTGCTCGTCGTCACCTTCGACGAGGACGACCGGCTGAGCGGGAACCGGATCCCGACCGTGCTGTACGGGCAGCCGGTGACCGCCGGGTCCAGCTCCGCCACCACGTACAACCACTACGACCTGCTGCGCACCCTGGAGGACACCCAGGGTCTGGGCACGCACGCGGGCAACGCGGCCTCCGCCAAGGACATCACCGGCATCTGGGCGTCCTGACGTGTACGTAGCGGACAGCCGTGCCCGTACGTCCGCTCAGGGTGCCGTCCGGCCTTCCGCCGGGCGGCGCCTTGCGGCCCTCTCCCCCACCGTGCTCGCGCTGGGGACGGTGAGCCTGGTCACCGACGTCTCCTCGGAGATGGTGACGGCGGTACTGCCGCTGTACCTGGTGACCGGGCTGGGCCTGTCACCGCTGGGCTTCGGACTGCTGGACGGCATCTACAACGGGTTCTCGGCGCTGGTCCGCCTGGTCGGCGGGCACTTCGCCGACCGGGGCGGCGGGCGGCACAAGTGGGTCGCCGGGCTCGGCTACGGCGTCTCGGCGCTGTGCAAGCCGCTGCTGCTGGTGGCGCACTCCCTGACGCCGATCGGGATGGTGCTCGCCGCCGACCGGACGGGCAAGGGGCTGCGGACGGCGCCGCGCGACGCGCTGATCTCGCTGTCCAGCACGCCCGAGGCGCGCGGGCGGGCCTTCGGGGTGCACCGGGCGATGGACACCGCCGGGGCCCTGCTCGGCCCGCTGGTGGCGTTCTGGATCCTGAGGGCCACCGTGGACGGGTACGACGCGGTGTTCACCGTCAGCTTCTGCGTCGCCGTGCTGGGCGTCCTGGTGCTGGTCCTGTTCGTGCCGGGCGGCCGGCGCGAGACGGCCCTGGCGGGACGGCCGGCCTCGCGGGCGACGGCCCCGGCGGGGCGGCCGGCCTCGCGGGCGACGGCCCCGGCGGGGCGGCCGACAGCGCGGGCGACGGCCCCGGCGGAGCGGCCGACGCTGCGGGCGGCGTTCGCCCTGCTGCGCCGCCGCGACCTGCGCCGGATCACCGGCTGCGCGCTGCTGCTGGGCCTCGCCACGGTCAGCGACTCCTTCGTCTACCTGCTGCTCCAGCGCCGCCTCGGCGTCCCCGACCGCTGGTTCGCGCTGCTGCCACTGGGTACGGCCGCCGCGTTCCTGCTGCTGGCGGTGCCGCTCGGCCGGCTCGCGGACCGGGTGGGCCGCTGGGCGGTGTTCCTGGCCGGCCACGGCGCCCTGCTCCTGGCCTACGGGCTGCTGCTGACGTCCTGGCACGGCGCGGTGCTGCCCGTCCTCGTGCTGACCCTGCACGGCGGCTTCTACGCGGCCACCGACGGGGTGCTGATGGCCGCCGCCTCCGAGAGCGTGCCGGAGGGGTTGCGCTCCTCCGGGCTGGCCGTCGTACAGACCGGGCAGGCGCTGACCCGGTTCGCCTGCTCGCTGCTGTTCGGCGCGGCCTGGACGGTGTGGGGCGACCGGGCGGCGCTGGCCGGGGCGGCGGTGGCGCTGGCCGGGTGCGCCGCGTTCTCCCTCACCCTGCGCCCGGGCAGGGCGGTGCCCGCATGACCGTACGCAACCGTGTCCTGATCCTGGCCGCGGCCGTCGCCGTGCTCGCGGCCGTCGCCCTCGCCTCCGTGCTGCACGCCTCCGCGCGGGCGGACCGCCGCGACCACACGCAGGCCGGCGGGCCGCGCGTCACCCCGGGGACGGTGACGCTGCGCGGGGCCGGGCGGCTGGTGTTCCGCAACATGGCCTGGGGGCCGCACCGCGACGAGCTGACGGCCGTCCCGGCCGACGACCCGGGCGGCCCGCGCACCGCCGCCGGCCTCAAGTGCCTCCGCTTCCACGCCGCTTCGGGCACCGGCGTGTGCCTCCAGGCCGTGCACGGGCCCGTCTCGGACACCTACCGCGCGCTGGTCCTGGACGCCCGGCTGCGGACCGTGCACCGCTACGACGTGCCGGGCATCCCCTCCCGTGCCCGGGTCTCCCCCACCGGGCACTTCGCGGCCTGGACGGCGTTCGTGGGCGGCGACTCGTACGCCGGTACCGACTTCTCCACGCGCGCGGCGATCGTGGACACCCGCAGCGGGAAGCTGATCCCGTCCGTGGAGGCGTTCCGGATCCTGACGAACGGGCGTGCGTACCGGGCGGCGGACGTCAACGTCTGGGGCGTGACGTTCGCGGCCGACGACCGCACGTTCTACGCGACGATGGCGAGCAGGGGGCGGACGTACCTGGTCCGCGGCGATCTGCGCCGCCGTACGCTCACCACGGTGCACCCGAACGTGGAGTGCCCGTCGCTGTCGCCGGACGGCACCCGGGTCGCGTACAAGAAGCGGGTCGCCGGGCTGCCGAAGGACGCGCCCTGGCGGCTGTACGTCCTCGACCTGCGGACCCTGCGGGAGACGCCGCTCGCCGAGCCGCGCAGCGTGGACGACCAGGCGCTCTGGAAGGACACGCACACGATCGTGTACGCGCTGCCCGGCGACTACGGCGCCGACCTGTACCAGGTCCCGGCGGACGGCTCGGGCCGGCCCCACCGCATCAGCCCGGCGGCGGTGTCACCGGCGTACCTGCCCTGAGGCGTCCCGGCCGTGGCGCGAGGCCGGTCAACCCGGCCGCCCCGGTTTCCGTCATCACGGTGGTTTCCCCGGTGGGCCGCCGGTGCCGGGGCCCGGCGCCGCGGAGACTGTGCGCGGTGGTGGCCGGGTGGCCGCCGGGAGAGAGCGAGGGCACGGGATGGCCGACAGCAGGATCCTGGTCGCGGTACCGGAGCATCCGCGCGCCGAGGGCGCCGGGGCCGAGCAGCTGCGCAAGATCCGGGAGGCGGTGGAGGCGGACGGCTTCGAGGTGCGCTGGGCCGTCACCGCCGACGACGCGGACGCGGTGCTGCGGACCGAGGCGGCCCTGGCCGCGGCCCTCGTCGCCTGGGACCTGCCCGGTGGGCGGGCCGCCGGTGACGGGCCCGGCGCCGCGCTCGCCACGCCGGGCGCCGCCGTCGACGGGGCGACGGGCGGGGCGGCCGTACTGCGCCGGATCGGCCGGCGGTACCGGGACCTGCCGGTGTTCCTCGTCATGGCCGACGAGGGGGTGCGGGAGCTGCCGCTGTGGGTGTCGGAGACGGTCGTCGGGTACGTGTGGCCGCTGGAGGACACCCCCGGGTTCATCGCGGGCCGGATCACCAGCGCCGCCCGCGCCTACCGGGAGGACGTGCTGCCGCCGTTCTTCCGGGCGCTGCGCCGCTTCCACGACGCCCACGAGTACTCCTGGCACACCCCCGCCCACTCCGGGGGCGTCGCCTTCCTCAAGTCGCCCGCGGGGCGCGCCTTCCACGACTACTTCGGCGAGCGGCTGCTCCGCTCCGACCTGTCGATCTCGGTGGAGGAGCTGGGCTCGCTGTTCGAGCACACCGGCCCGATCGGGGAGGCCGAGCGCAACGCGGCCCGCGTGTTCGGCGCCGACCTCAGCTACTTCGTGCTGCACGGCGACTCCACCTGCAACCGGCTGGTGGGCCACTTCAGCGTCACCCGGGACGAGCTCGCCCTGGTGGACCGCAACTGCCACAAGTCGGTGCTGCACGGTCTGGTCGTCTCCGGCGCCCGGCCCGTGTACCTGGTGCCCACCCGCAACGGCTACGGTCTCGCCGGTCCGCTCCCGCCGGCCGAGCTGGCCGGGGACTCGATCGCGGCCCGGATCGCCGCGCACCCGCTCGCCGAGGGCGCCGTCTCGCGTGACCCCCAGTACGCGGTGTTCACCAACTCCACCTACGACGGCCTGTGCTACGCCGCCGTACCGGCCGCGAAGGCGCTCGCGGCCAGCACGCCCCGGGTGCACTTCGACGAGGCGTGGTTCGCGTACGCCCGGTTCCACCCGCTGTACCGGGGGCGGTACGGCATGTCGGTGGACGCGTCCGCCTTCCCCGGCCCGGACCGGCCGACGGTCTTCGCGACCCAGTCCACGCACAAACTGCTGGCCGCGCTGTCCCAGTCGGCGATGGTGCACGTACGGCCGGCGCCCCGGGCGCCCGTGGAGCACGACCGCTTCAACGAGGCGCTGATGATGCACGGCACCACCTCGCCGCTCTACCCGATGATCGCCTCGCTGGACGTGGCGACGGCCATGATGGACGGGCCGCAGGGCGAGTGGCTGCTGGACGAGGCGGTGACGGAGGCGATCCGCTTCCGTCAGGAGATGGTGCGGCTGGGGCGGCGGGTGGCGAGCGCCGGGGACCGGCCGCCGTGGTTCTTCGGCGTGTGGCAGCCGGAGGAGGTCACCGACCCGGCGACGGGCGACCGGCTGCCCTTCGCGGAGGCCCCGCCCGAGCTGCTGCGCACGGAGCAGTCCTGCTGGCTGCTGGAGCCGGGCGCGGCCTGGCACGGCTTCCCCGGCCTGACCGAGGGCCACTGCATGCTGGACCCGGTCAAGGTCACGCTGACCTGCCCGGGGATCACCGCGACCGGGGAGATGGCCGAGGAGGGCATCCCGGCGCGTGTCCTGACCGCGTACCTGGCCACCCGGAACATCGTGGTCGAGAAGACCGACAGCTACACCACGCTGATCCTCTTCTCCATGGGCATCACCAAGGGCAAGTGGGGCACGCTGCTGGACGCGTTGATGGACTTCAAGGCCCTGTACGACTCCGACGCCCCGCTCGACCGGGTGCTGCCCGGGGCGGTCGCCGCGCACCCGAGGCGCTACGGCGGTCTCACCCTGCGCGAGCTGTGCCGGCAGATGCACGAGGAGCTGCGCTCGGCCCGCCTGGTGGAGCTGCTCGAAACCGCGTTCCAGCAGCTCCCGGAGCCGGTGTTCCCGCCCCAGCACTGCTACCAGCGGCTGGTGCGGGGCGGCACGGAACGCGTCCGCGTCGCCGACGCGGCCCACCGGGTGGCGGCCGCGATGGTCACGGTCACTCCGCCCGGCATCCCGGTCCTCATGCCGGGAGAATCCACCGGCACCCCCGACGGCCCTCTCCTGCGCTACCTCACCGCCCTGGAGACCTTCGACCGCCGTTTCCCGGGTTTCCGCAGCGAGACCCACGGCGTGACGATCGACGAGGACAGCGGGGACTACGAGATCGAGGTGCTGCGCCCGGAATGATCCGGGCGAGGTGTGCGCGCGCTGTGCACCCGGGCGCCCCCGTGTGGCCGGCCGTTCGGGTGGCCGGCCACACGGGGGTGTGGTGTCGGGGCCGTGCCTACAGCACCGGCAGGTTCTTCCGCAGCTCGAAGGCCGTGACCTCCGAGCGGTACTCCTCCCACTCCTGCTTCTTGTTGCGCAGGAAGTGACGTTGGCCCGGAGCGACCTCATGCGATCGGCGTTGGTGCAGCGCTGGCCCATGGCCGAACGGTCCTCATTGGTCGTTGTCGGGTGCTGTGGGCCGCCCTTCGACGGCCCACAGACGGCCCCGTCTACACACCACGACATGCTGGTTACCACCAATGGGCGAGAGCCAGCGGCATCCCAGAATCCAAAGCGGCTCGCGATGGCACGTCCAGACTCACTCAGCAGGGTGTATCACGGGCTACCTAGTCCTTCTTTTAGGGCCATGCCGTTCATCTCATCAGCGCAAGTTCAGCATGCAACGTCACAAGCCCGAAAGTGTTGAAGTAGTGATTTTTCGACTTCTTCATGAAATAGCACGACTTGCAACCGGCGGAACCCCGAGATACGTTTGAAATACCGAGTCTGCCTTTTGACCGAGAGCAGGGAAGCCACTCTTCGCGGCGCACCGACGTGGGCGACTTCCCGAATAATCCTCGTCTCACTCGCGCATCAGCGAGGTCTGCATGATTCTGGAGCTAGGCAATCAGGACGACATAGAGCGCACCTTTGCCCTTGCCTCGTGGTTAAACCGCCCAGCCGTCAGGGAGGTGGTTATTTCCCTGCCGCAGCTGACCACTAAGGAGAGGAAGAGTGAAGCTCAGAGAATCCGACACCTATTTAACGACTGTGGATGCGGCGCCGGAATGCTCGCCTTTCTCGTGACGCTAGCGCTGACGTTGATTAACCAAACAAGGAACGGGTGGTCCTTTACGTCAATCACCATCTCGATAACGCTAGCGATAACTGCAGGTCTACTCGGAAAACTTTTCGGGCTTGCCTGGAGTTACATCATGCTCCGCAGGGCCCTGCGGGCATTGCGCACCAGCGGCGCCTCTCCAAACGTTGCGCAAAGATCTGGTAAGAGCAGCCGCATAAAGTCTCGGTGGTGATCACCATGCAGCGGAGAGTATGCCACGACATCAGCGAGTGGATAGACGACGTCTATGGCCCGATTGATTCATGGGTGTCACAGACTGAGAAGAAGTGCAAGAACTACCCATGGTATGACCCGAGGGGATGGTTCTGCTGGCTAGTCGTGACCGTGGTTAAGGTCGTTGGGTGGGGCGTGGTAATAGCCGGTCACTTTATCACCAACACAGTCTGCGAGGTCATCGAGGTAGTGATCTCGGCCGCGGCAGCCATCCTACGAGGAGCATGGGACATCATCGTCGGCATTGTTACGCTTGACGGGCGACGCATATGGGACGGCATTCTCGGCATCCTAATTGGTGTGGCCGTTACTGCAATTCGCCTCATCCGAATAGCGTTCGGAGGAACGCTCGCCGCCGCAATCGTTGACGCGATTCGAACCAGTTCACTCAAGAGTCACATTCGCGATTTGCTGGACTCGAAGTACGACCAGGCGACAGGCGACAGGATAAAGGCAGCCATCCGCCTAGATCATGGAGCTTTTGGACTGCGGCTGCGCGCTACTGCCTACCGCACCATCCTCGACTCCGAGACACCCTCACCACGCAATGGCAGCATCCCTAACCTGGTGGCATTGCATGAGGCTGGCTCAATTGACCTTCGCGAACTGTGCGGATTCTCCTTCCCTCAAGGATTCTGGCACCGTAAGCGCTATAAGACTCTGAAGAAGGGGGGCGTGGTTGGAGGCGGGGGCGGCGAGATTGACAACCCTATATCTGAAGAAGAGCTGAACACCTACCTGAGCTCTCGTGGACACGAAGGACCCCCGTTCCTGATACTTCCAATGCGTGATGGCGTATTGGACACCAAAATAGACACCGCTGAAGCAAAGGGACGCGATCTGGGCATCATGTTGAGCTTTGATCGAGTGAACGTTCCTGTGACATCACCATCGGACATTATTCTCGCTGGCGGAGATATCCCGAACGCGAGCACGTCACTCAGCGAATTTCTCATCAGGGTGATCGGGCGCACCGACAAGACCGTAAACGAAATTGGAGCTACGGCAGACCTATGCCGCCCCGTGATTGTAGGTATCTTCCGTTACACCGACACGCTACACGGTCTCAGCAGCCCACTCCACAACTCAGCGTGCGGCCTAACAGGGGAGAAAGCTTCCGGAGCGTCTTTCGCGGACGATTTTCCCGATGAGATCTGGAAGTATGTCCCAATCCATGAGATAGGGCACACTTTCGGCTTGTGCCATGTTGACGGGATAGACCGAATCATGGTCTCCGCTCGCGAGAAGAGCTTGTGGTCCTTTGGTATCTTCGTTCACGTGTACCTAGACGGTGAACCTGTCTTTACTCTCGATGAGGCCAAAGCTGCTTGGGATTACATCGTCGCGAACTTCTCGCCAGAGTGCCTGGCGACCCCTCATGACCGGGCGTAGCCGCCAAGATTGATGGCAGCTGGGGAGTCATCGGGTGCAGTCAGGGCCAGCATTCCAGAACCACTCACGGCACCGCACCACGAACGAGACCCGGACAGACTGTCCGGGTCTCGCGGTTGAACAGCCCTGATCCTGGTGATGATGCACAGTTGATCGGCCCTCCGTGCTCTAGCACCCCGATACCGTGATACATGGCCCCCAACCAGCAGGAGGCAGCACGTAATGCGTGGTCTTGGAGATCACCTCAGCATCGGTGAGCGCATCGCGTTCTACCGGAAGCGTCGCGGCTACACGCAAGAGGTGCTCGCCGGTCTGGTCGGGCGCAGCACCGACTGGTTGGCGAAGATCGAAACGGGACGCCGGAAGCCTCCCCGGATCGACATGCTCGCGGAGCTCTCGCGCATCCTGCGCGTGCCCCGCGGGGACCTGCTTGGTCAGATGGTGCTCATGGAGGACGAAAGGCAGCAGGACGACGTTCCGGCCGTCCGCGACGCGCTCATGAGCCCGCGCCGCCTGTCTCGACTGCTGTTCGGCCCCGAAGCTGAGGTGCAGCTCCCCACGCCGGCGCCTGTGGCTGTGCGCGTGGAGCAAGCCTGGAACGACTACCAGGGTGGGCGACTCGGCAGCGTCATCGCCGCGCTTCCTGCACTCCTCCAGACTGCGCAGGAGCTGGAGGAGCGGGCCGCACGGCGCGGCGAGGACCGTAGCGACTGCTGGGCCGTGTCGGCCCGCACCCATCACCTCGCAGCTACGACCCTCGCCAAGATCGGGGAGTCCGATATTTCATGGCTCGCTGCGGAGCGTGCGATGCGTGCCGCGGACGAGTCCGACGACCCGCTCGTGCTGGCGTCCGCCGCGCGGTCCGGCACGCACGCCCTCCTGGCCAACGGCCGGTACGACGACGCGTTGGAGTTGGGTAACACGGCCGCCGCATGGCTCTCGTCTCAAGTGACCGACAACGACCCCGCAGCGTTGAGTCTGCTCGGAATGATCCACCTGCGGGCCGCCGTCGCGGCGGCCCGCCACCAGGACCGGCCCACCGCAACCGGCCTATTGGACCGAGCCGAGGAACTCGCGGATGATCTCGGCTCGGATGAGAACTACTGGCAGACAGGTTTCGGGCCCACGAACGTCGTGCTTCACCGCCTGTCGGTTGAACTGGACCTCGACAACGTGTCGTACGTGGTGAAACACGGCCGGATCAACGTCGACCACATGCCTCAGGAACGCAGCGTGTCGCACCGACTTCGCACGCGCTATCTCGCTCAACGGTCAGGGCGATGAGGCGTTCACAGAACTCCGCACGGCCGAACGCACGTCGCCGCAGCTCGTACGCAACAATCCGAGGGTTCGCGAGACGCTGCGGGATCTGATCAAGCAATCACCGGTCACCGGCGGCTCGCGATCGTCCGACGTGTTCGTGATGGCTCAACGGTGCAGGGCGGTGCAGTGAGTTCAGGCAAGCGTGGGGTGCTCGGAGTCGTCGGGTCGGCGGCCGGAGGCGTAGAGGCGTTGCGCACCGGCCTGGTTGAGCCCGCGATGGGGCGCGGCTGGCGGGTGGCTGTCACTCTGACGCCGACCGCTGGCCAGTGGCTACGGATGAGCGGCGAGGTCGAGCAGTTGGAGAAGCTGACCGGCCTACCCGTGCGCGATGAACCTAGCCTTCCTGGCGAGGCACGACCGCACCCACCGGTTGACTGCTACGTGGTAGCCCCCGCGTCGGCCAACATGGTGGCCAAGCTCGCCACGGGCCTGATGGACAACCAGGCACTGACCCAGGTGGGCGAGGCGATCGGTACCCTCGGGTTGCCCGTCGTCGTCTTCCCTCGGGTGAACGCGGCGCACACCCGCCACCCGGCGTGGCAGAACCACATCGACACTCTCCGGGCGGGGGGCGTGCGCATCGTCTACGGCCCGGAGGTGTGGCCGCTGCATGAGCCGCGCGAAGCGCCGGAGGGGCGTGAACTCCCGTGGGGGGCAGTGCTAGACGCCGTGGACGAAGTAACCCGATGACAACCCGTCAACGATCTGAACTGCAAGGAAAGAGGATCCGGACACTCTGTCCGGGTCCTCTGCCGTTCACGGCTACATGCTCATTGGCATGCCAGGGATCAATGAGCGAAGCAGCGAGCTGGAATGCATGACTCCTGCTGAACTCGCTTTGATCAAAGCGAGTTTGAGGGACGTGCGCCTCAGGGTCGAACATCTGCTGAAGCGGGCAGACGCACTCACGACGAGGGTGGAGTCTCGCTGCCCACGAGCCGCTCAAGCCGGTCAAGCCGCTCCCCGAGCAACCGGAGTGCGTCATGAATCGTGCTGAGCTCTGCGGCCAGGGCGGCGAAAGCGGGGCTGCTGCCCGGCTCGGTGCCGAGGGGGGCCTCAGGGTCACGGACGAACGTCCCGCGCCCCTGCTGAGTAAGGATCAACCCCTCGTCGCGAAGTTGGCCGTACGCGCTCTGAACAGTCATGAGCTGCACTCCAAGCTCCTTGGCGAGTGCGCGAGCTGCTGGAAGCCGGTCCCCCGCAGCGTACTCACGATCGGTGCCCGTGATCTTCTCGCGGAACTGCGCCGCAATCTCCTTGGCCGTCGGCGTGGGCTTGGGCACTTCGGGGCTCTGATCCATACCTCCGAGAGTAGCCGGACCTAGGTCAATCTCGACGGCCCTACGCCGCACCCCCTTGACAGACAGATTGACCTAGGTCAATCTGAACTCGCCGGACCACGAAACCCGGAAGGGCTTCACCGGCTGTGTCAGTGCCCGGATGCAAGGCCCGGATTCAGCACTGCCAAAAACTCAACAGAGTGCCGACCCAGCCACCCGAACACAGGTGGTCGATGGGTGCGGGTCACCACCCTGACCGTCCATGTCAGGCCGGGTGACCTGCCCGGTTACGGCTCTCGGGCTGTTACCGGCACTGAGTGATTCGACTTCCGCAGAACCTTCAGCGGCCTAGCCGCTACAGCCCCGGTCCGGCCGATCTCGGGCCTACGCCTCGAACGCAGGCCGGGGCACTCCCGCTGACCAGCGGGCCACTCACATCCCTAAGGGAGATCGACATGCGTTTCCGTTCGAGCACTTCCTCTGCCGCCTCCGACATGAAGAACCGCAAGAGCGACGAGTTGCAGCGCGAGTACGACCCGATCACCCGTGAGCGCGCCGGCGGCCACAACTCGCTCAGCGCGATCACCACGCAGAACGACATCGCTCGCGAGCTTGAGCGCCGGGACCGCTAACCCGCAGCGGCCGGTTGCCTCCGCTGCTCGTCTCGTACGAGCAGCGCTGAGGGGAGCCGGATACTCGTCAGCCGCGCATTGGCAGACGGTCGGTCATCCAACCTTCCAGCGACCCGAGAGGGAAAAGCATGCGCCGGATCACCAACCCCAAGCACCCCAACGCCAACCAGATCGGCACGGACGTCGACTACGAGGGTGAGCCGCACCGGATCACGGACGTCGGCGGCTCCTGCTTCAAGCTCGTGCGCCACCGCGACGGCTACGGCCGGAACGTGAAGATCACCGAGGTCAACGACCGCTAGATCATCTTCGCCGCGTACCTGACGCGGCTTCACCCACAACGGCGCGCGGCTCCCGGGGTGCCACCCAGGAGCCGCTGTCGGGCCGTTCCACCTTCCAGGGAGATCACGACCCATGAACCCCATCGTCACTGTTCAGGACGCTGTTACCGCGTTCGCCGACTGGATCGAGCCCACCGACGCGGAACTGGACGCGATCGAGCAGGAGATGCCCGTGATCCTGGCGGACGTCGACCTCCTCGACGCGCAGATCGTCACGCTGGACCGCGTCCCGACCGAGCTGGACGCCCGCCGCATCCGCCGTGCCCGCCGCCGAGCGCTGGCCGCGCGGGTCGCGCTGGTGAACCGCACCGTCACCACGCGCCTGCCGGGCGGTGCCGCATGAGCACCACGACCGGACAGAGCCTCACCGCGGCACACGCCGAAGTGAAGGCGGAGATCGCGCGGACCGACACCAAGACCGGTCTGCTGCTGGCGTTCCTCGGCGCGGTCCTCGCCGGGGCCTGGACCGTGGGCCACGGCGTCCCGCTCACCCGGTCCGCCCTCGCGGCCGGCAGCCTCGGCATGGTGCTGCTGGTCTCGGCGGCCGGTCTGCTGCTGCGGTCGGTCCGCCCCAACCTGGGCAGTCACAGGGAGCGCTTCGGCTTCCCGCTGTGGGCCACCCTTGCCCCCGAGCAGATCAGTGATGCGGTGGCGCGTGACCTCGCCGCTGACATCGCGGGCCTGTCCCGCCTGGCAGTCGCCAAGTTCCGGCTCCTGCGCCGCGCCGTTGATCTGACGATGGCCGGCGGCGCCTTGCTCATCCTTGCGCTCCTGCTCACCGCCGGGGGTGCGGCATGACGGACACCGCGCGTTGCCCCGCCGCTCACCCCGAGGACCCGGCGCCGTGTGACGGTCCGGCCGTCGTGATCGTGCTGGACGCTCACAACGCCGGGGCCGACGGCTGCGAGCACCACGCCGCCCGCCTCCTGGCCTCGCTGGAACGCGGCAGGGTCTACCCCCTGCCCGACGCCCCGGCAGGCGCCGCCATCCGCGTCTTCACTGCCGCCGACACCATCCCACCGTTCCCGTGGGTCGACGGCCCGCGAACGCGCCCGAGCCAGCGCAGCCACGCCGAGAACCCCCGCCAGGGGGTGACGGAATGACCACCGAGACCACGCCCACCGCCGAGCGTCCGACGGTGCCAAAGCTGACGTTCCCCGAGGTCTGGCTTGCTGCGGTCGGCGCGCTCGCCGCCGCTGCGGTCGGCGCCCTGGGCCTGTATTCCTCCTTCGACGCGGTGTCCCTGGCCGCAGCGAGGTGGGGCTTCAGCAACCCGCACATCCTGCCCATCGCGATCGACATCGCCATCCCGGTGTTCACCCTGGCCAACCTGCTGTTGATCCGGCTGGACATGGCCTTGGCGTGGGTGCGGTTCGTGCCCTGGGTGCTGACGTTGGTCACGTGCTGGCTAAACGTCGCGGCCGGGCACGTCCTGTCCGCGAAGGTGGCGCACGGAACGATGCCGCTGCTGTGGGTGGTGTTCTCCGAGATCGGCGCGCACGTCTACGCCGTGCGCATCGGTGCCATCACCGGGCGGCGCATGGACAAGATCCGATGGTCGCGCTGGCTGCTGGCGCCGCTGTCCACGTTCGCGCTGTGGCGCCGCATGACGCTGTGGGAGGTCACCTCCTACACCGACGCACTCGCCTGCGAGCGTGAGCGACTGTTGACCCGTGCGGACCTGCACGAGCGGTTCGGCCCGGTGGCGTGGCGCTGGAGGACCCCGCGGCGTGAGCGCGTGATGCTGCGCATGGGCGAACTCGCCCCCGCCGGCGCTGACGTGCCCGCCGCCCCGGAGCCGCCGCAGACCCCCGAGAAGCCGACGCACGAGGCGCCGAAGCCGCCGCGCAAGCGGCCAACCACGGGCAAAACCAAGACGGCACAGCGCACGACGGCCAAACTGCTCGCCGCAGCGCGCACGACCACGGCCGACTGGAAGGACAGCCAGATCAACGCCGAGGCGCTGCGCAAGGAACTGCACTGCGGCTCCGGTCCCGCCCGGCAGGTGCGTGACGCCCTGCTCGCCGAGCGGGCCGACGGGCGCGCCCTTCACCCCGTGGACGCTCCCGACGATGACGCCTCCGGCGACGGCGCCGAGGGGGTGGCCGCGTGAGCACCCTGGCCACGGTCCTGCTGTCCGCGCTGCCGCTCGCCGCCGGATGGGCGGTTCACGTGTGGTGGCTGCGAGGCTGCCTGAACACCGCCCGGCGTGACCCGCTCACCGGGTTGCGCACCCGCGACGGCTTCACCCGCCGCGCCACGGCCCTGCTCAAGGACCCCCGCGCGGTCGTGGTGCTGGCCGACGTCGACAAGTTCAAGCACATCAACGACACCTACGGGCACGCGGCCGGGGACGCCCTGTTGAGGGCGACCGCCGACAGGCTCGCCCACCACGTAGGCCGTGCCGGGGTCGCCGGGCGGCTCGGGGGCGATGAGTTCGCCGCCGTGCTCATCGACGAACACGGCACCGCCGGGGATCTGCTCGCCGTGCTGCACGGCGTGCTCGCCCGTCCGGTCGACGGCCAGGACCCGGCCGTCCGCACCACCGTCTCGCTGGGCTGGGTGCGCGCCGCGGACTTCCCCGCCGATGACCTGTCCGGCCTGCTGCGAAGGGCGGACGAGGCGATGTACGCGGCCAAGCAGGCCCGTGCCGGGACTCACCGCGCGGGGCTCGGCTGGCTGTTCGCCACCGTCACCGGACGGCGTGCGGGCCGAACCGGCACCCGCACGGACGCCCCGATGGTGGGGGTGGCGGCATGACGGCGCCGCGGCTTCGGGTGCTCTCGCTGGGTGCCGGGGTGCAGTCCACCACGCTGCTGCTGCTGGCCGCGGAGGGCCGGTTGCCGAAGTGGGATGCCGCGATCTTCTCCGACACCGGATGGGAACCGGACCGCGTCTATGCCCACCTTGACCGCTTGGAGCACGAGGTTGCCCAGCCCGCCGGCATCCCCCTCTACCGCGTCCGTGTGAAGGACGGCAACGCCGATCGGGTGAGCGGGAACCTGCGCACCGACTCGCTCAACCCCGGCTCGTTCGTGCGCATGCCGGTCTTCGTCCTCGACAAGTCCGGACAGCGCGCGGCGATGGTGCGACGGCAGTGCACCGAGGAATACAAGGTCAAGCCGATCAAGGCCAAGGTGCGGGAGCTGCTCGGCTACCCGCACCCGAAGCCGGTCCCGGCCGGGGTGTTCGTTGAACAGTCCATCGGCATCAGCCGGGATGAGTTCGAGCGAGCCAAGGACGCGGGCGTGCGCTACCTGCGCAACGTGCACCCGCTGCTCGACATGGACGGCGCCGCCGACGGGCGAGAGGGCTGGACGCGTAGCGATTGCCTGCGCTACCTGCGCTCCCACGGCTGGGGGACGACACCCAAGAGCGCGTGCATCGGGTGCCCGTACCACGGCAACCGGCAGTGGCGCGAGCTGCGCGATCACTACCCCGAGGAATGGGCGGACGCGGTCGACTTCGACCACCGCCTACGGGAAATGCAGTTGCGGGGCATCAAGGCCGCGCCGTACCTGCATCGCAGTCTGCTGCCGCTGGATCAGGCGCCCATCGACCGCGTCAGCCGCACCGAGTGGGCGGACCGGCAAGGCGACCTGTTCGCCGCAGCTGCCGACGCGGAAGCCGAAGACGGCGCCGCGCTCGGCTGCTCCCCCTGGTCCTGCCGCTCGGGAGAGGAGGCGACGGCATGAGCACACCCATCGTCGGCGCCGCCCTGTTCCGCACCGTCATGCAGACGGCCGACTACCGCTGCCAGTGCACCGGCGAGTGCGGCAACCCCCACGTCAAAGGGCAGGGGCGGTGCCAGCACGAGCACGACCACTACACCAGCAAGCACGGGCGCCGGGTGCGGCTGATGGCCACGCCGGTCGACCCGCTCGCCACCGACGTCGCCGCCGCCCGACTCCCGGCGAGCGAGCTGCGCGCGTGGTGCCCCAACTGCCACACCGCCGCGGCTCGGCTCGCCCGTAAGCGGCTGCCCGCGGCCTCTACGGATCAGTGCGGCCTGTTCAACCTGTAGCGCACGCGCGTTGGGACCGGATTCCGGTCCTCTCCTGACGCGTACGGCGCTCAGCATCGCTACACGGGCCCGGCCTCCCACCTCCTACAGCGACGGCCGGGCCCGCTCTCCCTCACACCCGAAAGTGGAAGGAATCTCAGTGAACCACCCCGACGACAACGAACTGTTCCACCGACTTGAAGCCGAGATGGCCGCCGACTCCGGCGCCGAGGTGGTCGACCTCGACAAGGCACGGTCGGCCCGCATCGAGTCGGCCGACCCGACCGCCCGACTCGACGCCGACCGGTCGCCCGACTCAGAGCCCGGTCGGTCGGGCACGGAGTCGGCCGACCCGACCACGCCCGTGATGGTCGACCAGCCGACCCCCAGGGCGACCGGTCCGGGCTACCTCGGTCGGCTCGCCGGGGCCCACCGCCGTGCGGTCGTTCCTGAGTGGCTGCGCTCGCTCGCCGAACTCAAGACCGCCGCCGGGTGGGTGGCCCGCCACTACGCGCACGCCGCCGGGTATCACGCGCTGCGGGCCCCGGTCTACGCCGCCCGCCTCACCCTGCAAGCCCCGACCGGCGCCGCCCGGTTCGTCGGCGGCACCATGCGGTGGGTGGCCGACCGCGAGGGCGAACCGGGTCCGACTCGCCGCCGTGCGCCGCGAGGACGCCGCCGAGTACCTGAAGCTGTCCCGGCAGCGCGACGGCCGCGTACGACTGCGCACCCTCGTGGCCGTGCTGGCCATGTTCGTCGGGCTCGGTGCAGCGCTCGCCATGTACGTGCTCGCCCCCGACTGGCTTCAGGCGGTGTCGGTGAGCACGGTCGTGATGGCGCTCGGGTTCGCCGGCCGCCGCGCCGATGCCCCGGTCATCCACCGCGCGGTGGAACTGCCCAAGGCGACCAAGCTCACCAGTGACATCGTGCTGCGGGCACTCGGGGCGCTCGGCATCCCGGCCATCAACCAGGCGCAGGCCAAGGGGCGGGACGGGTTCGAGTTCACCGCGCCGATCACCCGCGACGGCCCGGGTTGGCGTGCGGAGGGCACCTCCCCTACGGCGTCACGGTGACCGACGTCATCGAGCGCCGCGACCGGCTCGCCTCCGGCCTGCGCCGCCCGCTCGGGTGCGTGTGGCCTGAAGCGGTGGCCGAGGAGCACACCGGGCACCTCGTGCTGTGGGTCGGCGACCAGGACCTGACCAAGGCGAAGAAGCCGGTGTGGCCGCTGGCCAAGTCCGGCACGGTCGACCTGTTCAAGCCCGTCGCCTACGGCACCGACCAGCGCGGACGCTGGGTCGACATCACCCTGATGTACATCGCCGGAGTCATCGGCGCCATCCCGCGCATGGGCAAGACTTTCCTGCTCAGGCTGCTGCTGCTCATCGCCGCCCTCGACCCGCGGGCGGAGCCGCACACCTACGACATGAAGGGCACCGGCGACCTCGACCCGGTCGGCAACGCCGTCTCCCACCGCCACGCGGCGGGCGACGACGACGAGGAAATCGCCTACGTCCTCGCCGACTTCCGCGCCCTGCGCGAGGAACTGCGGCGCCGCACCAAGGTGATCCGGTCCCTGCCCCGGGACGTCTGCCCCGAGTCGAAGGTGACCAGCGCCCTTGCCGACAAGCGCTCGCTGGGACTGCACCCGGTCGTGATCGGGGTGGATGAGTGCCAGGTGCTGTTCGAGCACCCCGAGCACGGCAAGGAGCTGGAAGAGATCGCGACCGACCTGGTCAAGCGCGGGCCGGCCACCGGCATTGTGCTGCTGCTGGCCACCCAGCGCCCGGACGCCAAGTCGCTGCCCACCGGGATCTCTGCGAACGCGGCGGCCCGCTGGTGCCTGAAGGTCATGGGCCAGACCGAGAACGACATGGTGCTCGGTACGTCCTCCTACAAGCGCGGGGTGCGGGCGACCATGTTCGCCTGGGGTGACAAGGGCATCCACTACTTCGTGGGTGAAGGCTCAGATGCCCGGATCGTCTCCGGCGTGTTCGTGGACGCCCCCGGCGCCGAAGCCATCGCGGCCCGCGCCCGCAAGGCACGGGAGAAGGCCGGACTGCTGTCCGGCCACGCGCTCGGGGAGGCCCCCGAGACCGTGACCGGCCCGGCCTACGACCTGCTCGCCGACATCCTCGCCGTGGTCCCGGCCGATGAGCCCAAGGTGTGGTCCGAGACCGTCGTCGCCCGGCTCGCCGAACTGCGCGAGGACATCTACGGCGGATGGGACCCCGACGCCCTCGCCGCCGCCCTCAAGCCGCACGGCATCTCCACCATCCAGGTGGGCCGCCGGATCAAGGGCAAGGTCGTCAACCGGCGCGGTATCGACCGCTCCCACATCACCGCTGCGATTGCGGAGCGTGACGGAAAGCGGGACGCGGGCTGAGCATCCGGGCCGCTAGCGCTAGCGGCACACCCCGCTAACGTTAGCGGCCCCGCTAGCGCCCCAAACCCGCTCTGATCAGGTCGCTAGCGGATAGCGGCCCACCTGCGGAAACCCCCGAAAACCGCCCCGGAGGGCCCCTCATGAGCCTTGCCCTGCTCGCTATCACCCTGACCCTCGACGTCACTCTGTGTTACGTCGCCGTTTGTGCCGCCTCGCCGTTCGGCAACTGCCGCAAGTGCCGGGGCATGGGCCACGCGCTCAAGCACGACCGCAAAGGCCGGTTGAAGCGCGGCAAGGACTGCCGCCGCTGTCACGCGACCGGCAAGCGCATACGCGTCGGCCGCTGGCTCTACAACCGCTGGGCCCGCATCTACCGCGCGGGCACCGCCGACTGACCTTCTCCGGAGGAACCCCGATGGTCCTGAACATCTCCGCCGTGCTGCTGTTCGGCGCCGCGTCCGCCCTCGCCGTCAAAACCTAGTCCGCCGGGGGCGGCGCCGCCCTGGTGCTGTTCCTGTTCGGGTTCTTCGTCGCCGGGACCGGCGCCTACGAGCCCATCCACAACCTCGTGCAGGCGTCCGCCGACGCCCTCTCCGCCCTCGGCAAGTGAGAGGAGACCCACCCGTGAACGAACACGTCCCCGCCCTGCGGACAGACGCGACGACCGCCGCCGCGTACGACCCGGCATCGCTGGACCTGTACGCGCCCGCCCCGACCGCCGTCGAACGCGGCCCCGTGGTCTGGGTGCCCGACGCCTACGGCCGCATGGTCCCCATGCCCAAGCACCTCGCCCCGCCCCCGATGCCCATGCCGCAGCCGCGCGACCTCACCCCGCTGCCCCTCGTGGACCCGATCGCACAGCGCTTCCTCGGGGCCGGTCTCGGGGGCGGCGCCCTCGCAGCGGGCGTCGGCTACGGCATCGGCGAAGTCATCAACGCCGCCGCCGGGTTCACCTCCGGCGCCGCAATGTGGATCGCCCTCGCCGTGCTCGCCTGGCGCATGCCCGCCCGCGCCATCAGCGGCGGACTCAACGGGAGCACGGTGAACATCCGCAAGGCCGTGATCAAGCGCAGCACCTTCAACGGCTGACCAAGGGAGCACCGAACGTGGACATCGACCCGAACGAGATCGTCACCGTCGAACTGGCCTGGGATAACGACGGGTTGCCGACGACCTACAGCCGCGACATCACCCGCCGCCAGCTCGGCAACCTGCTCATGCAGGTCGACGAGATGGCCGCCGAGACCGAGGAGGGCGCCGCGTGAACGGCCGCATCCTGCCCCGGCTCCGTCTCCAGGTCGCCCACTGGCCCCGCCGGGCCCTGATCCTGACCGACACGCTCCGCCCCGACTGCGGCGACTGCAAGGGCGACGGCGGTTCCGAGTACCCCTACGGAGACTCCGAGGGCGAGTACGCCGGGAGCGACTGGGAGCCCTGCGGCTGCTGGAACGAGCACCATCGCTGGCTGCTGCTGCCCCTGCCGCGCAGGCCTCGGTGGCTGCGTCGGCGCCACCCCGGCCGTGCCCCGTGGGCCTCCAACGGCTACAGCGACGAACCGCCCTTCTAGCTACGCCAAGGGCGGCCCCCACATCTCGCCAAAGACCCGGGGCCGCCCTTGTCCCCCAGCACCCTGCAACAGGACTGGAGACACCCAGCATGACCCAACTCACCGACCATCGGCGAGACCACCGGCCCGCCACGGCTGAGCTGATGCGCACCGCGCTGGAACTCGCCGCGCACGGCGTGCCGCCGCTGCCGCTTCGCGCCGGGAAGGTGCCGTTCGGTAACTGCCCCCGCTGTGCGGGCGGCGCATGCGGCGGCCGGCCGAACATGAAGAGCGCGGGCGGTTGCCAGTGCCCGGCGCCCTGCCACGCGTGGGCCGCCGCCACCCTCGACACCCGCGTCCTCGCCTCCCCCGCATGGGCCGCCGCCTGGCGTGAGGCCGTCGCCGTCGGCTACCACCCCGGCGGCGCCGGGCTGACCGTCGTCGACCTCGACACCCCCGCCGCCGTCGACTGGGCCCGCGAGACGCTGCCCGCCACCCGGATCGTGCCGACCACGCGCGGACAGCACTGGATCTACCGGGGCGTGGTGCGCTCCGCCAACGCCGTGCGCCCCGGCGTCGACATCAAGTCGCAAATGCAGTACGTCCGTTGGCTCGGCCACGGCACCGGCCGCATGGTCAAACTGCCGTCGACCGTGCGCGCCCTGCTCGTGAAGGAAGACACCACCCCCGCCCCGGTGAAGGTGGTCTCTTCCATCCCCCGCGCCCCTTGGAGCCGCCACGCGGCCACCGGGTGCAGCCACACCGAACGGTTCGTGCGCACCGGCCTCGAACGCGGCCTGAGCCTCGTACACGCCCGGACCGAATCGGGCGCCGGGTCGCAGGCGTTCGGCGTGGCACGGTTCCTGGCCGTGCAGCACATTGCCTGCCCCGGACCGTGCGGGCTGGAAGCGCTCGGGGAAGAGATCGTGGCCGCTGCCGTCACCGTGGGCGTGCCGGAGGACTACGCCCGCCGCGCCGTCGCCAACGGCCTCGACACCGGCCAGGGAGCCGCAGCATGATGCACAGGCCCGACGCCCCTGCCAACGGCCCGCAGGACGCCGTACAGGCCGCACCGCGCGCGGCCGTGGGCGAGCCGAAAGGCGCCGCCCGCAAGGGCGTCCCCATTGCCCTTCGCTCTGACCCGCGGGCCGAGGAACTGCCCGCACCCTCCAACCCGCTCGCCGTTGCGCGCCGGCTGCTGCCGGACTGGCAGAACGAGGGCGGACAGCTCGTGTACCGGCGCTGGCGCGGCTCGTGGATGCGCTGGACGGGTACCTGCTGGCGCGAGCTGGACGAAGCCCAGGTGCGCAAGGCCATGTACGAGCGCCTGGAACACGTCGTCTACCAGGCCCCGGCCAAGGACGGCGAGACCGAGGAACGCGCCTGGGCTCCCACGAAACAGAAGATCAGCAACCTGTTCGACGCGCTCGGAGCCATCACCCTGTTGCCCACCGACGTGGACGCACCCGTGTGGCTCGACGGCGAGGGCGGGCACGAGGACGGCCCGATCGTGGCGTGTGAGAACGGGCTGCTGCGCATCCGAGACCGCGCGCTGCTGCCGCATACTCCCGGGTTCTTCAACCTCGTCTCCGTGCCCTTCCCCTATGACCCCGCCGCGACCGCCCCGACGTGGCACCGTTTCCTGTCGCAGATCTGGCCGGAGGACCCCGACGCCATCACCGCGCTTCAGCAGTGGTTCGGCTACGTCCTGTCCGGCCGGACTGACCAACAGAAGATCCTGCTCATGGTCGGCCCGTCCCGTTCCGGCAAGGGCACCATCGCCCGCGTACTGAAAGAGCTGGTCGGCAAGGAGAACCTTGCCGGACCGACGCTGGCCGGACTCGGCACGAACTTCGGTCTGTCCACGCTGATCGGCAAGCCGCTCGCGGTCATCTCCGACGCCCGGTTGTCCGGCAACGACAACAGTCAGGTCGTGGAACGGCTGTTGACCATCTCCGGTGAGGACACGATCGACATCGACCGCAAGTACCGCGAGGTGTGGACGGGCAAGCTGCCCACGCGGCTGGTGATCCTGTCGAACGAGCTGCCGCACTTCGGCGACTCCTCCGGGGTCATCGCCAAGCGGTTCGTGCTGCTCAACATGCGGGTGTCGTGGTTGGGCAAGGAAGATCCCACCCTCTTTGACCGGCTCGTGGCAGAGATGCCCGGCATCCTCAATTGGGCCCTGGACGGTCTCGCCCGCCTTCAGCAGACGGGTCGGATCACCGAACCGGCATCCAGCCGTGAAGCGGTCACGACTATGCAGGACACCGCCTCACCCACGTCCGCGTTCGTCCGTGAACGCTGCACCACCGGACCCACGTGCAGCGTGCCCGTGGACGCGCTGTGGACGATCTGGCGGGAGTGGGCCGAGGACAACGGCGTCCGCCCTGGCACCAAGCAGGTGTTTGGCCGCAACCTGCTCTCCGTCGTCCCCCAGCTCAGCCGCTCCCGCCCGCGCGACGAGTACGGCCGGCAGGTGGTCACCTACACCGGGATCACGCTGAACGTGTCCGAACCACATTTGCCTGAGTCGCGACTCACCGCGTCTCAAGACCCCTCTGAGAGCCGCTGAGTGCCGATGAGTCGCGACTCACAGCAATGTATTTCCAACTCGTGGAGGACACAGTGAGCGCCCCCGCCTCCGTCCAAGACGACCCCCGCGCCGCCCTCCGCAGGGGCCTCCCGGACCGGTACCTCACCCCCGAGGACATCGCCGAGATGTTTGAGGTGCCCATCGAGACCGTCTACCAGTGGCGCAAGAAGCGGACCGGCCCGCCCGGCTTCCGCATCGGCAAGCACCTCCGGTACGACCCCGCCGACGTGCGCGCCTACGTCACCCAGCGCAAGGACGCCGACCGAAACGCCGCGTAGCTGAACACCCGCCAGAGACAGCAGGGAGAGCCGTCGCCAACGGCTCTCCCTGCTGCATGTCGAGAGAGGAACCGCCGCCGCATGGCTGGCCACATCCAAGACCGCTGGTACAAGACCGAAACCGACGCCAACGGCAAGCCCCGCCGCATACGAACCGAGCGCCACGGCACGGGCCTGCGCTACCGAGCCCGCTACATCGGCCCAGACGGAACCGAGAAGAGCAAGTCATTCCCCGACGGACAGAAGCGACTGGCAGACCAGTGGCTTGCCCACATCGAGGCGGACATGTCTCGGGGGCAGTACGTGGATCCCTCCGCCAGCAAGGTGACCTTCCGGCAGTACGCCGAGAAGTGGCTGAGCACGCAGACCACGGAAATGACCACGCGAGAGTCCGTGGAGTCCGCCATTCGCGGCCACGCGATCCCCTACCTGGGACCTCGACCGCTCGGCTCGTTCAAGCCCGAACACATCCGAGACTGGCTCAGCGAACTGGAACGGGCCGTCTCTGCGTCGTCGTACCGGCGCGTGATCTACAACAACGTATCGACGGTCCTCAATGCGGCTGTCGACGACGGCCACCTGTCGAAGAACCCCTGCCACGCGCAATCAGTGCGTCCGCCTGCTGCGGGGACTGGTCGCGTCGTGCCATGGAGCGCAGAGCGCGTCTTCGCCGTACGGGCAGCGCTGCCGGAGCGCTTCCGCGCGACGGTCGACCTCGGAGGCGGATGCGGACTCCGGCAAGGGGAGATCTTCGGGCTTCCCGTCGATGAGATCGCCTTCGACTCCGGATGGCTGCACATCGCGAACCAGGTGAAGGTGACGAAGGAGGGTCTCGTATTCGCCCCACCGAAGCGGAACAAGGTCCGCGACGTCCCCTTGCCGGACCGCGTGGCGCACGTCCTCAAGCAGCATATGGAGGCGTTCCCCCCGGTAGAGATCACCCTGCCCTGGCTCCGGGTGGACGGTCCACCCATCACGAAGCGTCTGCTGTTCACCCGGCTCGATGGCGCGGGCGCGGTTCGGCGAACCGACTTCAACGACCGCGCATGGAAGCCCGCTCTTGTCGCGGCTGGGGTGATCCCTCCGCCGAAGCCGGGCGAACGTTACCAGGCTGCCCGCGAGCACGGCATGCATGCCCTGAGGCACTTCTACGCCTCGGTCCTGCTGGACGCCGGCGAGAACGTCAAAGCCCTGAGTCACTACCTCGGACACAACGATCCGGGGTTCACGCTTCGGGTCTACACACACCTCATGCCGAGTAGCGACGCACGGGCCCGGAAGGCCGTGAACGGTTTGTACCAGAGCGCCGGACAGTCATTGAACGCCCCCTACATGAGTCCCCGGGGCTAAACGGTGCGAGCTGGTAACCCGGGCGTCGGGGCGACGTAGGAGCATTTGGCTCACAGCGGCTAACACCATGGGGGGGTCAGTGTCCGTTCGGACCAGCATCGGTGGCGCTGAGCGAGAGTGCCCAGTCTCATTGACGGCAGGCAATGTAAGGGCCTCGGGTCAAGCGCATCCGTATGGCCGCACCTCCAGGACCGGTGGGATTTTCGATGAACCAGAATTCGATTGAACTAGGAGACCTCATCACAACTGTCCAGTCCGCCCTCTCTCGACTACCCGCGACTCCGTACGGAGGGCCAGGATTCACCGTTGGACTGGTCTACAAGCCCACTGGCAGTTCAGGCCCTCCTCCCGTTGGCCCTGTGGCTCCGAATGTGATCTCGGTTGCACCCCTCGGCATTTCGAGAGAATTTCACGAGACAGCCGACATCTTCCAGAGGTTCACGAACGCCTCCGGAATGACCGACGCGGACCCCGCAGCTCACGGTCTACGAACAATGCTGCAATTTGGTCTCGTGACGACCGAAGAGGCGGACACCATCTGGGAGTTGATTTCCAAAGGGCGAGCCGAAAATCCCCCTCCCATTGCGGAAGTCATCGAGCAAATCAATGGAGCGCTCGCCCGGACTACCAGCCAGTTGGCGCACACGATCCTTGAAACCATCCTGTCCGCGGCCAAGATGGACGCCGCATCGGCGGAGGAAATTCATCCGGATATGTGGGACCAGTACAGCTGGGAACGCGCAGGAGACGGGTGCTTGGAGGGCGGTGGCGCCGGCCTTGCCGCCGGCGCAGTGATCGGCGGACTTTCGGGAGCTCTAGTTGGCGCTGTTGGGGGATGCGTAGCTGGGGGCCTCATCAAAGGTCTGACGGCAAGACACCCCGGCCCCGGAGAACACTAAGCTAAGGGAGTTCAAGTTGGCACGCGAACACCAGTGTCCGAGCGCACCGCCAGCCTCGCCAGATGGCACTATTATTGGCGTCGTCTTGTATGACGGCGACACCGCATCGGTGCAGTACCTGAATGAGCGGGAGCCGGTAAGTGAAGATATTCTCGCTCTGACCGGAGAAGTTCCTCCAGCCGCGATTCTAAGGGTAGCGGCACCTTGCGCGAAAGAGCGCTGTTTGCATTTTCGTGAGAATCAGTGCACACTTGCATCTCGCGTAGTTGACCGAATTCCCCCAACGGATGATCTATCAATTCCGCACTGCAGCATTCGTCGACAATGTGTTTGGTTCCGGCAAGAAGGGAGTTCCGCGTGCCAGAGATGTTCGAGAATCGCGACGTGGAGCCCTGCGCCGACAATGACACATGGAGAGGTCGCTACTGCGAGCAGCGCTTCGTGACCAATATCTCCGCGGCTAACGTTGGCCCATTCGAGTCGTTGGTGAGTGAGCCGACAGCGGCGGGTTGAGCAACGCTCCTTGAATGTCGGCCTGCCTCTCCCGCCGAGCCGGAGGTTCCGGAAGCCGCGAAGCTACGCAAAACTCCGGTCGATCATCCACCAGTAGGCGCCCATCCCTGCGCCGTGCCGGGGCTCTCGGCGATTGAGACTGGGGACGCTGCTCCGGTCGCAGAGCTAGTCGCGGTCGTAGCCGCGGCCGCCTTACACGGCATCCCTCCGCGCCAGCGGCAAGGGATGCGCGTTCGCTCCTGAGACTGGTACTCACGGCGTTGACGGCCCAGAGACGGCCCAGGGGCACCGAGATGCCGTGGGGCCAGCGGTCCTCGACCGCCGGCCCCACGGGATCGTTTCGGACGGAAGGCCGCCCCGACCTGCCCCTACAGCACCGGCAGGTTCTTCCGCAGCTCGAACGCCGTCACCTCGGAGCGGTACTCCTCCCACTCCTGGCGCTTGTTGCGCAGGAAGAAGTCGAAGACGTGTTCGCCGAGAGTCTCGGCGACCAGGTCGCTGCCCTCCATGAGGGTCAGGGCCTCGCCGAGGTTCTGCGGGAGGGGTTCGATGCCCATGGCGCGGCGTTCGGCGTTGGACAGGGCCCAGACGTCGTCCTCGGCGCCCGGCGGGAGCTCGTAGCCCTCCTCGATGCCCTTCAGGCCGGCGGCGAGGAGGAGGGCGTAGGCCAGGTAGGGGTTGGCGCCGGAGTCGAGGGAGCGGACCTCCACGCGCGCGGAGCCGGTCTTGCCGGGCTTGTACATCGGGACGCGGACCAGGGCGCTGCGGTTGTTGTGGCCCCAGCAGATGTAGGAGGGGGCCTCGCCGCCGGCGCCCGCCGTGCGCTCGGAGCCGCCCCAGATGCGCTTGTAGGAGTTCACCCACTGGTTGGTGACCGCGGAGATCTCCGCCGCGTGCCGCAGCAGGCCGGCGATGAAGGAGCGGCCGACCTTGGAGAGCTGGTACTCCGCGCCGGACTCGTAGAACGCGTTGCGGTCGCCCTCGAAGAGGGACAGGTGGGTGTGCATGCCGGAGCCGGGGTGCTCGGAGAACGGCTTCGGCATGAACGTCGCCTGGACGCCCTGCTCCAGCGCCACCTGCTTCATGACCAGGCGGAACGTCATGATGTTGTCGGCCGTCGAGAGGGCGTCGGCGTACCGCAGGTCGATCTCCTGCTGGCCCGGCGCGCCCTCGTGGTGGGAGAACTCCACCGAGATGCCCATCGACTCCAGCATGGTGATCGCCTGGCGGCGGAAGTCCATGCCGACGTTGGTGGGCGTGTGGTCGAAGTAGCCCGAGTTGTCCGCGGGCGTCGGCCGGGAGCCGTCCAGCGGGCGGTCCTTCAGCAGGAAGAACTCGATCTCCGGGTGGGTGTAGAAGGTGAAGCCCAGGTCGGAGGTGCGGGCGAGGGCGCGCTTGAGGACGTAGCGCGGGTCGGCGAAGGACGGGGAGCCGTCCGGCATGAGGATGTCGCAGAACATGCGGGCCGTGCCGGGGGTCTCCGCGCGCCAGGGCAGCACCTGGAAGGTGGACGGGTCGGGCTTGGCGATCATGTCGGACTCGTAGACCCGGGCGAAGCCCTCGATCGCGGAGCCGTCGAAGCCGATGCCCTCGTCGAAGGCCTGCTCCAGCTCCGCGGGGGCCACGGCGACGGACTTGAGGAAGCCCAGCACGTCCGTGAACCACAGGCGTACGAACCGGATGTCGCGCTCCTCCAAGGTCCGGAGCACGAACTCCTGCTGCTTGTCCATCTTCCGCTTCCCCATCCTTGCTGGTCAGGCCGCCTGTCCCCGGTATCACCGGGAGGCGGTCGGGCACCTGAGCATCCCACCACAACACCGTTTCCGGCGCGTTGCGGACCTTGATCGCCCGAGCGTCGTCGTGCTGAACGCCTCTCGTACGGCGGGTGTACCGCGCTCTCGCCCATCTTGCCTGCTCGGACCGATATCCGTAATGGCCGGACCGCCCCGGTCCGCGTCGGCGGCGACCCGGCGGCGCGCAGGGCCGGGCCGGTGGAGCGCAGCGGCCGCATACCGCGAGCGTAGGTACTGCGCGTCCCGGCCTCCAAACGCACCGGTTCCCGCGCCCCGCCCCTACGGAAGTGCGGCTCCGGCGCATTACGATCAGCGGGCCCCACCGTCATCGTCCCCTTCTCGAGAAGGACAGGCCTCATGGGTTCCGGGAAGAACAGCAGCACCGCGGCGCGCAAGGCGCGCATCGAGGAGATGCGGCGCGCGGAGCGTGTCCGGGAGCGCCGCAACCGGGCGCTGGCCATCTCGGCCGGCGTGGTGGTCGTCGCCGGTCTCGTCGTCGGCGGTGTGGTCCTGGTGCACGCGCAGGGAGACTCCGGCACGGACGCGACCAAGCCGAGCGGCGACTCCAAGGGCGCCGGCGACGCCGGGCACTTCACCACCGGCAAGGACGGTGTGAGGACCTGGTCGGGCAAGCTGTCCCGGACCCACGTGACGACCAAGGTGTCGTACCCGATGCACCCGCCGGTCGGCGGCAACCACAACCCGGTCTGGCTGGACTGCAACGGCGACGTGTACACCAAGCCGGTCGCGGACGAGAACGCCGTGCACGCGCTGGAGCACGGCGCGGTCTGGGTGACGTACACCGGCAAGGCGGCCAAGGCCGATGTCGACGCGCTCGCGGCCAAGGTGCGCAGGACGCCGTACTCGCTGATGAGCCCGTACGAGAACCAGGACGCCCCGCTGATCCTGTCGGCGTGGGGCCACCAGGTGACGGTGAAGAGCGCCAAGGACCCGGAAGTCGACAAGTTCTTCGCCACCTATGTGCAGGGACAGCAGACGCCCGAGCCGGGCGCCTCGTGCACCGGCGGGGTCATGAAGTGAGGGGGCAGCACTTCGGCTGGGTGGCGGGGACCGCGGCGGCGGTGCTGGTCGCGGCCGGCGCGGTCACGTACTCCGTCGCCGAGGACACCGGCGGGACGGACACCAGGACGCCGACCGCGCGGTCCGCCGACGCCGGGTTCGCCCGGGACATGGCCGTCCACCACCAGCAGGCCGTCGAGATGTCGTACATCGTGCGGGACCGGACGAGGAACGAGGAGGTGCGGCGGCTCGCGTACGACATCGCGCAGACGCAGGCCAACCAGCGCGGGATGCTGCTGGGCTGGCTCGACCTGTGGGGGTTGCCGAAGGTGTCGGCCGATCCGCCGATGACCTGGATGGGCATGGGGGACATGGCCTCCGGCAAGGACGGCGCGCTGATGCCGGGCATGGCCACCAACACCGAGCTGAGGAAGCTGTCCACGCTCAGCGGCAAGCAGGCCGAGATCCTGTACCTCCAGCTGATGACGGCCCATCACCAGGGCGGTATCCACATGGCGGAGGGCTGTGTCGCCAAGTGCACCGTCGGCGTGGAGAAGCGGCTCGCGCAGGGCATGGTCGACTCCCAGCAGTCGGAGATCGAGTTGATGGCGGGGATGCTCAAGGAGCGGGGGGCGCAAGCCCGTTCGTAACACCGCCGTAGGGATGAATGCCGCACATCGCCGCAGACAACGGTTACTTGAGCTTCTCTTGACTTTTACCTTCCCCTGACATGAACGGTTCATCGAAAGAGTGGCCCCCATCGTGTGATCCACTCGCCGGCCGACACCGCCGCGGGCCGGCGCGCGGAAACGCGACGATCCGACCACGACATGCATGCGAACCGCATCGCAGGGGGTTCTATGAGATCCAACCGCGCCACCGTGCGCGCCGGCGTGAGCATGGCAGCGACACTGCCCATGATCGTCGGCGCGCTGGCGCTGGGCATACCCGCGGCGCACGCCGCGGGCGGCCCCGCTCGTGACGTCCTGAAGGGCACCAAGCCGCTGTGGGCCACGCCCAAGGTGGACAAGGGCGCCACTCCGGACGGCGCCCAGCTCAAGGCCCGCGTCTACCTCGCGGGACGGGACCGGGCCGGCCTGGCCGCCTACGCCAAGGCGGTGTCCGACCCCGGCTCGCCGCTGTACGGCAAGTACCTCAGCGGCCGGAAGGCACAGGCCCGCTTCGGGGCGACCAAGGCCCAGGTGGCCGCCGTCACGTCCTGGCTGAAGTCGGCCGGACTGACCGTCACCGCGGTCACCCCGCACTACGTCGCCGTCTCCGGTGACGTGGCCGCCGCCGAGAAGGCGTTCGGCACCCAGCTGCACGACTTCGCCAAGGGCGCGAAGACCTACCGCGCCCCGGCGCGCACGGCCTCCGTCCCGGCCTCCCTCGCGGACGCCGTCCTGACCGTCACCGGCCTGGACAACGCCCCGCACAAGGCGAACCACGACGACCAGCTGCCGCCGCCGGAAGCCGTGTTCAAGAACTCCGGGCCGTTCTCCTCGTACTTCGGCTCGAACACCGCGACGACGCTGCCGGACGCCTACGGCCACAAGATCCCGTACGCGGTCAGGGGCTACACCGGCAAGCAGCTGCGCGCCGCGTACGGCGCCGGCGCGTACACCGGCAAGAACGTCCGCATCGCGATCACCGACGCGTACGCCTCGCCGACGATCGCCTACGACGCGGGCACGTACGCGCTGAAGCACGGTGACGCCGCCTGGAAGACCGGCCAGCTGCACCAGGTGCTGCCGAAGAACTACACGCACACCGCGGCCACCGAGTGCGGGGCGGCCGGCTGGTACGGCGAGGAGACCCTGGACGTCGAGGCCGTGCACGCGGTCGCGCCGGCCGCCGACGTCACCTACGTGGGCGCCGCCTCCTGCTACGACGACGACCTGCTGGACACGCTCGGCAAGATCGTCGACAACCACCTGGCCGACATCGTCTCCAACTCCTGGGGCGACATCGAGGCCAACCAGACGCCGGACCTCGCGGCCGCCTACGACCAGGTCTTCCAGCTGGGCGCGGTCCAGGGCATCGGCTTCTACTTCTCCTCCGGTGACAACGGCGACGAGGTGGCCCACACCACCACGCCGACGCAGCCGGGCGTGAAGCAGGTCGACACCCCGGCCAACTCCGCCTGGGTGACCGCGGTCGGTGGCACCTCGCTGGCCGTCGGCAAGGGCGACACGTACCAGTGGGAGACCGGCTGGGGCACCGAGAAGGCCACGCTGTCGGCCGACGGCAAGAGCTGGACGGGCTTCCCGGGTACGTTCACCTCGGGCGCGGGCGGCGGCACCAGCAGGACCGTGCCGCAGCCGTACTACCAGAAGGGCGTCGTCCCGAAGGCGCTGGCCACGGCGAACAACGCCGCCGGCAACCGCGTCGTCCCGGACATCGCGGCCATCGCCGACCCGAACACCGGCTTCCTGGTCGGCCAGACCCAGACGTTCCCGGACGGCACCGAGCGGTACAGCGAGTACCGCATCGGCGGCACCTCGCTGGCCGCCCCGGTCATCGCGGCCGTCCAGGCGCTGGCCCAGGAGGCGGGCGGCGGCAAGGCGATCGGCTTCGCCAACCCGTCGATCTACGCCAAGTACGGCAAGAAGGGCGTCTTCCACGACGTCACGGACGACCCGACGGGCTCCGGCCTGGCGGTCGCCCGTATCGACTTCGTCAACGGCCTCGACGCCTCCGGCGGCCTCGCGACCTCGGTCCGCAGCCTCGGCAAGGACAGCTCGCTGTCCGCGGTGAAGGGCTACGACGACGTCACGGGCGTCGGCTCGCCCGCCGGCGGCTACGTGGACTCGTTCCGCCGCCACTGACCGTACGCAGCGCCCGAGGGGCGTGGAACGCCGTGTCCGGCGTTCCACGCCCCGTCGCGTTTTCCGGGCACGGACGTCTCGCCGGGCGGCGGCGGCCCCGGCCGGCGTGCCCACGCCGGCGACGTCCCGGCGCCGGCCCCTCGCGCCGTTCGCGCCCGCCGCGCGTCACCGGGACGCGGCGGAACCGTCCGCGGGGGTCCCGGGTCTGGTGTGGAGGATCTCGCGCGCCTGTTCCGCCGCGCGGGCGAGGCTCTCGGCGACGAAGTCCAGGAAGCGGGCGGTGTTCTCGAGGCGGGCGCCGGCCGGGGAGCCGGGGCCGAGGATGCCGACGCCCTGGCGCGCGGTCTCGGCGACCTGGGCGGTGGACCGGGCGCTGGCCATCATCGCCTGGTACATGACCTCGTCGTCCACGACATAGCGCTCACGGCGGCGTTCGTCGCGTTCCCGGCGGACCAGGTCCTGGCCCTCCAGGTACGCGATGGCCTTGGAGACGGACGCCGGGCTGACCTGGAGGCGCTGGACGAGTTCGGCCGCGGTGAGGCTGCCCGCGTCGCTGACGGTCAGGCAGGCCATCACCCGCGCCATCATCTGGGGCGTGCCCGACTGCATGAAGACCGTGGTGAGCGTCTCCTCGTACGCGCGTACGGCCTGCGGATCGCGCCCGTAGCCCTGCGGTGGCGCCTCGGTCCCGCGGGGAGCGGCCTGGCGGCGCCGGTGGGCGCGGCGTTCGGTGGCGCGGTGGGCGAGGTCGGCGCGGTAGGCGGTGGGGCCACCGTTGCGCATGACCTCGCGCGTGACGGTCGAGGTCGGACGGTCGAGCCGTCTGGCGATCTCCGCGTAGGGGAGCCCGTCGGCCAGTCCCAGCGCGATCTGCTGACGTTCCTGCTGGCTGAGCCTGCCTCCCGGCATCACGGCCTCCTTCACTCGGTCTGCGGCATCACACCTTAGCGTTCACCCTCATTTCATTGCAACGACAAGAGAGGAGGTCGTTGCGTTACCATCTGACCCGTTGCAACGATTTCCCTCAACTGACCTGCATTTACATGAGTTCAACGCAACAAGACTGTTGCCGACATCAGGAACGCAACGTAGCGTTTCCTTCATCGGAAACAGAAGTTCGAAGGAGCGCACGATGCAGAAGTTCGCCACCCCCGCCCCGGTCTCCGCCGTCCTCGACATCCCCGCCGGGCGCGTCCGGTTCATCGCCGCGGACCGGACCGACACCACGGTCGAGATCCTGCCCGCGGACGCCGCCAGGAGCCGCGACGTGAAGGCGGCCGAGCAGATCGAGGTCGCCTACGCCGACGGCGTCCTGCGGATCGCGGCCCCGGCCGCGAAGAACCAGCTCTTCGGCGCCTCCGGGGCCGTCGAGGTGACCGTCCAGCTGCCCGTCGGCTCGCACGTCGAGGCCAGGGCGTCCGCCTGCGAGCTGCGCGGGGTCGGCCGCCTCGGCGACCTCGCCTTCGACGGCGCCTACCAGCGGATCAAGATCGACGAAGCCGCCACCGTCCGCCTCACCGCGGTCGACGGCGACGTCGAGGTCGGCCGGCTGGGCGGCTCGGCCGAGATCAGCACCACACGGGGCGACATCCGCATCGCCGAGGCCGGGCGCGGCACGGTCGTGCTGCGCACCGAGTCCGGGGACATCTCCATCGCCGCGGCCCGCGGGGTCTCCGCCGCCCTGGACGCCGGCACCGGTTACGGCCGCGTCGACAACGCCCTCAGGAACGACGGCACCACCGCACTCGCCATCCGCGCCACCACCGCCCACGGTGACATCACCGCCCGCAGCCTCTGAGATCAGGAGCACTCCCCATGACCGACCTGGCCATCGCGGCGACCGGGCTGCGCAAGTCCTACGGCGACAGGACCGTCCTCGACGGAGTCGACCTGGCCGTACCGGAAGGCACGATCTTCTCCCTGCTCGGCCCGAACGGCGCCGGCAAGACCACCGCCGTCAAGATCCTGTCCACGCTGGTCTCGCCCGACCCCTCCTCCGGCGGGATCCGCGTGGGCGGCCACGACCTCGCCACCGACCCCCGTGCGGTACGCGCCGCGATCGGTGTCACCGGGCAGTTCTCCGCCGTCGACGGGCTGATCACCGGCGAGGAGAACATGCTCCTCATGGCGGACCTGCACCACCTGTCCAAGGGCGAACGCCGGCGGGTCACCGCCGAGCTGCTGGAACGCTTCGACCTCACCGAGGCCGCGCGGAAGCCCGCCGCCACCTACTCCGGCGGCATGAAGCGCCGGCTGGACATCGCCATGACCCTGGTCGGGGGCCCGCGGATCATCTTCCTGGACGAGCCGACCACCGGCCTCGACCCGCGCAGCCGTCACACCATGTGGCAGATCATCCGCGAGCTGGTCGCCGACGGCGTCACCGTCTTCCTCACCACGCAGTACCTGGAGGAGGCCGACGAACTCGCCGACCGCATCGCCGTGCTCCACGACGGCACGATCGCCGCCGAGGGCACCGCCGAGGAGCTGAAGCGGATCGTGCCCGGCGGGCACGTCCGGCTCCGCTTCACCGACCCGGCCGCGTACCAGGGCGCCGCCACCGCGCTCGGCGAGGCGTCCCGGGACGACGCGTCCCTCGCCCTGCGCGTCCCGGGCGACGGCAGCCAGCGCGAGCTGCGCTCCCTGCTCGACCGGCTGGACTCGGCCGGCATCGAGGCGGACGAGCTGACCGTGCACACCCCCGACCTCGACGACGTCTTCTTCGCGCTGACCGGCGGCGCGAAGCTCCCCCACCAGCAGCCGCACCCGTCGCACCCGTCGAAGGAGACCGCCCGATGAGCACGTCCAGCGCCCCCGCCCGCCCGGCCCGGCTCTCCCTCGCCGTACGGGACTCGGTGACGATGCTGCGCCGCAACCTCCTGCACGCCCGGCGCTACCCGTCGCTCACGCTGAACCTGCTGCTGACGCCGATCATGCTGCTGCTGCTCTTCGTCTACGTCTTCGGCGACACCATGAGCGCGGGCATCGGCGGCGGCACCCCGGACCGGGCCAGATACATCGCGTACATCGTCCCGGGCCTGCTGCTGATGACCATCGGCAGCACCACGATCGGCACCGCGGTGTCCGTCTCGACCGACATGGCCGAGGGCATCATCGCCCGCTTCCGCACGATGGCGATCCACCGCGGCTCGGTGATCGTCGGGCATGTGATCGGCAGCGTGCTGCAGTCGGTCGCGAGCGTGGTGCTGGTCGGCGCCGTCGCGGTGGCGATCGGGTTCCGTTCCACCGACGCCACCGCCCTGGAGTGGCTGGCGGCGTTCGGCCTGCTGGTGCTCTTCGCCACGGCGCTCACCTGGATCGCGGTCGGCATGGGCCTGGTCAGCCCGAACGCCGAGGCCGCGAGCAACAACGCGATGCCGCTGATCCTGCTGCCGCTGCTGTCCAGCGCCTTCGTCCCACTGGACGCCCTGCCCGGCTGGTTCCGGCCGGTCGCCGAGTACCAGCCGTTCACCCCGGCCATCGAGACGCTGCGGGGCCTCCTCCTGGGCACCGGGATCGGCGACAACGCCTGGCTGGCGGTGGCCTGGTGCGTGGCCCTGACGGCCCTCGGCTACAAGTGGTCGACGGCGAAGTTCCAGCAGGACCCGAGGTAGGGCCCGCAGGTGACTGCCCGATGAGCGGATCCGTTCCGCCCGGTCCCCGCGAAGACGCACGTCGGTGGGCCGGGCGGTCGGCGTGTGCGAAGGAGTCCGCCCACCGCCCCCCTGTCCGGGCCGTCCGGCCCTCCACACCGGGCTACCGGTGCAGGGGCTCCGTCTCCTGGGGGACGTGGGACGTGATCACCCGGCCGGAGGTCGGGGTGGCGCGGCGGCGGTCCACCGTGTAGGCCGCTGTCGCCACGGCGAGGCCCAGGACCGCCAGGGCCGCGCCCGCGAGGGCCGGCGAGGTCGTACCGAAGCCGGCGGCCAGGGCGAGGCCGCCGATCCAGGCGCCGCCGGCGTTGGCCAGGTTGAAGGCCGCCTGGTTGGCGGAGGAGGCGAGGGAGGGGGCCGCGGCGGCCTTCTCCATCACCATCAGCTGGAGCGGGGAGCCGGTGACGAACGCGGCCATGCCCAGCAGGGCCACGCCGAGGGCCGCGCTCCACTCCGCGCGCATCAGCAGCGGGAAGAGCAGCAGGACGAGGACCAGCGCGGTGAGTCCGCCGAACAGGGTGCCGCGCAGCGAGTGGTCCGCGAGGCGGCCGCCCAGCAGGTTGCCGGCCGTGGCGCCGACGCCGAAGAGGGCGAGCAGCAGGGTCACGTTCGTCTCCGCGTAGCCGGCGGCGTCCGTGAGCATCGGGGTGATGTAGCTGTAGGCCGCGAAGAGGGCGCCGAAGCCCGCCACCGTCGTACCGAGGGCCAGCCAGACGGGCAGCGAGCGCAGGGCGGCCAGCTCGCCGCGCAGGCCCGCCGACTCGGCCGCGTGCTCGCGGTCGTGCGGGATGAGCAGGGCGAGGGCGGCGATGGCGGCCAGGCCGATCGCGCCGACCCCGAGGAACGTGGCGCGCCAGCCGAGGTGCTGGCCCATGAGGGTGGCGGCGGGGACGCCGGCGATGTTGGCGACGGTCAGGCCGAGGAACATCAGGGACACCGAGCGCGCCCTGCGCTCCGCCGGGACCATTCCGGTGGCGACGACCGCGCCGACGCCGAAGAACGCGCCGTGCGGCAGCCCGCTCAGGAAGCGGGCGGCCAGCAGCGAGCCGTTGCCGGGGGCGAACGCCGAGAGGGTGTTGCCCACCACGAACAGGGCCATCAGGGAGATGAGCACGGTCCGGCGGGACATGCGCGCGGTCAGCGCGGCCAGCAGCGGGGCGCCGATGACGACGCCCAGCGCGTAGGCCGAGACCAGGTGCCCGGCGGTGGGGATCGAGATGTGCAGGTCGTCCGCGACATCGGGCAGGAGCCCCATCATCACGAACTCGGTCGTGCCGATGCCGAAGGCGCCCACGGCGAGGGCGAGCAGGGCCAGGGGCATGAGGGACCTTTCAGAGCGGTGTGCGTACAGGTTCGAGTCTCGCAGTATGTTCCCGTACGGAACAAATACGCTCAGGTCCGCTATTCCACTGGGTTACGAGCCTGTGTCGAGCTTCACACGGGCCGCCACCGGCAGGTGGTCGCTGTTCGTGCGGGGCAGCGTCCAGCTGCTCTCCGGCTCCGCGCCCCGGACCATGATCTGGTCGATGCGCGCCATCGGGAACGACGCCGGCCAGCTGAACCCGAAGCCGCTGCCCGCCGCGCCCTGCGTGGAGCGCAGCTGGGAGGTGACGGCGTTGAGCGAGCGGTCGTTCATCGTGCCGTTGAGGTCGCCGAGCAGCACGACCCGCTTCAGGGGCTCGTCGGCGATCGCCTCACCGAGCGCGTCGGCGCTCTTGTCCCGCTGCCGGGCGGTGAAGCCGGCCTCCATCTTCACCCGCACCGAGGGCAGGTGGGCGACGTAGACCGCGACCGGGCCGCGGGGCGTGGCGACGGTGGCCCGCATCGCCCGCGTCCAGCCCAGCTTGATGTCGACGGCCTCGACCCCGGTCATCGGGTACTTGCTCCACAGGCCGACCGTGCCGGCCACCGCGTGGAACCGGTACGTCGGCGCGAGCGCCTTCTCGTAGACGGGTACGGCGGAGGCGGGCAGCTCCTCCAGGGCCAGCACGTCGGCTCCGGAGGAGGCCACGTCGGTGGCGGTCGCGGCCGGGTCGGGGTTGTCGGCGTTGACGTTGTGGGTGGCCACCACGAGGTCGCCGCCGCTGCCCGTCTTGTCGGTGAGCAGGCCGCCGAAGAGGTTCAGCCAGACGATCGCCGGGAGGAGGAGCGCGAGCAGCGCGGTCGCCGACCTGCGGACCAGGGCGAGCACCAGGAGCACGGGGACGGCCAGCCCCAGCCAGGGCAGGAACGTCTCGATGAGCGAGCCGAGATTGCCCACCGCGTTGGGGATGTGGGCGTGCACCAGCATCACCAGGGCGAGCAGCAGGGCCAGTACGGCGAGGACCAGGCCGCGCCGCCAGATCCGTGGATCGTTCCGCCAGCCGGAGAACAGGCGTTGTGTGAGGCGCCGAAGCCGGGATGATGGCCGCTCGGGCCCCGAGCCGTCGCCCGCCGTCTCCGTCATGTACGCCTGCTGCGCCATACCGTCTGCCTCACTGCCTGCCGTGCACACCGTTCGCCCCCCTGCTCCTGACGACCCTAGGGGATGATCGGCTCGTTCCCGCCGTCCCATGACGGCCGTACGGAAGACGAGGACGAACGAGCCGGGGCCACGGGTTCCGGTTACCCCGCGGACGGCGCGTTCTGTGACGAAACACGCACACGAGTGCTACGAGGCTGTCGACCTGACGGGTCGTAGGCCCTCCAGGAGCGTGTCGACGATCTGCTCCGCCAGGCCCTCGGGCAGGTCGGCCTCGGGGCGCATGACGGAGCGGACGAGCATGGGGCCGACGAACATGTCGTTGACGAGGTCCAGGTCGACGTCCGCCCGGATCTCGCCGTTCTCCCGCGCCCGGCGCAGCACTTCCAGGGCGAGGACGCGCCGGGGCTCTATGACGTTCGCGTGGTAGGCCGCCCAGACCCGGGGGGAGGACTTCATCTGGGCGTACACGTTGTGCAGGATCGCCGAGGAGCGGCTCACCAGGCCGCGCCGGCGCAGGGCTTCCAGCAGGACGACGAGGTCGTCGCGCAGGCTGGTGCCGGGGAGTTCGGGGTCGGGGGGTTCGGCGGCGCGTACGACGTCGACGAACAGCTCCTCCTTGCCGCTCCAGCGGCGGTAGATGGTGGCCTTGCCGACCCCGGCCGTGCGCGCGACGCGCTCGATGGACAGCTCGGCGAGGGGCACGCCCTCCTCCAGGAGCCTCATCACGCCTTCCAGGATGGCCCGTTCCACGGCTTCGCTGCGCGGCCGGCCCCGGGCGGGTCCGTCCGGCCGTGGCCGGCTGTCGGCAAGGGTCACGTCGTTTCCGTCCTCTCACTGCGCCACGGGAATTGTCCCGCAGCACCCTCCTTCCCCCGTGGAGCCGCCCGCCAGGGCGGGTCCGGTCATTCCGCGGCCGCCACCAACTCCGGTTCGGCGTCGTCGCGCTGGCCGGCCGGCGGCTTGCCCGGCAGGAACAGGGCGGTCACCACGGCGCCGATCAGCGCGACGCCCGTACCGCACAGGGCGGTGGTGTGCATGGCGTGCAGGAAGGCGTCGTTCGCCGGGGCGACCAGGGCCTGGCCGCGCGGGCCGAGCTTCTCGGCGATGCCGAGGGTGGCCTCGACGGACTGGGCGGCGGTGTCGCGCAGGGCCGGCGGCAGCGGGCCGAGCTTGCCCTCGATGCCGTCGCGGTAGGAGGCGGCGAGCACCGAGCCGAGGACGGCGATGCCGAGGGCGCCGCCGACCTGGCGGAAGGTGTTGCTGAGCGCGGAGGCGGAGCCGGCCTTCTCGCGGGGCAGGGCCTGCATGATGACGACGGAGGTCGGCGTCATGATGTGCGCCATGCCGGTGCCCATGAGGAAGAAGACGACCTCCAGCAGCCAGATCGGGGTGTCGACCTCGAAGGTGGCGAAGACGGCCAGGGTCGCCGCGATCAGCACCAGTCCGGCGGTGGTGGTGGCCTTGTTGCCGAACCGCGCGACGACCAGCCGGGCACGCGGCGCGAAGATCATCTGGGCGGCGGCCAGCGGCAGCATCAGCAGGCCGGACTGCAGCGGCGTGTAGCCGCGCACGCTCTGGGTGTAGAAGACGCTGAAGAACGTGACGCCCATCAGCGCGAAGAAGACCAGCGCGATGGCGCTCATGGCGGCCGAGAAGACCTTGTTCCGGAAGTAGGTGACGTCCAGCGACGGGTGGTCGCTGCGCTTCTCGAAGACGACGAAGCCGGCCAGCACGGCGAGCCCGGCGAGGATGGTGGCCAGCACCTTGGCGTCGGTGAAGTCGGCCAGCTCGCCGCCCTTGATGATGCCGTAGACCAGCAGCACCAGGCCGACGACGGACAGCACCACGCCGACCGGGTCGAGGCGGCCGGGGCGCGGGTCGCGGGAGTCGGGCACCAGCCAGACCATCAGGACCAGCGCGAGAATCACGATGGGCACGTTGACGAAGAAGACCGAGCCCCACCAGAAGTGGTCCAGGAGCGCGCCGCCGGTGATCGGGCCGATGGCGATGGCGAGGCCGACGCCGCCGGCCCAGATGCCGATGGCCTTGGGCTGCTCCTCGCGCTCGAAGACGTTCATGAGGACGGCGAGGGTGGCGGGCATGACGAAGGCGGCGCCGAGGGCCATCAGCGCGCGGTAGGCGATCAGCTGGGCCGGCGAGCCGGACTCGGCGGCGAGCGCGGAGCCGATGCCGAACACGGCGATGCCGCCGAGCAGCACCTTCTTGCGGCCGACCCGGTCGCCGACGAGTCCGGCGGTGAACAGCAGGCCGGCGAAGACGAGGGTGTAGGCGTTGATCGCCCACTCGATCTCGCTCTGGGTGGCGCCGAGGCCGGTCGGCGCGGGGGTGGCGATGGTCTTGATGGCGACGTTCAGGATCGAGTTGTCGAGCACCACGATGAGCAGGCTCAGCATCAGCACACCGAGGATCGCCCAGCGGCGCCGGTGCACCGCTTCCGGTATTCGGGAGGCAGGGACGGGACTTGTCATGGGTCCGACCCTACGATCATTTCGATACGGAACCGTCTCGTATCTTATTTTCTTTACGAAGACCTTACGCGGCTCGGCTCACACGGGGCCCCTCTGGCCGTGACTGGCACGAGGTGCCACCATGGAGTCGATCCGGGGACGCCGTCAGGGCGCCTCGAGATGACTGAAGGAGCCGTTGCCATGACGCAGCTTTCGGCTGCCCAGAACACTCCGTCCGACGGCAGCAAGGCGCTGTACGGGGGGAAGGGCACTCGCCGCATCACCGTCCGCGACATCACGCTCGCCAAGGAGCGGGGCGAGAAGTGGCCCATGCTCACCGCCTACGACGCGATGACCGCGTCCGTCTTCGACGAGGCCGGGATCCCGGTGATCCTGGTCGGCGACTCGGCGGGCAACTGCCACCTCGGGTACGAGACCACCGTGCCCGTCACCCTCGACGAGATGACGATGCTGTCGGCCGCCGTCGTACGCGGCACGCGGCGCGCCCTGATCGTCGGCGACCTCCCCTTCGGCTCCTATCAGGAGGGCCCGGTGCAGGCGCTGCGCTCGGCGACCCGGCTGGTGAAGGAGGCCGGGGTCGGCGCGGTCAAGCTGGAGGGCGGCGAGCGCTCGCACGAACAGATCCGGCTGCTGGTGGAGTCCGGCATCCCGGTCATGGCCCACATCGGGCTGACCCCGCAGTCCGTCAACGCGATGGGCTACCGCGTCCAGGGGCGCGGCGAGGAGGCCGCGCAGCAGCTGCTCCGCGACGCCAAGGCCGTGCAGGACGCGGGGGCGTTCGCGGTGGTGCTGGAGCTGGTGCCGGCGGAGCTGGCGGCCGAGGTGACGCGGGTGCTGCACATCCCGACCGTGGGCATCGGGGCGGGGCCGGAGACGGACGCGCAGGTGCTGGTGTGGACCGACATGCTGGGGCTGACGTCCGGGCGGGTGCCGAAGTTCGTCAAGAAGTACGCCGACCTGCGCGCCGTCATGGGCGACGCGGCCAGGGCGTTCGCGGAGGACGTCGTCGGCGGGACGTTCCCGCTGGAGGAGCACTCCGTCCACTGAGCCACTCCCTCGCTGATCGCCTCGGTCACTGATCGCCTCAGCCATTGAGCGACTCAGTCACTGAGCGCCTCGGTCACTGAGCGCCTCAGCCACTGAGCGCCTCAGCCACTGAGCAGCTCGGTCACTGAGCGCCTCGGTCACTGAGCGCCTCGGTCACCGAGTCACCGAACCACTGCGGCACCACGGGCAGCCCGCCGATCGTCCCCCGTCGGCGGGCTGCCCCCGTGTCGGGGCACCGACAGGCGTGTCGGCGGGGTGTCGGGCGGCTGTCGGCCGTTTGTCGGTGGGGGCTGGCACTGTCATCGGCATGACACGCATCGACGACACCCCCGCCGGCGGCCGCTCCGCCGTGACCGTACGGGGACTGGTCAAGCACTACGGCGAGACCAAGGCACTGGACGGCGTCGACCTGGACGTGCGCGAGGGCACCGTGATGGGTGTGCTCGGGCCGAACGGCGCCGGCAAGACCACCCTCGTACGCATCCTGTCCACCCTGATCACCCCCGACGCCGGGCAGGCCACCGTGGCCGGCTACGACGTCGTACGCCAGCCCCGCCGGCTGCGCCGGGTCATCGGTCTCACCGGCCAGTACGCCTCGGTGGACGAGAAGCTGCCGGGCTGGGAGAACCTGTACCTGATCGGCCGCCTGCTGGACCTGTCCCGCAGGGACGCCCGCGCCCGCGCCGCCGAGCTGCTGGAGCGGTTCTCGCTGACGGAGGCGGCCCGGCGGCCCGTGAGCACGTACTCCGGCGGTATGCGGCGGCGCCTGGACCTGGCCGCCTCCATGATCGGCCGTCCGGCCGTGCTGTACCTGGACGAGCCCACCACCGGCCTGGACCCCCGCACCCGCAACGAGGTGTGGGACGAGGTCAAGGCGATGGTCGGCGACGGCGTCACCGTGCTGCTCACCACCCAGTACATGGAGGAGGCCGAGCAGCTCGCCTCCGAGCTGACCGTGGTGGACCGGGGCAAGGTCATCGCGAAGGGCGGGATCGAGGAGCTGAAGGCCCGCGTCGGCGGACGCTCCCTGCGTGTGCGCCCGGTCGACCCGCTCCAGCTGCGCCCGCTCGCCGGGATGCTGGACGACCTGGGCATCACCGGGCTCGCGTCCACCACCGTGGACCACGAGACCGGGACCCTGCTGGTGCCGGTCCTGAGCGACGAGCAGCTGACCGCGGTGGTCGGCGCGGTCACCGCGCGCGGTATCACCATCTCCTCCATCACCACCGAACTGCCCAGCCTGGACGAGGTGTTCCTGTCCCTCACCGGCCACCGTGCCAGTGCCCCGCAGGACGCCGTGCCCGCCGACACCCGCGAAGAGGTCGCCGCATGAGCGCCCACCCGTCACCCACCGCCACCCTGGACGAGGCGCTCGGCGCCCCTTCGATCACCCCGGCCCGCGCCGCCGCGGCCCAGGCCGACACGCCCATCCCGGTGCGGGCCCACCTGCGGCACACCGGTGCGCTGATCCGCCGCAACCTGCTGTGGATCCGGCAGGACCCGGAATCGATGTTCGACGCGATCCTGTTCCCGGTCGTCTTCACCCTGCTGTTCGTGTACGTCTTCGGCGGCTCCATCGGGAAGTCGCTGGGCGGCGGCCAGGACCAGTACGTGCAGTACGTGGTGCCCGGGCTCATGGCCATGATGGGCATGAACATGGCCCAGGGGGTGGGCACCGGCTTCAACCAGGACTTCAACTCCGGTGTCATGGACCGCTTCCGGTCCCTGCCGATCGGCCGCGGCTCCGTCCTCTTCGCGAAGATCGCGGTGGAGCTGATGCGGATGCTGTTCGCGACCGTGGTGCTGCTGGTGGTGGCCCTCCTCGTGGGCTACGACATCGACAGCTGGACCGGTCTGCTGGCCTCCGTGGGCCTGTCCGCGGTGTTCGGCTCGGCGCTGATGTGGGTGTTCCTGACCCTCGGCGTGATCATGAAGAACGCGCAGTCGGTGCAGGCGATGGGCTTCCTGGTGCTGATGCCGCTGCAGTTCGGCTCGTCGATCTTCGCGCCGACCGCGTCGATGCCGGGCTGGCTGCAGTCGTTCACCGACTACAACCCGCTCTCCGCGCTGGCCGACACCGCGCGCGGTCTGATGCAGGGCGGCCCGGTCGCGCACGACCTGTGGGTGACGCTGATCTGGTCGGTGGGCCTGACCGCGGTCATGGCGCCGGTGGCGATCCACAAGTTCCGCACCAAGAGCTGACGCCAGGCCGGTCAGAGCAGGACGGTCAGAACAGGCCGATGCAGAACAGGACGGTCAGAACAGGGCGGCGGCCTCCGCGAGGGAGAGGCCGCCGCCCTCGGCGTACGCGGCCTGGTACGACCGCGCGTCCAGCCCCTCCCGGATCCGCGCCTCGGTCAGGTCGCGGGCCCGCAGCTCCACCCCGGAGGGCACATGGCCGGCCGGCAGCAGCGCGGCGGCGGCGCCCAGGCAGCGGGCGGCGTCGGCGGCGCGGCCGTCGACCCGGGCGAGGGCCATCGCGGCGACGGCGAGGACGACGGAGTGCAGGTGCGGGGCGATGGCCTGGCTCAGCGGGTCGGCGGCGAGGCGCAGCGCCTCGCGGGCCTGGTCGAGGGCCTCCTCGGTGCGCTCCTCCACGGCGCTGAGCCAGGCCTCCTGGCACAGGATCACGGCGTCGAAGACGACGAAGTGCGCGATGCGGGCCTCCTCGCGCAGCAGCCGCAGGTGTTCGCGGGCCTCCCCGACCCGGCCGGTCAGGCTGAGCCAGCCGGCGAGGAAGAGCCGGGCGGCGGGCATGGCCTCGGTGTGGGTGTTGTCCTGGCCGGCGATGACGTCCCGCAGCATCCGTTCGCCGTGTTCGCTCTCGCCCGCCTCCAGCAGGGTGCCGCCGAGCCGGGAGTGCAGCACGGCGACCTGGGCGCGGGCGCCGAGGCGCTCGGCGTGTTCGATGGCGGCCCGGTAGTCGGCGGCGGCCCCGTGGTGGTCGCCCTTGCGTTCCCGGGCCTCACCGCGCGCGGACAGGGCCTCGGTGGCGCCCCAGACGTCGCCGAGGCGGCGGTAGATCCCCAGGGCCTCGTCGGCGTCGCGGGTGGCGTCGCCGGCCCAGTCGGCGCGGTTGGCGAGCAGGTTGGCGCGCAGTTGGAGGGCGCCGGCCAGCTCCCACTCGTAGCCGGGGGTGTCCCGGCAGGTGCGCACGCAGGCGTCGGCGATGGTGCGCAGCCGGTCGGCGCCGCCGGTGAGCAGCGCGGCGAAGAACCACAGGATGCCCGGTGGCCGGCAGATCTGCGGCAGGCCGGGCTCGTAGGTCGCGGCGACCGCGCGGAGCTTCGCCTGTGCCTCGGGCGTCTGCCAGCGGTCGATCTCGGTGTCCATGCAGGCCAGATGGGCCAGGTGGACCCCGCGCCGGGCCTCGGCGAGGATCTCGCCGGTGTACGGCGGCGGGGTGTCGGTGCAGCGCTGCCACACCGGTGCGGCGGGGCGGACCGGCTCGCGGAACGGGTCGGGGCCGAGGGCCATGACCTCCCGGCACCAGGTGCGGGTCTCGATGCGCTGGTCGCGTATCTGCCAGAACCAGAGCAGGGAGAGGACCAGGCAGAGCGCCTCCTGTTCGTCGCGTTCGGCGACGGCGTGCCGCAGGGCGGTGCGCAGGTTCTCGTACTCCAGCTGGAACCGGTCGATGGCGGCGAGCTGCCCGGCGCCGCGCAGCAACGGGTCGGTGGTGCGGGCGAGTTCGCGGTAGTGGGTCAGGTGGGCGCGCTCGGCCTCGGTACGCCGGCCGGACTCGGCGAGGCGTTCGCCGGCGTACTCGGCGACGGTCTCCAGCAACCGGTAGCGCATGCCGCCGTCGGCGGTGGGGGCGGCCACCACCAGGGACTTGTCGACCAGGGAGCCGAGCGCGTCCAGGGCGGCCGGCCCGCACACGGCCTCGGCGGCGGCCAGGTCGCAGCCGCCGGCGAACACCGACAGCCGGGCGAGGACGTCCCGTTCACCGGCGTCCAGCAGGTCCCAGGACCAGTCCACGACGGCCCTGAGGGTCTGCTGGCGGGGCAGCACGGTGCGGCTGCCGGAGGTGAGCAGCCGGAAGCGGTCGTCCAGCCGGTCCGCTATCTGGCGGGGCGTCAGCATGCGCAGCCGGGCCGCCGCCAGCTCGATGGCGAGGGGCAGTCCGTCCAGCCGGCGGCAGATCTCGGCGCACGCCTCGGGGTCGTCCTCGGTCCGGAAGCCGGGCCGGGCCGCCGCGCCCCGGTCGGCGAGCAGCCGCAGCGCGACCGGTTCGGGCAGCGGCTCCACGGGCCGCACCAACTCGCCCGGCACGCCGAGGGGTTCGCGGCTGGTGGCGAGGACGGTCAGCTCGGGGCAGCGGGCCAGCAGCCGCTCGGTGAGGTGGGCGGCGGCGTCCACGACGTGCTCGCAGTTGTCGAGGATGATCAGCATGCGGCGCCGAGCGCAGTGCTCCACGAGCCGTTCGAGGGGGTTGTCGTGCCGGTCGGTGACGGCGCGCATGCCCTCCACGCCGGCGCCGTGCAGCACGGTCTCGCGGGCGCCGATCGCGGTGAGCACGGCCTGCGGTACGGCGTCGGGGTCGTCCACGGGGGCCAGCTCGGCGAGCCAGACGCCGTCCCGGGCGGTGTGCCGTACCGCCTCGGCGGCCTCCTGGGACAGCCGGGTCTTGCCGGCGCCGCCGGGTCCGAGCAGGGTGACCAGGCGGGCCGCGGCGAGGTCGGCGCCGATGGCCCGGATGTCGGCTTCCCGGCCGACGAAGGAGGTCAGCCGGGCGGGCAGGTTGCCGGTGCGGGCCGCGGGCGGCTGCTCGGCGCTTTCCTCGCGCAGCAGCTCGGCGTGCAGGGCGCGCAGTTCGGGGCCGGGGTCGGCGCCGAGCCGGTCCGCGAGCAGGCGCCGTACGTCCTCGTAGGCGGCGAGCGCCTGGGCGGGGCGGCCGGTGTCGCGCAGGGCGCGCAGCCGCAGCGCCTGGAGGGGTTCGTCCAGCGGGTGGTCGTCGCACAGGGCGGTCAGCTCGGGCAGCGCCCGTTCGGCCTGGCCGAGGGCGAGGGCGGCGGTGTGCCGGGCGCGCCGGGCGTCGAGGCGGCGGGTCTCCCAGCGGGCCGCCTCGGCGGTGCGGTCGGGCAGGTCGGCGAGGGCGGGGCCGTGCCACAGGGCGAGGGCCTCGTCGAGGACGGCGGCGGCCTTGGCCGGGTCGCCGTCGGCGAGGGCGGTGAGGCCGTCGCCGGTCAGCCGGTCGAAACGGGTGAGGTCGATGTCGTCGGGTGCGGCGGTGAGCCGGTAGCCGCCGTCGGCGGAGGCGACGGCGTCGGCGCCGAGGGCCCGGCGGAGCCGGCCGACGAGTGCCTGGAGCGCACCGGTGGCGTCGGCGGGCGGGTCGGCGCCCCACACCTCGTCCACCAGCACACCCGCCGGCACGGTGCGTCCGGCCCGGAGGGCGAGAACGCTCAGCAGGGCACGCAGCCGCGCCCCGCCGACGGGGACGGGCGTGCCGTCGGGGCGGATGGCCTGGGTGGTGCCGAGCAGCCGGTATCGCACGGGGGTCATTGTCTCCGGAGCGGTCAGCGGGGGTCGCGGGGCTGCCGCGGTGTGCCGTCGGGAACATCCGGGACATCCGGATCGTCCGGGACGTCCAGGGTGACGAGGACGCCGACGGCACGGCGGACCCGGAAGGGCACCTGCCGCGGCGGCTGCTCCTCGTCCTCGAACGGGTCGAACCACTTCGGGCAGCCGTCGACGGGCTCCAGGGTATGCGCGCCGGGCACCGCCTCCAAACGGCGCCCGGCGGCCATGAGGACCACCTCGCCCGGCCGCGCGGGGGGCGGCTCGACGGCGCGCGGATCGTGGTGGGCCAGGTACTCCTGGTGCACCAGGTGGATGCCGCGGACCCGCCCGGTGGTCTCGTGGCCGGGTCCGCCGTGGTTCTCCACCCACGTCCCGGCGCCGTAGTACTCGCCCTGCGGGGCCCCGGCGTCGACGGCCACCAGCCGCCAGCCGACCTCGTCCCCGACGGCGAACGGCGTGCCGCAGCACTCCATCTGCCAGTCCTCGTAGAACACCCTCATCCGTGCCACTCCCCCACCCTGCTGGAACCGGACGGCCACCGCGAGACGTTTTCCCCTCGCGTCGGCGGCCGGTACGGTCGCAGTCCTCGACCATCCCGGCCGTACAGGAGCCAGCCCATGACCACCGCCACCACCCGCCACGGCGACCGGCAGATCAGCCCCGTGTTCGTCGGCATCCTGGCCGTGACGGCGGTGACCGGCTGGGCGACCTGGTCCGGGTTCGCCGCGCGGCCGGGCATCGCGGTGTTCCTGTTCGTGACCGCGGCCTGGATCGTCTCCCTGTGCCTGCACGAGTACGCGCACGCGCGCACCGCCCTGCACAGCGGGGACATCACGGTGGGCGCGAAGGGCTATCTCACGCTGAACCCGCTGAAGTACACGCACGCGCTGCTGAGCATCGTGCTCCCCGTGCTGTTCGTGATCATGGGTGGGATCGGTCTGCCGGGCGGTGCGGTGTTCATCGAGCGCGACCGGATCCGGGGCCGCTGGCGGCACAGCCTGATCTCGGCGGCGGGCCCGCTGACGAACGTGCTGTTCGCGGCGGTGTGCACGGCCCCGTTCTGGCTGGGCGCGCTGGACGGTGTGCCGGCGGACTTCCGGTTCGCGCTGGCGTTCCTGGCGCTGCTCCAGGTGACGGCGGCGCTGCTGAACTTCCTGCCGGTGCCGGGCCTGGACGGCTACGGGGTGATCGAGCCGTGGCTGTCGTACAAGGTGAAGCGGCAGGTGGAGCCGTTCGCGCCGTTCGGGCTGCTGTTCGTGTTCGCGCTGCTGTGGCTGCCGTCGGTGAACGGCGTGTTCTTCGACGTGATCGACGCGGTCCTGCGGGCGCTGCACGTCGACGACTACGCGCGCTACTGCGGCCAGGCGGAGTACCGCTTCTGGCAGGACACCCCGGAGATCTGCTCGCTCAGCTCGTGACGGAGCGGTCCGGCCCGCCGGCGGCCCGGTCGCGCTTGACGTAGTACCAGGTCATGTTGGAGGACAGGCCGGCCAGCAGCACCCAGACGATCCCCAGCCAGCTGCCCTGCACGAAGGAGACGACGGCGGCGGCCACGGCGAGGACGCAGACGACGAGGGTGTAGAGGGCGATGCGGGGCATGCGGTCGGCTCCGGATCCTGTCGGGATGGGACGGGGGACACTGCTGTGGGTCTCCAGTGTCCCCCATGGCCGGGCCCCGGCTCACACGTCGGTGACGCGCAGCCCGGCGTGTGCCTTGTACCGGCGGTTGACGGAGATCAGGTTGGCGACCAGGGACTCGACCTGGTGGGCGTTGCGCAGCCGGCCCGCGAAGACGCCGCGCATGCCGGGGATACGCCCGGCGAGGGCCTGCACGATCTCCACGTCGGCGCGCTCCTCGCCGAGGACCATCACGTCGGTGTCGATCCGCTCGGTCTCCGGGTCCTGGAGCAGGACGGCCGACAGGTGGTGGAAGGCGGCGGCGACCCGGGAGTCCGGCAGCAGGGCGGCGGCCTGCTCGGCGGCGCTGCCCTCCTCCGGCTTGAGCGCGTAGGCGCCCTTCTTGTCGAAGCCGAGCGGGTTGACGCAGTCCACGACGAGCTTGCCGGCCAGTTCGTCGCGCAGGGACTCCAGGGTGGCGCCGTGGCCCTCCCACGGTACGGCGACGATCACGATGTCGCTGCGGCGCGCGGTCTCGGCGTTGTCGGCGCCCTCGACGCCGTGGCCGAGCTCGTCGGCGGCGGCCCGCGCGCGCTCGGCGGCACGGGAGCCGATGATCACCTTCTGGCCGGCCCGGGCGAGCCGGTAGGCGAGGCCCTTGCCCTGCGGCCCGGTGCCGCCGAGCACGCCGACGACGTACCCGGAGACGTCGGGCAGGTCCCAGGGGTCCTTGGCGGGGGCCTTCTGTGCGCTGTCGCTAGAGGTCATGGCCCGACTCTACGTCCGCCGCCGCGCGCGTACGGGCTCAGGCGGCCGGTGCGCGGGCGCCCGGCGCGGGGGGCGCCGGCCCGGTCGGTCGTCGGGTCGCCGTCCCCCCGTCGGGCGAATCCGGGGGGAACCGCGGGCCACGGGAGACGGGGTGCGGCAGCATCCGGTCCCATGGACGCCGTACGGGTCGCGTTGCTGCGCGAAGTGCTCGCCGGGACCGAGTGGCTGGGGGCCACCCGGAGGTTCGCGGGGGTGCTGCGCGGGTCGGTGGTGGCGCACGGGGGCGGGCTGCTGCTGGTGGGCACTCCGCAGCACGAGCCCTGGCACCTGGCCGCGCACCTGGTGGACGAGGCCGCGTGGTCGGGCACGCCCGAGCTGGCGCCGACGCTGGTACGGCATCACGCGCGCCGCTGCGACCCGCCCCACCTGGCCGTCGGTCCGGGCCGGCTCGCGGCGGCGCGGCGAGGCGAGACCCTGCTGGTGGTGGCACCGGAGGAACCCGCCGCGCTGCTGGAGCGGGTGCACGACGCCCGGCGGGCCGGGGTGACGGTGCTGGCGCTGGGCGCGGGCGGCGGCGAGCTGGCGGCGATGGCGCACGACACGCTGGCCGTGCCGGCGGGGGCGGAGCTGGACCTGGACACCGTCCAGCACCTGGTCAGCGCGGCGGCCGGGGAGAACGGGGGCTCCCCGAGGGCGCGCCGGGGCTTCCGGGACAGGCTGGCCCGCCTGACGGAGACCCTGACGGCGCCCCCGCCGGCGCCTTGGTGATCAGCCCTCGTCGGTGCCGCCGCCGGACGGCGCGTCGTGCCAGCGCGGGTCGTTCTCCCACTGGAGGTTGCGCTCGGCGGCGGTCTCCATCGCGTGCCGGGCCTCCTCGCGGGAGGCGTACGGCCCGAAGCGGTCCTTGCCCGGGCAGTCCGGGCCCTCCTCGACCTTCTGGTGCTCCAGGCAGTAGTACCACTCCCCCGGTTTGCCGGCGGTGCGCTTCTTGAACAGGGCCATGGGCAGCTCCTCTCGCCACCGACATGTTCCCCCATGTCCGCTGGTTAGACTCGCTGGCATGTCTGGCCAGTCGCTGCTCGTACCAGGGGAGCTGTCCCCCACCCGTCCGGTCCCCGGAAACATCCGCCGCCCCGAGTACGTCGGCAGGCCCGCGCCGGCGCCGTACACCGGGCCGGAGGTGCAGACCCCCGAGACGATCGAGGCGATGCGGACCGCCGGCCGTATCGCCGCGCGGGCGATGGCGGAGGCCGCGAAGATCATCGCGCCCGGGGTCACCACGGACCAGCTGGACAAGGTCGCCCACGACTACATGTGCGACCACGGGGCGTACCCGTCCACGCTGGGCTACCGCGGCTTCCCGAAGTCGCTGTGCACGTCGGTCAACGAGGTCATCTGCCACGGCATCCCGGACTCGACGGTCCTCAGGGACGGCGACATCGTCAACCTGGACGTGACGGCGTACATCGGCGGGGTGCACGGCGACAACAACGCCACCTACCTGGTCGGCGACGTGGACGAGGAGTCGCGGCTGCTGGTGGAGCGCACGCGGGAGGCGCTGAACCGGGCGATCAAGGCCGTGAAGCCGGGCCGGCAGATCAACATCATCGGGCGGGTCATCGAGTCGTACGCCAAGCGCTTCGGCTACGGCGTCGTCCGGGACTTCACCGGGCACGGCATCAGCACCTCGTTCCACTCCGGCCTGATCGTCCCGCACTACGACAGCCCGCACGCGACGACGGTGATGCAGCCGGGGATGACGTTCACGATCGAGCCGATGCTGACGCTCGGCACCCACGAGTACGACATGTGGGACGACGGCTGGACGGTCGTGACGAAGGACCGCAAGCGGACCGCGCAGTTCGAGCACACCCTGGTGGTCACGGACACCGGCGCGGACATCCTCACCCTGCCCTGACCCGGTCCTGACGACCGGGTCCCCCGCGCCGCCCGGGCGCCGGGGACCCGGTTCGCGTCAGCGCAGGTAGTCGCTGCAGTGGGCGCCGGACCAGGAGATGTGGTTCTCCAGCGAGGTGAGGTCGCCGGCGTACGGGCTGCAGACGGCGCCTTCGTCGCCGCCGTCGTTGCCGCCGCGGACGTCGTAGCCGGCCGCGCCGGCCGTCGTCGCGCCGGTGGCGACGAGGGCGGCGCCGAGGACCGTCGCTGCCAGGACTGATCTGATGCGCATGGTGCTCCTCTCAGGGAGGCGGAGTGGTCATGCGCAGAGGTCCCCGTTCGCCTTCGCACGCACACGCGGATCCACTCGAACGGGGGCGCGGGTCCTCACCCGGACGTGCGGGCGTCTCAGCGCTCCAGGTGGACCCGGCCGCCGACCTCGATCCAGCCGTGCGGCTGGGGCGCGGTGAGGATCTGCGAGCCCCGGCCCTGGGTGATGTTCAGGGCCCGGCCCAGCCGGTCGGTGAGGAGCAGGGCGGCCGCGCCGGTGGCCTCGTCCTCGTCGATCCCGTCGCCGCGGCCGGGGAAGGCGCGGGCCCGCACCCGTCCGGCGGCCTCGTCCTCCCAGGCCCAGGCGTAGAGCCACTCCCCGGGCGGCGGCACCTCCAGCGCGTCCACCTCGGCGGCGCTCGGGTACCGGCGCAGGGTGCGCGGCGGCGCCCACTCGGCGCGGGCCTCGATCCAGCTGAACTCGCCGTCCAGCCGGGTTCCCACCGTCCCGGCGGGGGTGACCAGTTCGGGCACGTCCAGCAGCCAGGCCGCGCCCACGCAGGGGTGGCCGGCGAAGGGCAGGCGCAGGGTGGGCGTGTAGATGTCGATCACTCCGCGCTCGGGGTCGTCCACGAACACGGTCTCGCTGAAGCCGAGTTTGGCCGCCAGCTCCTGGCGGTCGCTCCGCTCGGGCAGCACCGAGCCGTCGCGGACGACGCCCAGCTCGTTGCCGTAGCCGCCGTCCGGCCCGCAGAAGACGCGGAGTACGTCGTAGTCAGTCACGGGCACATTGAAGCACCGCGGCCGGACGGGGCCCGCCCGCACGTCCGGCCGCTGCCTGGCAGCGCCTTTGCCGTGTGTCGCCGTCTCTTTTGGGACATCGCGATCAAGCCGTGCCTGTGCGCTTCCCGTGAGAGCTGAATCACGGCACCCGGGGATAAGGGTGAGGTTAGCCTCATGTAAGTTAGGGCAGCCTCACCAGACCGGAATCCGCTTGGAGCCTGCATGCGCGCCGCCCGACTGACCGTCACCGCCGCCGCCACGGCGGCGGCTCTGACCGCCCTCTCGGCCTGCACCGCGAAGAGCGACGCCAAGGACGGCGACGCCATCCAGGTCACGGCCGCCGACTCCCGGTGCGAGACCTCCGGCACCTCCGTGCCGGCCGGCCAGGTCACCCTGAAGATCGAGAACAAGGGCTCGAAGGCCACCGAGGTCGAGATCCTGTTCCCGGACGACCGGATCGTCTCCGAGAAGGAGAACATCGGCCCCGGCACCAAGTACACGCTCACCGCCGAGGTGAAGGCCGGCTCCTACGAGATCGCCTGCCGGCCCGGCATGAAGGGCCACGGCGTCCGGCAGAAGCTCACCGTGACCGGCGCCGGCGGCACGGCCAAGCGCGACCCGAGGCTGGACCAGGCCGTCGCCCAGTACCGCCAGTACGCCCAGGACCAGGCCGACCAGACCCTGCCGAAGGCCGAGACCTTCGTGAAGGCGGTCCAGGCCGGCGACCTGGACGCCGCGAAGAAGGCCTACGGCCTCTCCCGCCTCGGCTGGGAGCGCACCGAGCCGGTCGCCGAGTCCTTCGGTGACATCGACCCGAAGGTCGACGCCCGCGCCGACGGCCTGGAGGCCGGCCAGAAGTGGACCGGCTGGCACCGGCTGGAGAAGGCCCTGTGGCAGGACAAGAAGATCGGCGCCCAGGAGAAGGCCCTCGCCGGTCGGCTGCTGACGGACCTCAAGGACTGGCAGGGCCGGGTCGGCAAGGCCGAGATCACCCCGACCTCCATGGCCAACGGTGCCAAGGAGCTGCTGGACGAGGTCGCCACCGGCAAGGTCACCGGCGAGGAGGACCGCTACGCCCACAGCGACCTGATCGACTTCAAGGGCAACGTCGAGGGCGCCCAGAAGGCGTACGAGCTGCTGAAGCCGGTCGCCGCGAAGAACGACCCGGCGCTGACCAAGGAGCTGGACAAGCAGTTCACCGCCCTGAACACGCTGCTGGACGGCTACCGCTCGGACAAGTCCTCGTACGACTTCGTCTCCTACGACAAGGTCACCAAGGACCAGCGCAAGGAGCTGTCGGACGCGGTGAACGCGCTCGCCGAGCCGCTGTCCAAGCTCGCCGCCGCGGTCGTGAAGTGAGCAGGGGGGACAAGCTGATGACCGAGACCCAGCAGGCCCAGGGGACCCAGGCCGCCCCGTCGCGTCGCGCGCTGATCGGCTGGGGCGGTGCCGGGCTCGCGCTCGGGGCCGCCGTGGCCGGCGGGGCCGTGGCGATGACCCAGGCGGGCGACGACATGGACCCGGCCGCCGCCGACACCGGTGGCGCGGTGGAGTTCCACGGCGCCCACCAGGCCGGCATCGCGACCCCGGTGCAGGACCGACTGCACTTCGCCGCGTTCGACGTGAAGACCGAGGACCGCGACGCCTTCGTGCAGATGCTGAAGGACTGGACCGCGGCGGCCCGCCGGATGACCGCGGGCAAGCCGGTCGGCGAGGGCGCCTACGGCGGGCTCGCCGAGGCCCCGCCGGACGACACCGGCGAGGCGCTCGGGCTCAAGCCGTCCCGGCTGACCCTGACCATCGGGTTCGGGCCGTCGCTGTTCGACCGGTTCGGGCTCGCCGACCGGCGGCCCGCGGCCCTGGTCGACCTGCCCGCGTTCCCCGGCGACAACCTGGACGGTTCCCGCACCGGCGGCGACCTGTGCGTCCAGGCCTGCTCCGACGACCCGCAGGTCGCCGTGCACGCCATCCGCAACCTCGCCCGCATCGGCTTCGGCAAGGTCGCCGTCCGCTGGTCCCAGCTCGGCTTCGGCAAGACCTCCTCCACCACCCCGGGCGCGCAGACCCCGCGCAACCTGATGGGCTTCAAGGACGGCACCCGCAACATCGCGGGCACCGAGACCGACCGGCTGAGGAAGTTCGTGTGGGTCGGCGGCGAGGACGGACCGGACTGGATGACCGGAGGGTCGTACCTGGTCGCCCGGCGCATCCGGATGAACATCGAGACCTGGGACCGCGCCTCCCTGCAGGAGCAGGAGGACGTGTTCGGCCGGGACAAGCGCGAGGGCGCCCCGGTCGGCAAGGCCAAGGAGCACGACGCGCCGTTCCTGAAGGCGATGAAGCCGGACGCGCACGTGCGGCTCGCGCACCCCGACTCCAACAACGGGATCACCATCCTGCGCCGGGGCTACTCCTTCACCGACGGCACCGACGGCCTCGGCCGGCTGGACGCGGGACTGTTCTTCCTCGCCTACCAGCGGGACGTACGCAAGGGGTTCATCCCGCTCCAGCGCAGCCTCTCCGCGCACGACGCGCTCAACGAGTACATCCAGCACGTGGGTTCGGCGGTCTTCGCGATCCCGCCCGGCGTCCGGGACACCGGCGACTGGTGGGGCCGGACGCTGTTCTCGAAGGAGGCGTAGTCCGTGTTCTCCAACTACCTGATCGGTCTGCGCGAGGGCCTGGAGGCGTCGCTCGTCGTCTGCATCCTGATCGCCTACCTGGTCAAGACCGGCCGCAGGGACGCCATCAGGCCGATCTGGATCGGTATCGCCGGCGCCATCGCGCTGGCGCTCGGCTTCGGCTGCGCCCTGGAGTTCGGCTCGCAGGAGATGACGTTCGAGGCGCAGGAGGCCCTCGGCGGCTCCCTGTCGATCATCGCCGTGGGCCTGGTGACCTGGATGGTGTTCTGGATGCGGCGCACCGCCCGGCACCTGAAGGCGGAGCTGCACGGCAGGCTGGACGCGGCCCTCGCGCTCGGCACGGGCGCGCTGGTCGCCACCGCGTTCCTCGCGGTCGGCCGGGAGGGCCTGGAGACCGCGCTGTTCGTGTGGGCGTCGGTGCACGCGGCCTCCGACGGCACCCCGCGCCCGCTGGTCGGGGTCGTCCTCGGCATCGCCACCGCGGTGTTCCTGGGCTGGCTGTTCTACCGGGGCGCCCTGAAGATCAACCTGGCCAAGTTCTTCACCTGGACCGGCGGCATGCTGGTCGTGGTCGCCGCCGGCGTGCTCGCGTACGGCTTCCACGACCTGCAGGAGGCCGGCTGGATCCCGGGCATCAACAAACTGGCCTTCGACATCAGCGACACCGTCGCGCCGGACAGCTGGTACGGCACCCTGCTCAAGGGCGTCTTCAACTTCCAGCCCGATCCGACGGTCGTCCAGGTCTGGGTGTGGGCGCTGTATCTGGTCCCGGTGCTCGCGCTGTTCCTCTCCCCGGTAGGGTTCGCCTCCGGAAAGGGGAAGGTGAAGGAGCCCGATGACCAGGGAACGCGGCCCTCGACGGCCTCGCAGGCGTGACCGGAACGCACTCATAGCGGCCTCGCTGACCGCTTTGTCGCTGACCGCGAGCGGATGCGTGGTGGTGCACGGGGAGCGTGTCGTGCTCCCCGCGACCACCCGTGCCGAGGCCGCCAAGGCACTCACCGCGTTCACGACCGCGTACAACAGGGCCGACAAGGCCTACGACAGCTCCCTGGACGCGCCCTACGTCACCGGTGCCGTCGCCGACATCGACTCCGCCCGGCTGCGGGCCGGGCACGTCAACAGCCCCTCCGGGAACCGGGACCACACCCCGCTGAAGCTGACGGACGTGAAGTACACGATCCCGGCGAAGGCCGGCTGGCCGCGCTGGTTCGTCGCCGACGGGCGGGGCAACAAGGGCGGCAACTTCCGCTGGGTGCTGGTGTTCACCCGCGCCGACCTCGGCGAGCGGTGGCGGGTGGGCTATCTGACGCTGATGGCGCCCGGCACCGTACCGGAGTTCGCCAAGGACGCGGACGGCTGGGCCGAGGCCGTACCGGCCGACAGCGCCCGGCAGGCCGTCCGGCCCGACGAGTTGAGCCGGGCGTACGCCACGTACCTGAAGAACGGCGGGCAGACCTTCGCGGACGGCCCCGACACCAGCGGACTGCGCGCGGACCGCGGGAAGGCGGCCAGGAAGCCGGGCCTGGTCCGGCAGTTCATCGACGAACCCCTCACCCACGGCGCCTACGCGCCGCTCGCGCTGCGCACGGCGGACGGCGGGGCGCTGGTGTTCTTCACCACGCACCACTACGAGAAGCGGACCGCCTACACCGGTGGCACCGTGTCCGTCCCGAGCAAGGACGTGCAGGCCCTGGTCAAGGGCGAGGTGAAGCAGTCCCTGACGCTGGAGTCGGTCGCCAACGAGGCCGTGCTCGACCCGGCCGGCAGCGGTCCGGTGCGGATGCTCGGGCGGGTGCAGGGCCTGACGGCCGCGCAGGGCGAGTAGCAGGCGGGGCCGGCCGGTGGCGCCGGGTGCGCCAGTGGTGCCGGGTCCGTCAGCGGCGCCGGGTCCGTCAGCGGTGCAGGGGCGTCAGCGGTGCAGGGCCGTCAGCGGTGCAGGGGCCAGGCCGCGCCCTGGGGGCCGGCCTCGGTGCCCACGTGCCGGGCGCAGGCGTCGGTGAGCACCTCCAGCAGGCTGAGCGGGTCGGGCAGCGCGTGCTCCGGGCCGCGCAGCCAGCGCACCCGCTGCCCCTCGTCGCCGGGCAGCCGGGCGGGCGGTACGAGCACGTAGGAGCCCCGGCAGTGCCAGCGCAGGCCGGGGTGCTCGTCCATCGTCTCGGGGTGGCAGTCCAGTTCGCACGGCCACCACTCGTCCTCGTCCTCGGGGGTGCCCCGGGTGAGGGTGAAGAACAGCATGCGTCCGTCGTCGCTCTCGGCGACCGGTCCGACCTCGACGCCGGAGCCGAGCAGCCGCTCCATGGCCTCCCGGCCGGCCGCCAAGGGCACGTCCAGCACGTCGTGGACCATGCCGGTGGCGGTGATGAAGTTGGCCTGCGGCTGGTGCCTGGCCCAGCGCTCGATCTGGGCGGGGTCGGTGGTGGACTGCGTCTGCCAGGCGAACGACACCGGGTGCCGGGCCGGGGTGGGACAGCCCACGCGGTCGCAGGAACAGCGGTAGCCGTCGGTGGGGTGGGCGGCGGGGGCGAGGGGCAGTCCCGCGCCGGCGGCGGCGAGCAGCAGGTCCTCACGGCTGTCGTCGGCGGCGGCCTCCTTCGGGCGGCGTCCGAGCAGCCACTGGGAGAGTTTGCCCTGCCGGCCGGACCGGCCGCCGAACGTCGCGCTCATCTATCCCCTCGCCTCGCTGTGGTGCGGACAGCATGCCCTATCGTCCCATCTTCACGTGCTTCGGGGGTCCGAAAACCGACGGAACGGGGGGGCGGGCGGTGGTCAGCGGGGCGCGATTCCGTGCAGGGCGTACTCGACCAGGGTGTCCGTGTAGTCGTACGAGATCGGTCCGGTCCCTTGCAGCCAGCGCTGGGCGAGCGGCGAGACGAACAGCTCCAGGGCGATCCGGGGGTCGATGTCGGGCCGTACGTGCCCGGCGTCCTGTGCGGAGCGCAGCCGGGCCACGTACAGCTGGAGCTGGGGTTCGAGGAGGGTGCTCACGAACTCGCGGCCGAGCTGGTCGTTGACGAGCCCCTCGGCGGCCAGTGCCCGCGACGGCGCCTCGAAGCGCGGGTCGAGCAGCTCGTCCACCGTGGCCCGCAGCACCGCCTTGAGGTCGGCGGCGAGGTCGCCGGTGTCCGGGATAGCGCCCGGCGCGTGTCCCGCCGCCTGGGCCGCCTGCTCGGCGAGGTCCTGGAACGCCTCCAGCAGGACGTCCGCCTTGGAGGACCACCAGCGGTAGATGGTCTGCTTGCCGACGCCGGCGCGGGCGGCGATCGCCTCGACGGTGGTCTTCGGATAGCCGACCTCGCCGACCAGGGCGAGGGCGGCGGCGTAGATCGCCCTGCGGGACTTCTCGCTGCGGCGGGTGGCGTCGGGGGCGGGCTTGTCGACCATGGGGTCGAAAGTAACAAGCCGCGGCCGTGGGCCACGACACGGAGTCGTGGGCTACGACACGGAGTCGTACGGCGGCCAGGCGTCGCCCCAGTCGGCGTCCCGGGCCGCCTTGTACAGGTCGCCGTGGCGCTTGGTGACCGTCGTGCGGTGCAGTCGCTCCTCGCTCTCGCACAGGTCGAGCAGCACCTGGCCCTTGCGGATCTGCGGGCGGCGGACCACCCGGGCGGGGGCCGGTTCGGCGGGCAGCCGGGTCGCGGCGACGTAGCTGAACTTCTCGTCCTCGTACGCCAGCGAGCCGCCCTTGACCTGGCGGTGCAGGGAGGAGCGGCCGACCCGGGCGGAGAAGTGGCACCAGTCGGTGCCGGGCGCGATGGGGCAGGCGGCGCTGTGCGGGCAGGGGGCGGCGACCCGGAAACCGGCCCGGATCAGCCGGTCGCGGGCCTCGATGATCCGCTGGTAGCCGGCCGGGGTGCCGGCCTCGACGAGCACGACGGTCCGCGCGGCGCCGGCGGCGGCGTCGACGAGGGCGGCGCGGTCGGGCTCGGCCAGTTCGTTGAGGACGTACGACACCGTGACCAGGTCGGTGTCCTCCAGGGCCAGGTCCGCCCCGATCCGGGCGCGCTGCCAGCGGGCGCCGGCCAGGTCCGGGTGGCCGGCGGCGAGCTGCCGGCCGAGGGTGAGGGCGGGCTCGGCCCAGTCCAGCACGGTGACGCCGCGCTCGCCGGGCCAGGTCTGCGCCACGGCCCAGGTGGCGGCGCCGGTGCCGCCGCCGACGTCGACGTGGCTGACGGGGGCCCAGTCGGGGACGGTCGCGGCGAACGCCTCCAGCGCGGAGCGGACCGCCGCGAAGGTGGCCGGCATGCGGTAGGCGGCGTACGCGGCGACGTCGGCGCGGTCGCGCAGGATCGGGGCGTGGGTCGGGGTCTCGCCGCGGTAGTGGCCGATCAGGCGGTCCACGGCGGCGGTCACCTCCGTGGGCGGCAGACCGTCCAGCAGCTCGGCCAGGGCGGTGCGCAGGGGGTCGTTCACCCGCTGATTCTATGGCGCCCGGCGCCGGCGCCGGGTCCTGGGCGGGATCAGACGACCGCCTTGGACAGGTGGGTGGCCAGGGCCGCCCTGGGGGTGCTGTCCGGGGGGCGGCGCCGGGGGTGGACCGTGTTGGCCAGCAGGATCAGGAAGGTGTCCGTGGCCGGGTCGAGGACCAGGGAGGTGCCGGTGAACCCGGTGTGGCCGGCCGCGCCGCGGCCCGCCAGCTCGCCCATGAACCAGGGCTGGTCCACGGCGAAGCCCAGCCCCGGCGGGGTGAACATCAGCTCCACGAAGTCGGGGCCGAGGATGCGCGCGGGGCCGTAGGAGCCGCCTGCGAGCAGGGCCCGGCAGAAGACGGCCAGGTCGGGCGCGGTGGAGAACAGGCCGGCGTGGCCGGCGACCCCGCCGAGCGCCCAGGCGTTCTCGTCGTGGACCACGCCCCGCAGCATGCCCCGGTCGGCCTTGGCCCAGGGCCGCCGCTGGTCCTCGGTGGCCGCGGCGCCGGGGCAGGGCCCGAACGCGGTGGCGGTCATGCCGAGCGGCCGGGTGATGCCGTCCCGGACGAGGACGTCGAGGGTGCGGCCGGTGACGCGTTCCAGGACGGCCTGGAGCAGCAGCATGTTGAGGTCGGAGTAGCGGTGCCGGCCGGGCTCGGCGGACGGGGCCTCGGCGCGCAGCAGGTCCAGGCGGGTGGCGTCGTCGGGGCAGTCGTACAGGGGGAGTTCGGGGCGCAGCCCGGAGGTGTGGGTGAGCAGCTGCCGCACGGTGACGCCGTGCTCGGCGGCGGCGTGGAAGTCGGGCAGGTAGTCGCCGACCTGGGCGTCCATGCCGAGGGTGCCGCGCTCGATCTGCTGCACGGCGGCGACGGACGTGAACAGCTTGGTGAGGGAGGCCAGGTCGAAGGGGGTGGCGAGGGTGGCCGGGACGCGGGCGGCGGGCGGCAGTTCGACACCGGTGCCGGTCTCGGGGTCGTAGGAGGCGTAGCGCACCGCCCAGCCCGTGGCCTCGACGACGGCGATCACCGGGCCGCGGCCGGCCAGCACGACGGCTCCGGGCGCCCAGGGGTGGTCGCCGGCGGTGAGGGTGTGCGCCTCCTCGACCAGGTGCCCGAGCGCGACGGGGTCGAGTCCGGCCCGCTGCGGTGTGCCGGTGCGCAGTCTCGGTGCGGTCAGCTCGCGTCTCCCTCCGACCCGGCACGGGGGGTCTCCCGTGCCGTCCAGGGACGGCACAGTCCCACGAAGCAGGCCACCGCTACCAGTGCTCCCGTCAGTTGGACGACGGCCATCGGGACGGCGGTGTGCTCCCCGGCGACGCCGACGAGCGGGGACGCGACCGCGCCGACGAGGAAGGAGGAGGTGCCGAGCAGCGCGGAGGCGGAGCCGGCCGCGTGCCGGGTGCGCAGCAGGGCGAGGGACTGGGCGTTGGGCAGGGTGACGCCCATGGCGGACATCAGGACGAACAGGGCGGCGGCGACGGGCACCAGCCCGGTGTCGCCGAGGGCGCCGGTGGCCATCAGCAGCAGGGCGGTCGCGGCCAGCACGATCACGGTGAGCCCGGCGGCGAGCACCTTGTCCAGGCTGACCCGGCCGACCAGCACCTTGCCGTTGATCTGGCCTGCGACCACCAGGCCGACGGAGTTGAGTCCGAACAGCAGGCTGAAGGTCTGCGGGGAGGCGCCGTAGATCTCCTGGATCACGAACGGGGAGGCGCTGACGTAGGCGAACAGCGCGGCGAAGGCGAAGCCGCCGGCGAGGGTGTAGCCGGCGAAGGGCCGGTCGCCGAGCAGGCCGCGCATCGCGCGCAGGGCCTCGCCCACTCCCCCGCGGTGCCTCCGCTCGGGCGGCAGGGTCTCGGGCAGCCGGGCCCAGACCAGGGCGGCGAGCAGCACGCCGACCGCCGTGAGGACGACGAAGACGCCCCGCCAGTCCGTCACCCGCAGGATCTGCCCGCCGACGAGCGGCGCGACGATGGGCGCGGCGCCGGATATCAGCATCAGGGTGGAGAAGAAGCGGGCCATGGCGACCCCGTCGTACAGGTCGCGTACGACGGCCCGGGCGATGACCACTCCGGCCGCGCCGGCGAGGCCCTGCACCAGCCGGAAGGCCATCAGCGTCTCGACGGTGGGCGCGAGGGCGCACAGGGCGGTGGCGACGAGGTAGACGGCGAGTCCGGTGAGCAGCGGCCGGCGCCGGCCCCAGCGGTCGCTCATGGGGCCCACGACCAGCTGGCCGAGCGCGAGTCCGGCCATGCAGGCGGTGAGGGTGAGCTGGACGGTGACGGCGGGGGCGTCCAGCGAGCGGGTGACCCCGGGCAGGGACGGGAGGTACATGTCCATGGCCAGCGGGGTCGTCGCGGTGAGGCCGCCCAGCAGGAAGGTGACGAGCGGGCCGGTGCGGCGCGGGACGCGGGCCGGGGGCGGTGCGGAGGGTGACGGGTGGTGCTGATCCGGTGTCGGTACCGCCGTGTGCTCCGGCATGTGCCCCTCCCTGCTGCTCCTGCCCTCTCGGACATCGGTGTCGGACCTCGGGGTCGGACATCGGTGTCGCCGACCCGACCGGCACCTATGCTCTCAGCTCGTACACACTGCCGAGGCACACACGAGCGAGGGCGGGGCGGGATGGCGGAGCGGAACGTGCGGTGGGGGATCCTGGCGACCGGCGGGATCGCGGCGGCGTTCGCGGCGGACCTGGTCGATCTCCCGGACGCGGAGATCGTGGCGGTGGCCTCGCGCCGGCGGGAGTCGGCGGAGGCGTTCGCGGAGCGGTTCGGGGTGCGGCGGGCGTACGGCGACTGGGAGTCGCTGGCCGCCGACCCGGACATCGATGTCGTGTACGTCGCCACCCCGCACTCGGCGCACCGGGCGGTGGCCGGGCTGTGCCTGGAGGCGGGCCGGAACGTGCTGTGCGAGAAGCCGTTCACGCTGAACCTGCGCGAGGCGGCGGAACTCGTCGCGCTGGCGCGGGAGCACGACCGCTTCCTGATGGAGGCGATGTGGATGTACTGCAACCCGCTGGTACGGCGGCTGAAGGCGCTGGTGGACGACGGGGCGATCGGCGAGGTGCGCACCGTCCAGGCCGACTTCGGGCTGGCGGGTCCCTTCCCGGCCGCGCACCGGCTGCGGGATCCGGCACTGGGCGGCGGGGCGCTGCTGGACCTCGGGGTGTACCCGGTGTCGTTCGCGCACCTGCTGCTGGGCGAGCCGGACGGTATCGCCGCGCGCGCGGTGCTGTCGGCGGAGGGCGTGGACGTGCAGACGGGCGCGCTGTTGTCCTGGGACGGCGGGGCGCTGGCCTCGCTGCACTGCTCGATCGTCGGCGGTACGCCGGTCACCGCGTCGGTGACCGGCACGCGCGGGCGGATCGATCTGCCGGCCGGGTTCTTCCACCCGGACCGGTTCGTGCTGCACCGCGACGGCCGTGACCCCGAGGAGTTCGCCGCCGACCCCGCCGACGGGCCGCGCACCAGCCTGCGGCACGAGGCGGTGGAGGTCATGCGGGCGGTGCGGGCGGGTGAGAAGGAGTCGCCGCTGGTGCCGCTGGAGGGGACGCTCGCGGTGATGCGCACGCTGGACGCGGTGCGGGAGCGGATCGGGGTGCGCTATCCCGGGGAGGCGGTCCCGGCCGCCGTGTAACCGTATGCCCGTGTAGCCGTAGGCCCGTGTAGCCGTATGGCGGACATCGTGTTCCGCATGGCGGAGGTTCCGCCTACGCTGCGGTGCCATGAACGACAGGAACTCGAAGATCGCGGTGGTGACGGGCGCGGGCTCCGGCATCGGGCGGGCCGTCTCAGTGGAGCTGCTGCGGGCCGGCTGGTCGGTGGCGCTGGCCGGCCGGCGCGCCGAGCCGCTCGCCGGGACCGCGGCACTGGTGCCGGGGGCGGCCTCGCTCGCCGTGCCCACCGACGTGTCCCGCCCGGAGGACGTGGACGCGCTGTTCGCGGCGACCGTGGAGCGGTTCGGGCGGGTGGACCTGCTGTTCAACAACGCGGGGATCAACGGTCCCCGCGAGGTCCCGGTCGAGGAGCTGTCGTACGAGGACTGGCGGCACGTGGTGGACGTCAACCTCAACGGGGCGTTCCTGTGCGCGCGGGCGGCGTACCGGCGGATGAAGGAGCAGGACCCGCAGGGCGGCCGGATCATCAACAACGGTTCGATCTCGGCGCACACGCCCCGCCCGCACTCGGTCGCCTACACCGTCACCAAGCACGCGCTGACCGGCCTGACCAAGTCGCTCTCGCTGGACGGCCGGCCGTACCGGATCGCGGTCGGACAGCTGGACATCGGCAACGCGGCCACCGACATGACGGCCCGCATGCGCGCCGGCGCCCTCCAGCCGAACGGCGAGGTGATCCCGGAACCGGTGATGAACGCGGCCGACGTGGCCCGCACCGTACGGCACATGGCGGAGCTGCCCCTGGAGGCGAACGTGCAGTTCGCGACGGTGCTGGCTACGACGATGCCGTATATCGGGCGGGGGTAGCGGGGGGCCGGGGGTGGAGCCGGTACCGGGGCCGGGGGCCCGGGGCCGTACGGCATCGCACCGGCCGGCACGGCGGTGCGCACAGGTCCGGCGCCGCGGCCTCGCTCAGGGGCGGTGCCGGCCGCCGGTGCTCCGGGGGGCGCGGGGCTTCGGTTCGGGGGCTTCCGGGGCCGGGGTCGTTCGGGTGCGGCGGCGGCGCAGGGTCCAGGCGCCCAGGCCCAGTGCCGCGAGGGCACCGGTGGCGCCCGCCGCGACCTCCCAGGCCGGGCCGTCACCGGACGCCGCCGGGCCCGGTGCGCCGGCCGCCGCCTGGACGGGCTTGTGCCCGGGTGCCGGGCTCGCGCTCGCGCCGCCCTCGCTGAGCGGTTCGACCAGCAGGCCCACGGGCTGCGCCGTACGCCCGTGGGTGAAGCCCCAGTCGAGCAGCGCGGCGGTGTGCTCGTAGACCGCGTTGCCGCCGGATTCGGGGTGCATCACGGTGACCAGCAGGGTGCGGCCGCCCCGGGTGGCCGCGCCGGTGAAGGTGTTGCCGGCGTGGCTGGTGTAGCCGTTCTTGACACCGATCAGGCCGTCGTATGTCTTCAGCCCCCACGCCCCGGTCAGCAGGCGGTCGGTGTTCTGGATCTGGAAGGTCTTCTTGCCGCCCGCCGGGAAGTCGGCGGTCCGCGTGCCGCAGTAACCGCGGAAGTCGGCGTCCTTCAGGCCCTGGCGGCCGAAGAGCGAGAGGTCGTACGCCGAGGAGAGCTGCCCCTTGTGGTCGAAGCCGTCGGGGCTGACCACATGGGTGTCCAGGGCCTGCAGGTCCTGGGCCTTGGCCTGCATCTCGGCGACGGTCTTCGCGATGCCGCCGTTCATGTGGGACAGCACGTGCACGGCGTCGTTGCCGGAGCGCAGGAACACGCCCTGCCACAGCTGCTCGACGGTGTAGGTGATGCCGGGCTTGACGCCGACGAGGCTGGAGCCGGCCGGGACGTCGGCGAGGTCGGCGTCGGTGACCGTGTACCGCTCGGCGCGGTCGAACTTCTTCAGCACGGTGTCCGCGAACAGCATCTTCAGGGTGGACGCCGGCGCGAGGCGCTGGTGCGCGTTGAACGACGCCAGCACCTCCCCGGTCACGCAGTCGGCGACCAGCCACGAGCGGGCGGTGAGCTTCCTGGGCAGACCGGAGGCACCGCGCGCCTGGACGCCGGTGCGGGCCAGCCGCTCGCCGCCGATGACGGTCGCCGCGGCGGCCTTTGTGGCCGTGGACAGGGGAAGGGCGGCGGCCGTCAGCCCGAGGACGGCACGCCGGCTGAGCCGGGAACATTCGCGCACCCGGGGACCGTACACCGCTTCGAGCAGGGGTTTCGCGAGCGGAGGCCGATACGGCACGGAATTTGCCGCTCCATGAAAATCCGATGAGCCGCTCCGCTCGTCGGTCCCGCCACTCGAACGGCAGCCACGAGGGGCCGGGTGGCGTCGGCGGTGCGAGGGTGGGAACTCCGGGGGGACCCGTCCGCCTGTCCGCCTGTCCGCTGGGGAGTCACCGTGACCTGTTACGACCGACGCGATCTCGGCCTGCTGCTGCTCCGGCTGGGCACCGGCGGGGTGCTGGCGGCGCACGGCGCGCAGAAGCTGTTCGGCTGGTTCGGCGGGCACGGCATCGAGGGCACCGGCCGGTTCATGGAGTCCGTCGGCTACACGCCGGGCAAGGCGAGCGCGACGGCCGCGGGCCTCGCGGAGGCGGGCGGCGGCCTGCTGCTGGCCCTGGGCCTGGCCACCCCGGGCGCGGGCGCGGCGGCGGCCGGCGCGATGACGGGGGCCGCCGCGGTGCACACGCCGAACGGCTTCTTCGCCCAGGAGGGCGGCTACGAGCACGCGGCGAGCCTGGGCCTGGCCGCGGCCGGCCTCGCCGTCACCGGCCCCGGCCGCCTCTCCCTCGACCACGCCCTCGGGCACGTCCTCGACCGAGGCTGGATGGTCCCGGCCGCCCTCGGCGCGACGGCGGCGGCGACAGCCGTGGTGGTGGGCGCACGCAACCGGCGCGTACGGCGACAACGGGAGGGCGAACAGGAGGCACTGTTCGACCGGTGAGCGCGGCGGATCCCCGCGGCCCCCTGACCGGCAGTCAGCTCAGGGGGTGCCTTGGAGCTTCTCGGCGAAGGCCCGCGCCGCTGCGAGGTCCGTGTGGTCGGGGCGGCCCCTGCGGATCCCGCCGACGAGCTTGAACGGGGCCCAGGTGTCGAAGCCGCGGCAGGAGAACGTGTCCGCCACCTCGAAGCCCTTGTCCCGCAGCAGTCGCGCCATCGGACCGGTACGAGGGGCGGGAAGACCGCTTGTCGCGAACACGAACGCCCGGCCCCGCTGGTGCGGGAGGGCGGAGGCGAACGCGCGCAGGCGCGGGTGGAACCTCTGCAGGAAGATCCCCGAGCCGAAGCCGACGAGGTCGTAGCCCGCCAGGTCCCGGACCTCTTCCGGCTCGACCACGGGTGCCCCCAGCACCTCCCCCATCGTCTCGGCGACCCTGCGCGTGTTCCCGTGCGACACCGACACACAGATGATCAGAGCCTTGCCCACCGCTCACTCCTCTGGCCGTTGTTGTGTCTGCCTCATCCGAGCGCCCGACGCGGAACCCCGCTTCCCCGTCCGGCACCGGTCGCCTTCCCCCCTAGCCTGCTGCCGCCGCCATTCTGGCACCGGACCCCGGCGCGACGAGGGGGTAGGACCGCTGGCTCTTCGGCAAGGGCCACTGAAGAGCAATCCCCGCGGGAAACGTCAGGACGACTCGCGGACCACCAGTTCCGTGCGGAGGATGACATGGCGCCAGGCCACGGACGGTTCCTCCATCTCCTCCAGCAGGAGTCTGACCATGGCCCGCCCCATCTCCTCCACCGGTTGGCGCACGGTGGTCAGGTGCGGCTCGGTCTGCTGGGCCAGCGGGAAGTCGTCGAAGCCGATCACGGCGACGTCCTGCGGCACCCGCCGCCCCGCCGCGCGCAGCGCCTTCAGCGCGCCCGCCGCCGAGGTGTCCGACGCGGCCAGGACGCCGTCGATCTCCGGGTGCCGCTCGAGGAGTTCCAGCATGGCGCGGCGCCCGCCCTCCCCCGTGAAGTCGCTCTCGGCGACCAGGGACCGTGCGCCCTTCAGGCCGGCCAGTTCCAGGGCGTCCTGGTAGCCGCGCAGCCGGCACTGCGCGACGTACATGTCCAGCGGCCCGGTGATGGTGGCGATCGTCCGGCGCCCCTGCCGCAGCAGGTGGGACACGGCGCTCCGGGCGCCGCCCAGGTTGTCCGCGTCCACGTAGCTGACGTACTCGTCGCCCGAGCGGCGGCCCAGCATGACGGTCGGCAACCGGGCCTCGGCGAGCATGTCCGGCAGCCGGTCGTCCGCGTGGACGGACATGAGCAGGACCCCGTCGACCCGGCCGCCGCGCGCGTACTCCAGGAAGCGCTGCCGTTCGGTCTCCGAGGGGACCAGGGTCAGCATCAGCTGCATGCCGGTGTCCGCGAGCGCGTCGCCGAGGGAGCGGACGATCTCCGAGAAGAACGGCTCCGCGAACTGCCTCCAGTCCGGCTCGGTCAGGACGAGGGCCACGGCGTCGCCCCGTCGGCCGGCCAGGGAGCGGGCGGCGAGGTTGGGCACGTACCCCAGCTCCTCGATGGCCCGCTGCACGGCCCGGCGTGTCGACTCCTTCACACCGGCCGCGTTGTTGATGACCCGGGAGACCGTGCCCCGCCCCACCCCGGCGTGCGCGGCCACCTCTTCCAGCGTCGGCGCCCCAGGACGTCGCCTGGCCATGACCACCTCCCCCACCCGTGAGATCACCGATCTTACGGGCCCGGGGCACGGGGCACTCGGCTTCCGCGCCTGTTCGGCCGGCCGCACCCGGGAAGAGGCCGGACCCACCCGACTGAACAGCCAGTCAGTCGGGTGGGTCCGGAGCGTGGACACCCGGGGTCAGACCGCCGGTGTCCACGCGGTCACGCGGTGGCGCAGGCCGTACCGTTCAGGCTGAACCCGGACGGCTTGGCGAAGGTGCCGTCGTAGGTGCCCTGGAACCCGAAGGACACCTGACCGCCCGGTGCGATGGACGCGTTGTACGGCATCCCGCCGGCCGTCACCGCGCCCGACGAGGGAGAGACGTTCGCGCTCCAGGCACTGGTGATCTTCTGCCCGGCGGGCAGGGTGAACCCCAGCTTCCAGCCGTCGACGGGCGACGAACTGGCGTTGGTCACGGTGACGTCGGCGGTGAAGCCGCCCTGCCACACGTTCGTGCCGTAGGCCACCTTGCACGCCGACGGACCGCCCGAGCCGCCGCCCGGGTTGCCCGGGGTGCCGCCACCGAGGTTGACGGACGAGGAGAAGGACGTCACCGCCAGCCCCACGCCGTTCTGCCAGGGTTCGAAGCCCGCCTGAACACTCGTCAGGTACCAGTCGTTCTGCGCCAGCCCCCGGGAGACGGCCACGCGGGCGAAGTCCATCACGTCGAAGTTCCAGCTGTCGATGGTCGACGGCGCCACGAAGGACAGCACGTCGTTGGTGCCGTTGTTGCCGGACCACACCTGCCAGGAGCGCCCGGCCACCGTGGCGTTGCCGGTGGGCGAGCCGACCGGCTGCACGCCTCCGACGTGGTTGAACCAGATCATGATCTCGGTGCGGTTCACGCCGTCGGTGCGGGGCGTCGGGTCCAGCCAGATGTCGTACGCGGCGTCGTAGACCGCGCCGCTCACATAGCTGTAGGAGATGCCGGTGGGCGCGCTGGAGATCGAACTCAGCCGCGCCGGCAGGTTGGTGCCCGGCGAACAGTTCGTGTAGTGGCACCCGTTGAAGACGGACGGGTAGGACTTCGGGGCGCCGCTGGTCGGCACCGAGCCGTCGGCCTGGACGATCCGGAAGCCGGAGTCGTTGACCGAGATGCACTGGTTGGCGCTGGTGCCCCAGCGGTTGTTCTGGACGACGTACCGGCCCTGGATCGTGGTCGAGCCGAACTCCTCGCAGATGGTCGTGTCGGCGTGCGAGGCCGGGGCGGCGGTGAGCAGTGCCGCCAGCGCGACGAGTGGTGCGAGCAGGGCGCCGAGCAGCACTCGCACCCCGCCCCTTCGCTTCGACTGTTGCATGGGTTCCTCTGCTGGGGATGTGGGGGACGGTGAGGGGAGCGATCGTTTTGGGAGCGCTCCCAAACCGGTGGGTTCCGCAGGGGCGTGACGCTCGCGCCCCTGCCAGGCGCCGGGCGGTCCCTGAGCGGCCTCGGGACCGCCCGGCGGGTGACCCCGTCTCCCTGCGACGGGGTCACGTACGCGGGCCTCAGCGGGGGCCTATTCGAGTAGCTCCGCGTACGAGCCCATGGCGAGGGCGATGTCGGCCTCCGCCCAGAAGCGGTGGTAGGTGAACACGGGGGCCGCGCCACCCTTCAGATAGGCCTCGACCTTGGACCAGTTGGGGTCGCTCTTATAGAAGGAGCGCAGGGAGGAGAAGGTGGAGGAGGAGTTGATGGTGTCGCCGTTGGGCATGGTGCCGCTCCAGCCGCTGGGGACGTAGACGCTGTCGCCGAACCGGCTGTAGTCGGTGCGGGTCTCGGGGACGGCGATGCCCAGGCTGTCCCGGTAGTTGTTCCACATGCCGTCCAGCAGCGCCTTCGCCGTGGACTTCGCCGTCGCGTCACCGGACTTGGCGGCGTAGTAGGTGAGGGTCTTGGCGTAGGCGGCGGCCACGCCGACGTCGTTGGTGTAGTCGGCGACCGTCACGTGGAGCCCGCTGTTGGTGCCGGGGCTGGTGGGGTTCCAGGTGTCGGGCTTTCCGGACCACTTCAGGGTGGAGGGGATCTGGTAGGTGCCGTCGGGGTTGATCGTGGTCTTGGACAGCGCCCACTTCACCCACTTGTCGAGCACCGCCTTGGCCTGCGCGTTGCCGGTCTGCTGGTACAGCTCGGCGACGCGCTCCATCGACCACGCCTGGAACCCGAACCACTGGTTGGAGGGCGGGTCGTGGTAGACGGGGGCCTCGTCGTAGTACATGCCGTAGAACGTCGGCGTACCGGCGGGCGGGGTGGCGTAGCGGCCGGCCCAGCTGTTGGTCGCGCCGCCCGCGATCGCACCTTCGGAGGACTGCAGCCACTGGTAGAACTCCAGTTGCCGCTGCAGCGACGTGCTCCAGTCCGTCGCGCCGCTGGCCGACTTGGGCTTGAGGTCGGCGGAGGAGGACAGGGCGTAGGCGGTGAGGGGGTTCTGGTAGCCGCTGTGGGCGTAGCTGGAGCCGATCCGCCAGGCCCAGCCGCCGCTGGTGTCGTTGGAGCCGCCCCAGGCGTAGTACCAGGACAGCAGGTAGTGCGAGGCGTCCTTGCCGGTACCGGCCGGGCACGCGGAGGCACCCACGCAGTTGCCGATCTTCTTGAAGTACTTGTCGTACATGGCGTAGCGCAGGTAGTCGCCCATCTTCGCGGCCTTGCCCACCGTCGCGGACACGTCCGCGCTCTTGCCCTGCTGCTTCGCCCACAGGTCGGCCCAGTAGGCGGCCTGGATGGCGCGGGCGTCGGCGTCGGGGGCGTCGGTGTACTTCCACTGCTTGGCGTAGGAGTTGTCGCCGGTGAACAGGTCCAGGTAGCCGTTCTTCCCGCCGTACTTGAAGGCGTCACAGGTCGGCTGCGGGACGGTCTCCCACACCGATTCCTGCGGGCCGCGCTGGAAGGTGTTGATGTACGACGGGCCCTTCGCGCTCGGCCCGCCCTCGCAGGTGCCGCCGGGGGTGTCACCGTAGCCGTAGACGTTGTCGACGTCCTCCAGCCAGTGCATGCCGTAGACGTCGTCGGTGTTGTACGTCGACTTCAGCTCACCCGCGAGCGGGTCCGAACCCACCGGTACGGAGGGGTCGAGCTTGGTGGGGTACTCGTTCGGCGTGTCCGCCTCGGGGGCGTAGGTGGCCGGCTTGGAGGCGTTGTAGAAGGAGTTCGTCGGCTGGTCGGCATGCGTGGGGATCATGTACTTCTCCATCAGCGCCCACGCACCGTTGAACTTCGACCAGTCACCGGTGACCTTGCCGTACATCGCCTGCAGCCACAGCAGATAGCTGTACGCCTCCGACGTCGTCTCATGCCCCTGGTCCGGCGCCTCCACGATCAGCGTCTCCACCGAGTGGTACGGAATCCCCTCGGGAGAGAAGTAGCCGTTCGCCGGGTCGGTGATCTTCCCGTACAGGTCCAGGAACCGCGCGTCGTACGCCTTCTGCGCGGCCAGCTCCGTCACCGTCACGGCGGCCTTCGCGTAGCCCGTGGCCGTCGCGGTGAACGTCGCCGCCCCCGTCCCCGAGGAGTCGGCTGTCACGGTCACCGTCTGCGGGGTGTTCCAGTTCGACGGGCTGAACGTCAGCGAGGAGCCGCCCGTGACCGTCAGGCCGGTGTTGCCGTCCGTACGGGCCGTGCTCACCGTCACGTTCGCGCTCGGCTGTGTCGACAGCTTCACCGTGAAGGTGCCCGACTTTCCCTGCTGCACGCCCAGTTGACTCGGTGAGGCGACCAGCGCGGGACCGGAGGCCACCGTGATGCCGACCGGGGTGGAGGTGGCGGACGCGCCCAGGCTGTCGTACGCCTTCGCCACCAGCGAATGACTCCCCACGGACAGGCTGGAGGCCGACAGCGAGTAGGGCGCGCTGGTGTCGGTGCCGAGCAGGGTGGTGTCGTCGTAGAACTCCACCTTGCTGATCGAGGCGTTGTCGGCGGCCGCCGCCGTCGCCGCCAGCGGCACCGCGTCACCCTGCGAGTACACCGCGCCCGGCTTCGGACTGGTCAGCACCGCCACCGGCGGCTGGTGCGCGCCCGTGCAGGGGGTGCCGTTGATCGCGAAGCTCGTGGGGGCGGTGTTGGTCCCGCTGTAGCCGAACTGGGCGCCGGTGGAGACCGCGGCGCCCGCCGCGATCGTGCCGTTGTAGCCGGCGTCCTTCACGGTGACCGTCTGCCCCGACTGCGACCAGGTGCCGTTCCACCCGTTGCTCAGCTTCTGGTTGCCGCTGTAGGCGTACGTCAGCGTCCAGCCGTTGATCGTGTCGGTACCGCGGTTGGTGATCGTGAGGTCGGCGGTGAAGCCGGAGCCCCAGTCATTGGTCTTGTAGTCGACACTGCACTGAACGCCCGCCGCCTGTGCGGGAGTTGGACTTGCGGCGAGCATCGACAGGGGTAGCGCGAACGTGGCCGCGACGGCGGTCCACAGCCGCCGAACGGCTCTGCGCTTGCGTCCGGGATCCATGGTGCTGGTCCTCCTTGCGACGTGCGGCTCGGTGGGGGACAAGGCTTGAACCAGTGGGAGCGCTCCCATAGTGGGGATGGGCGGTGTTTACGTCAAGACAGTTGAGAACTTGAATCGATGCGAGCCGAACCTGTCGAAGAAAGTTATGCAACGCCCCTGGGAAACCACCCGGGTTGGCGCTAGCTTCGTTCGCACCAGTGGGAGCGGTTCCATCAGTCGACGCGTCCGTCACGGCGCGCCACGCTGCAAGGACTCGCTCATGCGACACCCCCCGCGTTCAGTACTTCCAGGCGATGCCGAAGCGCTCGCGCTCCTCTTGGGCGCGGGCTGCCGGAACGCACCCCTCCCCCCGGTCGCCACGCGCGTCGTCGGAGAGGCGGGCGGAACCCCTGCCCGCACGGTGCCGTCGGCCTGTCGTGAAGTGGTCCGGCGACCGGGACCCGTCCGGTCCGGGCCGGACCCGGAACACCCGGGACTGCTCCTCGGGGCCGTCCCCGATCCCCGCCTACGACGGCACATCCGCCGCTTACGGCACGGGCCCGCGCGACCGTCTGCGCGCCCGCATCCCCTGATCACCCTCCGAAGGAGAAGGAACCCGCACTCATGAGTCGTACCAGATTGTCACTCGTGGCCGCGCTGGCGCTGGTCGCCGGCACCTCGGGGACAGCGCTCCTGACGTCCCCGGCCGGCGCCGCGACCGCCTCGGTCCCCTGCTCGGTGGACTACAAGGTGCAGAACCAGTGGGACACCGGCTTCACCACGGCCGTCACGATCACCAACAACGGCGCCGCCAAGTCGGCTTGGTCGCTGAAGTGGTCGTTCGCCGGCAACCAGCAGGTCACCAACGGCTGGAACGCCAAGATCGCGCAGAGCGGTGCCGCCGTCACGGCGACCAACGAGAGCTACAACGGCTCCCTGCCGTCCGGCGGTTCGGTCAGCTTCGGCTTCAACGGCTCCTACAGCGGGACCAACGCCGTCCCGGCGACCTTCACCCTCGACGGCGTCACCTGCAACGTCGACGGCGGCGGCACGGGCGGCGGAACCGGCGGGGGCACGGGCGGTGGCACCGGTGGTAGCACCGGCGGCGATACCGGTGGCGGCACGGGCGGCAGCACCGGCGGCGGTACGGGAGGCAGCACCGGCGGTGGCACGGGCGGCGGCGACGGCAGCCGGGTCGACAACCCCTACGTCGGCGCCAAGGTGTACGTGAACCCCGAGTGGTCGGCGAAGGCCGCCGCCGAACCGGGCGGCAGCCGCATCTCCAACCAGCCCACCGCCGTCTGGCTCGACCGCATCGCCGCGATCAACGGCGTGAGCGGTGGCATGGGGCTGCGCGCCCACCTCGACGAGGCCCTGAAGCAGAAGGGCTCCGGCGACCTGGTCGTGCAGCTCGTCATCTACGACCTGCCCGGGCGTGACTGCGCCGCGCTCGCCTCCAACGGCGAACTCGGCCCCAACGACCTCGACAAGTACAAGAGCCAGTACATCGACCCGATCGCCTCGATCATCTCCGACCCCAAGTACGCGGGCCTGCGGATCGCCACCGTCATCGAGCCGGACTCGCTGCCCAACCTGGTCACCAACGCCGGCGGCACCAACACCACCACCGACGCCTGCGTGACCATGAAGAGCAACGGCAACTACGAGAAGGGCGTCTCCTACGCCCTGGACAAGCTCGGCGCCATCCCCAACGTCTACAACTACATCGACGCCGGCCACCACGGCTGGCTCGGCTGGGACAGCAACTTCGCCCCGGCCGTCCAGGAGTTCGCCAAGGTCGCCACGACCAACGGCGCGAGCGTGAACGACGTGGCCGGGTTCATCGTCAACACCGCCAACTACAGCCCCGTCAAGGAACCGAACTTCAAGATCACCGACACCGTCAACGGCCAGACCGTGCGCCAGTCGAAGTGGGTGGACTGGAACCAGTACGTGGACGAGCAGTCCTTCGCCCTCGCGCTGCGGGACAAGCTGGTCGCGGCCGGGTTCAACTCCGGTCTCGGCATGCTGATCGACACCTCCCGCGACGGCTGGGGCGGCTCCGCCCGGCCCACCAAGCCGGGCCCCCTGACCTCCGTCGACGACTACGTCAACGGCAGCCGTATCGACCGGCGCATCCACGCCGGCAACTGGTGCAACCAGAGCGGCGCCGGTCTCGGTGAACGTCCCACCGCGGCCCCGGCCGCCGGTATCGACGCCTACGTCTGGGTCAAGCCCCCGGGTGAGTCCGACGGTTCCAGCTCCGCCGTCTCCAACGACGAGGGCAAGGGCTTCGACCGCATGTGCGACCCCACCTACGGTGGCAACGCCCGCAACGGCAACAACCCCACCGGCGCCCTGCCGAACGCGCCGCTGGCCGGGCACTGGTTCTCCGCCCAGTTCCAGCAGCTGATGCAGAACGCCTACCCGCCCCTGCCGTAACCCTCCGACCCGGTGAGCACCGCCGGGGCCCTCTCCCTTCGGGGGCGGGCTCCGGCGGTGCCACGTCCAAGGGGCGGTGGCCGGGGTCAGTGCGGGGTACCGATCCGGCCGTCACGGGCCGGGGCGTTCACGACGAGTGCCTCGACGGGGCCGCCCGTGCGGTGACGGGCAGGCCGTACGTGCGCACGGCCGTGCCGGTGAAGAGGTCGTGGCACTCGGCCGCGTCGAGCCCGGCCGTCAACGCGCGTGCCACGGACACGACTTCGGCGTAGCCGGCGGCGAGCCGGCAGACGGGCCAGTCCGAGCCGAACATCAGCCGCCCGGGGCCGAAGGCGTCGAGCACGGTGTCGGCGTACGGTGCGAGGGCCGCGACGGTCCAGAAGTCCCAGTCGGCTTCGGTGACCATGCCGGAGAGCTTGCACACGGTGTTGGGGAGGGCGGCCAGGCGCCGGACCAGCCCCGCCCAGGGGGCGAGCTCACCGGACGCGATGGGCGGCTTGCCGAGGTGGTCGAGGACGAAGGTGAGGCCGGGCAGGCGCTGTGCGGCCTCGACGGCGGCGGCGAGTTGGCGGGGCTTCACCACGAGGTCGTAGACGAGTCCCGCCTCGGCGACCGCGCTCAGGCCGCGCAGGACCTCGGGGCGCACGATCCAGCGGGGGTCCGGCTCGCCCTGTACCTGGTGGCGGATGCCCACCAGGTGCTCCCCTCCGGGGCCCGCGCGCAGCCCGGCGAGGGTCTCCGCGACGTCGGGGGCGGTCAGGTCGGTCCAGCCGACGACGCCGGCGACCAGGTCGCTGCGCGCGGCCAGGGCCAGGAACTCCGGCGTCTCCTCCGGCACGGTGATCGTCTGCACCAGCACGGTGGCGGTGACACCGGCCGCGCGGGCCTCGGGTTCCAGGTCGGCGAGGGTGAAGTCACGCCGCAGCGGCGCGAGTTCGTGTCCGCTGATCCAGTCCTGGTCGCGGACGGACAGCTCCCACACGTGGTGGTGGGCGTCCACGATGCCGGGGCCGGCCTCGGCCGCGGTCACAGTTCCCACACCACCGGCAGCGACGCGTCCCCGCCCTGCGCGGAGTAGTCGTGGACGACGTCGAGCAGGTCGGCCATCCGGGCCTGCCAGGCGATGTTGACGGGCAGCCTGCCGAGTTCGGCGATCATCGCCTGGTAGTCCTCGACCTCCAGCAGGTGGAACAGGTCGGTGCCGCTGCGCCAGATCGTCCACCGCGTCACCCCGGCGGCGCGGATGGCGGCGGTGAGTTCCTCGGGCACCTCACGGTGCGCGGCCTCGTACTCCTCGACGCGGTCGGCGCGAACCCGGGTGTGCAGGGCGACTCTCATGACGGTTCCTTCGACGGCGGGGCCGCTCCGGCCGGTGCGGCGGGGGTGGGGGTGGGGGTGGGCGTGTCCGCGGCCAGCAGGCCTTCGGCGCGCAGCTCGGCCCACAGGGCGTCCGGGATCGGGCGCCGCAGCTGGGCCACCGTGTCGCGTACCTCCTCGGGGGACCGCGCGCCGGTCAGGACGCTCGCGACCGCGGGATGGCCGAACGGGAAGCGCAGCGCGGCGGCGCGCAGCGGGACACCGTGGCGTTCGCAGACCGCCCGCAGCCGCAGCGCCCGGTCGAGGACCGGCCGCGGGGCGGGCGCGTAGTCGTAGGTGGCGTCGGGGCTCGGGGCCGTCAGCAGGCCGGAGTTGAACACCCCTCCGATGACCACGCTCCGGCCGCGGGTGGCCGCCTCGGGGAGCAGTTCGGTGAGCCCGTCCTGCTCCAGGAGGGTGTAGCGGCCGGCCAGCAGGACCACGTCGATGTCGGTCTCGCGCAGGAACCGGGCGGGCAGCGCGGACTGGTTCATCCCTACGCCGATCGCCCCGACCACGCCTTCGGCGCGCAGCCGCTCCAGCGCCGGGTAGGCCTCGCGCAGCGCCTGCTCGGCATGGTCGTCCGGGTCGTGCAGCAGGGCCACGTCGACGCGGTCGAGGCCGAGGCGGTCCAGGCTGGCCTCCAGGGAGCGCAGCACGCCGTCGGCGCTGAAGTCCCAGACGCGGCGGTGGGTGGCCGGGACGGCGAAGCCGTGGGCGAGGTCGTCCCCGGCCCCGCCGTCCGGGTCCGGGGCGAGGAGCCGGCCCACCTTGGTGGAGAGGGTGTAGGACTCGCGCGGGCGGTCGCGCAGCGCGGCGCCGAGCCGCCGTTCGGACAGGCCGAGACCGTAGTGGGGCGCGGTGTCGAAGGTGCGGACGCCCGCCTCCCAGGCGGCCTCCACCGTGGCGTGGGCGGCCTCGTCGGTGACCGGGTGGAAGAGGTTGCCGAGGGCGGCGCAGCCCAGCGCCAGCCGGGAGACCGGTACGGCGCTCCCGCCCGGGTTCACGGTCCTCACGACCGGTCCACCGGACGCAGCCGCAGGCCCTGCATGCCTCCGTCCACCGCGAGGGCGGTGCCGGTGACGGACGCCGCGGCCGGGCTCGCCAGGTAGACGATGGCCGCGGCGACCTCGTCCGCGGTGACCAGGCGTCCCTGCGGTTGCCGCGCGTTGAGGGCGGCGCGTTCGGCCTCGGGGTCGTCCGCCGCGTCCAGCAGCCGGGAGACCCACGGGGTGTCGGCCGTACCGGGGGTGACGCAGTTGACGCGGATGCCCTCGCGGACGTGGTCGGCGGCCATGGCGAGGGTCAGGGAGTACACGGCGCCCTTGCTGGCGCTGTACAGGGCGCGCTGCGGCAGGCCCGCGGTGGCCGCGATGGAGCAGGTGTTGACGACCGCGGCGTGGGCCGAGCGCCGCAGGTGGGGCAGGGCGGCCCTGGTGGTGCGCACCATGCCGAGGACGTTGACGTCCAGCACGCGGTGCCACTGCTCGTCGGGGTTGTCCTCGACGGTGCCGACGGCGCCGATGCCCGCGTTGTTCACGACGATGTCCAGTCCGCCGAACCGCTCGGCGGCCGCTGCCACGGCGGCCCGTACCGAGGTGTCGTCCGTGACGTCGGCCCGCAGGCCGAGCAGCGGCTCGGTCGCGGCGCCCGGATCGAGGTCGAGGACGGCCACCTTCGTGCCCTGGGCGGCCAGTGCGCGGGCCGTGGCCAGCCCGATGCCGGACGCGCCCCCGGTGACGACGGCCCTGAGTCCCGACAGCCCGGTCATGCCACGTCCTCCTCTGCGGTGCGGTCGGCCACCCAGAACTTGCCGTCCGGGTAGCGGTACTCGGCGATGGACTCCTCCCGCATGGTGGCGGAGAAGCCGGGTGCGAGCGGCGCGGCGTAGTGGCCGTCGCGGATCACCACGGGCGTGACGAAGTGCTGGTGGAGGTGGTCGACGTACTCGATGACGCGGTTCTCGGTGGTGCCGGACAGCGCCAGGTAGTCGAACATCGACAGGTGCTGCACCAGCTCGCACAGGCCCACGCCGCCGGCGTGCGGGCACACCGGCACCCCGAACTTGGCGGCAAGCAGCAGGATCGCGAGGTTCTCGTTGACGCCGCCGACCCGGGCCGCGTCGATCTGGAGGACGTCGATGGCGCCGGCCTGGAGGAGCTGCTTGAAGACGACGCGGTTCTGCACGTGTTCGCCGGTGGCGACCCGCACGGGGGCGACGCCCCGGCGGACGGCGGCGTGGCCGAGCACGTCGTCGGGGCTGGTGGGTTCCTCGATCCAGTACGGGTCGAACTCGGCGAGCGCGTTGGTCCACTCGACGGCCTCGTCCACGTTCCAGCGCTGGTTGGCGTCGATGGCGATGCGGATGTCCTCGCCGACGGCGATGCGGGCGGTGCGCAGACGGCGGACGTCGTCGGCGAGGTCGGCGCCGACCTTGAGCTTGATCTGGGTGAAGCCGTCGGCGACGGCCTGCTCGGCCAGCCGGGTCAGCTTCTCGTCGGAGTAGCCGAGCCAGCCCGGCGAGGTGGTGTACCCGGGGTAGCCGCGCTCCAGCAGGACGGCCTCGCGCTCCGCGAGTCCCGCGCGGCCCTCGCGCAGCAGCCGGAGGGCGTCCTCGGGGGTGAGGACGTCGGCGATGTAGCGGAAGTCGACCTGGGAGACCAGCCATTCGGGGTCGGCGTGGGCGAGCAGCCGCCACAGGGGTTGTCCGGCCCGCTTGGCGGCGAGGTCCCAGACCGCGTTGACGACGGCACCGATGGCCATGTGCATCACGCCCTTCTCGGGTCCCAGCCAGCGCAGTTGGCTGTCCCCGATCAGGTCGCGGTGGACCGAGCCCGGGTCGGCGCACAGCTCCTCCAGGGAGCGGCCGACGAGGTGCGGCCGCAGTGCGTCGATCGCGGCGACCTGGACGTCGTTCCCGCGTCCGATGGTGAAGGTGAAGCCGTGGCCCTCGTGTCCGTCGCCGGCGTCGGTGCCCAGCACGACGTAGGCGGCGGAGTAGTCGGGGTCCGGGTTCATCGCGTCGGAGCCGTCCAGTTCCCGCGAGGTGGGGAAGCGGATGTCGCAGGTGTCGACGGTGGTGATCCGGGGCGGTGTAGCAGTCAAGGTCGTACTGCCTTTCACGCTTGGGCGAAGGTCTGGCGCTGGCTGCCGAGACCGTCGACGGAGAGCTCGACGGTGTCGCCGCAGCGCAGGTAGGGGGTGCCGGGCAGACCCAGGGCGACGCCCGCGGGCGTACCGGTGTTGATCAGGTCGCCCGGTTCCAGGACCATGTACCGGCTCAGGTAGGACACGAGGTGGTCGACCGGGAAGACCATGTCGCCGGTGTGGCCGTCCTGCCGCTTCACGCCGTTGACGCTCAGGTGCAGGCCGAGGTCCTGCGGGTCGCCGACCTCGTCGGCGGTGACCAGCCAGGGGCCGAGCGGGTTGAAGGTCTCGCAGGACTTGCCCAGGTCCCACTGCGCGGAGTACTCCAGCTGGAACTCGCGTTCGGAGACGTCGTGGCTGATGGCGTACCCGGCGATCACGTCCCGCGCGGCGCGGGGTCCGTCGAGGTAGCGGGCCCGCTGTCCGATGACGACCGCGAGTTCGACCTCCCAGTCGGTCTTCACCGATCCCCGTGGGATCAGGACGTCGTCGTAGGGGCCGACGACCGTGCCCGGGTCCTTCAGGAACACCACCGGGCGCGTGGGGATCGCCGCGCCCGTCTCGGCCGCGTGGTCGCGGTAGTTCAGCCCGACGCAGACGATCTTCCCGGGGCGTGTGACGGGTGGGCCCAACCGCAGCCCGTCCGGGTCGAGTTCGGGCAGCTCGCCGGCCGTGACGGCCGCGCGGGCCCGGTCGACTCCCCCGGAGGCGAGGAAGACGCCGTCGATGTCCGGGGTCACGGAGGACAGGTCCAGCAGTCGGCCGTCGTCGGTGCGGACCGCCGGCCGCTCCTCACCGGGGGCGCCGACTCGTAGCAGTTTCACTGGGGCTCCCTTGCCGTACGGGTTTCGTCTGGGAGGTGGCCGCCGGGAGGGCCGGGCCGCCTGGGACGCGCCCGATGCGCACGAGTGAGGCCTCCGAACGGTCCGGCCAGTCATCGGATGAATGGCGGCATGGCGACCTTAGAGGCAGAGGTCGCGCCTGGCAATGGATTCCTCGGACGTATTTGCCCGCCCGGCCCTTCGCCCGATCCAGGGACGGCTTGAGGACGACTCCAGCACCGCTCCGAGGTCAGGCGCTGACCGGGAAATCCCCCGCCCCACACTCTTGTCAACGGCGGCAACACCGTCGTAACGTCCTCGTCGTCCGAGATACATCGGAGGAATGATTGCACCCTCCCGTGGGCCGTTCGGGACCCGTCCGTGCGGTCGCTCCGCCTCGCATCCTCGGTCTCCGGCTGCCCGCACACCCACCTCCCAGGGCACGGTCCGCGCGTCCCGCGCGCCGGACCGGCGACTGCCCGCCCGGCGACCTCGCCCCTCCCCCGCAGGCGGGTACGCCCTCCCCACCGTCGCCCTGCGGCCCCGCGCCCCTGGCTAAGGAGAGAACCCGGCCATGAACCTCGCTCGCACCCGCTCCACCGCCGCGGCCGCCACCGCCGTCCTCGCCGTCCTGGCCCTCGCCACCGCCTGCAACCGCCAGAGCACCACCTCGGTCGCCTCCGGCGGCGACAAGCCCGCCATCGGCATCGACCTGCCGCGCTCCGACTCCGACTTCTGGAACTCCTACGCCCAGTACCTGGACAAGGACATCAAGTCGGACGGCATCAACGCCCTGCCGGTGAGCAACTCGCAGAACGACGTCGGCAAGCTGGTCGCCAACGTCCAGGTGTTCCAGAACACCGGCGCCAAGGCCGTGGTCATGGCCCCCCAGGACACCGGCGCCATCGCCTCCACGCTCGACACGCTCGCGTCGAAGAAGATCCCCGTGGTCAGCGTCGACACCCGGCCCGAGAAGGGCGACGTCTACATGGTCGTCCGCGCCGACAACCGGGCGTACGGCACCAAGGCCTGCGAGTTCCTCGGCAAGCAGCTCGGCGGCAAGGGCAAGGTCGCCGAGTTCCAGGGCTCGCTGGACTCCATCAACGGACGCGACCGCTCGGAGGCGTTCGCGCGGTGCATGAAGCAGAAGTACCCGAACATCAGGGTCTTCGAGCTGCCCACCGACTGGAAGGGCGACGTGGCCTCCGCCAAGCTGCAGTCGCTGCTCGCCCAGCACCCCGACCTGAACGGCCTCTACATGCAGGCCGGCGGCGTGTTCCTGCAGCCGACCCTGGCGCTGCTCCAGCAGAAGGGCCTGCTCAAGCCCGTCGGCCAGAAGGGGCACATCTCGATCGTCTCCAACGACGGCATCCCGCAGGAGTTCGACGCGATCCGCAAGGGCCAGATCGACGCCACCGTCTCCCAGCCCGCCGACCTCTACGCCAAGTACGCGCTGTACTACGCCAAGGCCGCGACCGAGGGCCGGACCTTCAAGCCGGGCGCGACCGACCACGACTCCACCATCATCAAGCTGCCCAACGGCCTGGAGGACCAGCTCCCCGCACCCCTGGTGACCAAGGCCAACGTGGACGACAAGACCCTGTGGGGCAACAACGTCGGCTGACGAGCCGCAGGTCCGGCCCGCCGCACCGGGGGCCGCACCGCCCCTGCGACGCGGGCACCCGCCCGCGGCCCCCGTCTCCAGTCTCCGTACCCGAAGGACGGTAACCACCATGGCGGACACCGCGACCGCCCCGGCGACCGGTCCCGGCAGCGCGGCCCCCGTGGCCGAGGCGACCGGCATCAGCAAGCGATTCGGCGCGACCGTCGCCCTGCGCGACGCCCGTATCACCGTCGCCTCCGGCGAGTCGCACGCCCTGGTCGGGCGCAACGGCGCCGGCAAGTCGACGCTGGTGTCCATCCTCACCGGCCTCCAGCAGCCCGACACCGGAACCCTGCGCTTCTCCGGCGAACCGGCGCCCGCCGTCGGCGACATCGACGCCTGGCGCTCCAAGGTCGCCTGCGTCTACCAGCGCTCCACCATCATCGGCGAACTGACCGTCGCCGAGAACCTCTTCCTGAACCGGCAGAGCGCCGGGACGGTACGACCCATCCGCTGGCGGCAACTGCGCCGCCGGGCGGAGGAGTTGCTCGGCGAGTACGGCGTGGCCGTCGACCCCGCCGTCCGGGCCCGGGAACTCACCGTCGAGCAGCGGCAGTTCGTGGAGATCGCCCGGGCCCTGTCGTTCGGCGCGCGGTTCATCATCCTCGACGAGCCGACCGCGAAACTCGACGCCCGCGGCATCACCCGGCTCTTCGGCAAGCTCCGCGACCTCCAACGCCAGGGCGTGGCCTTCCTGTTCATCTCGCACCACCTGCAAGAGGTGTACGACCTGTGCACCACGGTCACCGTCTACCGCGACGCGGGCCACATCCTCACCGCGCCCGTCGCCGAACTCGGCCACCGCGCGCTGGTGGAGGCCATGACCGGCGAGTCGGCCGCCACGGCCGACGCCACCACCGGCGCTCCTCCGCCGTCGCGGGCCGGGGCCACGGAACTGCTCGCGGTCGACGGCCTGACCCTGCCCGGCGTCTGCCAGGACGTCTCCCTCTCGGTGCGCTCCGGAGAGGTCGTCGGGCTCGCGGGCGCCACCGCCAGCGGCAACGTGCAGGTGGGCGAGGCGATCGCCGGTCTGCACCGGGCCGGGGCCGGCCGGATCACGGTCGGCGGCAGGAACGTACGCACCGGCAGTGTGCCGTCGGCGCTCACCGCCGGCGTCGGCCTGGTGCCCGAGGACCGCCACCTCCAGGGACTGGTGAACAACCGCAGCGTGGCGGAGAACGCCACGCTCACCGTCACCGACCAGCTCGGTCCGTTCGGCACGGTGCTGCCGGCCCGCACCAGGGCGTTCGCCGGGCGCATGATCCGGGACCTCGACATCAAGACCCCGGGACCGGCCACCCCGGTCTCCGCCCTCTCCGGCGGCAACCAGCAGAAGGTCGTCGTCGCCCGGGCCCTGGCCACCGACCCGCACGTCCTGGTGGCCATCCGCCCCACCAACGGGGTGGACGTCAAGTCCAAGGAGTTCCTGCTGGGCCGCATCCGGCAGGTCGCGGAAGGCGGCAGGGCCGCGCTGATCGTCTCCGACGAACTGGACGACCTGAAGGCCTGCGACCGGGTCGTCGTCATGTTCCACGGGCGCGTGGTCGCCGAGTTCGCCGGCGGCTGGAAGGACGAGGCCGTCGTCGCCGCCATCGAGGGCGTCAGCGGCGACACGGCTCCCGCCGGCGCGTCCCCCGCCACCGCGCCCCCCGCATCCGCCGTACCCGCCGTACCCGCCCCGACCGGCGCAGACGAGCACGGAAGGTAGTCATGTCCGCCACCTCAGATCTCACCGAGCCCGCAGTGAGCAAGGCCGAGCCGGCCGCCGCGGACGCCACGCGCCGCCGGGTCGACCTCGGACGCCTGCGTGAACTGTCCCTGGTTCCGGCGATCCTGGTCCTCGGCCTGATCGGGTTCATCGTCTCCCCGGCCTTCCTGACCGCCGACAACCTCATCGGCGTGGCCCAGCAGTCCACCGAACTGAGCCTGCTGGTGCTCGCCACCACGTTCATCCTGGTCTGCGGGCGGATGGACCTGTCGCTGGAGTCCACCATCGGCGTGGCTCCCGTCATCGCCGTATGGATCGTCCTGCCCAGCAGCGGCGGCCGGTTCAACGGGCTCGGTCTCCTGCCCGAGTGGACGGCGATCCCCCTCTGCCTGCTGGTCGGCGCGGTCATCGGTGCCGTCAACGGCTTCCTCATCCTCAAGCTGCGCCTCAACGGCTTCATCGTCACCCTCGGCGCCCTGACCATGCTCCGCGGCCTCCAGGTCGCGCTCTCGCAGGGGCAGTCCATCGTGGAACTGCCGTCCTCCTTCACCTACCTGGGCAAGGCGTCCTGGCTGGGCATGCCCGCCGCCATCTGGGTGTGCGCCGTGCTCTTCGCCCTCGGCGGCAGCGCTCTGGCCTGGCTCAGGCACGGCCGGGCGCTGTACGCGATCGGCGGCAACGCGGAGGCCGCCCGTACGGCGGGCATCCGCGTCGACCGCATCGTGTGGACCGTCCTCGTCCTCGGCAGCGTCCTCGCCGCGTTCGCCGGCATCCTCTACAGCGGCCACTACGGCTCGATCTCCGCCACCCAGGGCAGCGGCTGGATCTTCCAGGTCTTCGCCGCGACCGTCATCGGCGGCGTCAGCCTCAACGGCGGCAAGGGCTCCGTCTTCGGCGCCCTCACCGGCGTCCTCACCCTCCAGCTCGTCGTGAACGTCATGACCCTGGCGGGCGTTCCCCCGTTGTGGAACCAGTTCCTCAACGGGGCCATCATCATCGTCGCCCTGGTCATCTCCCGCTTCGCGTCCGGCGAGAAGCAGGAATAGAGGCACCCCCGTGGCCCTGACGGACGAGGCGATCGACAAGATCAAGGCGATGATCGTCGCCGGCGAACTCGCCCCCGGCTCCCGGCTCCCGAGGGAGGAGGTCCTCGCCGGACAGCTCGGGCTGTCCCGCAACTCCCTGCGCGAGGCGGTCCGGGCGCTGACCGCCATGCACATCCTGATCACCCGGCAGGGCGACGGCACGTACGTCTCCAGCCTGGAGCCCCACCTCCTGCTGGAGAGCCTCTCCTTCGCCGCCGACGTCTCCCAGGGCCACACGGCCCTGCAACTGCTCCAGGTGCGACGGCTGCTGGAACCGCAGGCGACCGGGCTGGCCGCCGCCCTGCTCACGCCGGAGGACCTGCGGGAGCTGCGCGACATCCTCAAGCGGTCCCGTACCGTCGCCACCGTGGAGGAGTTCGTCGCCCACGACATCGCCTTCCACCTCCGGATCGTCGAAGCGGTCGGCAACCCCGTGCTGTCGATGCTGCTCCAGGTTCTCTCCACCCGCACCCAGCGTGTCCGCATCGTCCGCGGCAGCCAGACCGGCGACGCCCTGAGCAGCGCACACGAGGACCACGAGCAGATCCTCCACGCGCTCCAGTCCCGCGACGCCCTGCTGGCCACCGCCGCGGCGACCGTCCACATCACGGCGGTGGAGCAGTGGCTGGCCGCCAGCCTCTGCGACGATCCGGTGGCCGCGGTCGACGGCTGACGGCTGACCGGGCGGGCAGGGGGAAGGGTGCCTACCGCAGCGCGGACAGGTCGACGGCGTTCGCCATGACCTGCATTCCGGCGTCGTTGGGGTGCAGGTGGTCACCGCTGTCGTAGGCCGGGAGCAGCCGGGCGGGGTTGTCCGGGTCCCGCACGACCGCGTCGAAGTCGACGACCGCGTCGAACGCCCCGCTGGTGCGGATCCAGTTGTTCACCGCGGCGCGGATGCCGGCCCTGGTGCCGTCCTGCGTGGAGTTGGGCAGCATGGTGCCGCCGATGATCCGCACGCCGGCCGCGTGGGCCTGCGCGATGATGTTCCGGTAGCCGCCGATCAGCTGGTCGGCGGTGACGGAGGAACCGTTGTTGATGTCGTTGATCCCCTCCATGAAGATCACGTCCCGTACGCCCGGCTGGCCGAGGGCGTCGTGCGCGAACCGGTCCACGGCGGCCGGCCCCTGCGGGTCCCAGCCGGTCGGGCGGAGCACCATGTTGCCCCCGATGCCCGCGTCCGCGACGGCGAGCCGTTGGCCGCCGCTCTCCGACCGCAGCCGCGCGGCCAGGTAGTCCGGCCAGCGCCGGTTGGCGTCGGTCGTGGTGGTCGACCCGTCGGTTATGGAGTCGCCGAAGGCCACCACGGTCCCGGTGGTCACGGCGGCCGGTACGACGTCCACGCCCGAGACGTAGTACCAACTCCACATCGAGGTGCCGAAGTTGCCGGCCCCGTCCTCTCCGGCGTGGTTGCCGGAGCCCGCCGCCGAGCGGTACGACGTCTGGAAGGCGTCACGGTGGAAGGTGGAGGCGCCGGTCGTGCCCGGCAGGTACAGACTCACCAGGAGGTCCTGCCCCGCCGTCACCGACATCGGGATGACATCGCTGGTGAGTTCCGCTCCGGCGGCGACGGTCGGGCTGCCGGATCCGCCGAAGGTCACGGTGTGGTGGGTGCCGGGTACCGCGGCCGCGCCGCCGGCCCGCACGGCCACGTCGACGGCGCCGACGGACAGCGCGGTGGTGCCGCGCAGGTTGGACACGCGAATCCGCACACCGGCACCGGCGACGCTGGTGTGGACGACCATCCGCAGGGTCTGCTCGGAGAAGGTGTCGCCGCCGGCGGTCATCCCGGGGCCGAAGGCCGCGACCCGGGGGCGCTCGGTGAGACCCCACTGCTGGTTGGGGCTGCTGCCGCACGGCCACTGGATGAGGGAGGTGCCGTCCGCCGTGGAGGCGCCGGGGACGTCGAGGCACATCCCGCTGTGCACGGAGACCATCGCCGAACCGCTGAAGGTCCAGCGCTGGTTGTCGCCGCCGGTGCACGGCCACTGGATGACGTGCGCCTCCGCGGCGGTGGAGGCGCCCTTCACGTCCATGCACTTGCCGCTGTTGACGTTCACCAGCGAGAAGGACCCGTCCGCGCGGGCGACGGCCTGCCACAGCTGGCTCGGGCCGCCGGAGGCGGTCTGCTGCACCACCTCGGCCGCGTCGGCCTGGGAGCCCGACGCGACCTGCGCGTTCTTGCCGCTGTGCGCCGCGGTCAGCGCGTACACATGACCGTCCCGCGGTCCGGTGGCGGCGGCCGCCGGGGTGATCGGGACGAGCGACATCCCGAGGCCGGCGAGGGCCGCGGCTCCGGTGGCGGCCGCCCTGTTCACTCGTCTCCGCATGAACCCTTCTTCCACGTTGCCGACTCCCCGAGTTCTCGGACTGCTTGCGGGTTACTTACGGGTCCACTTCTGGTTGCCGCCGCCGTTGCAGGTCCACAGCTGGACGAGGGCGCTGTTGGCGGTGGAGGCGTTCTTGACGTCCAGGCACAGCCCGGACTGGACGCTGGTGACGGTGCCGTCGCTGTTGAGGTTCCACTGCTGGTTGGCGCCACCGGTGCAGTCCCAGATGACGACCTTCGTCCCCGGGGTGCTCCCCCAGCCGTCGGCGTCCAGGCACTTGTTGCCGTAGACGCGCAGCTCCTTGGCGGAGGTGAGGTTCCACTGCTGGTTGGTGCCGCCGGTGCAGTCCCAGATCTGGGTCTGCACACCGTTGGTGGTGCTCACGCCGGGCACGTCCAGGCAGCGGTTGGAGGCGGCGCCGCGCAGGACGGCGCCGGCGCCGCTTCCGCCGCCCGGGTTGCTGCCGGTGCCCCAGCCCCACTGGAGGCGGTCGAGGCCGGACTGGCTGGTGAGGGTCAGGGACAGGTTGGTGCCGCTGCCCTTCAGGGAGGTGATGGCGCAGGAGGCGTTGTCGCAGGGCCCGGGGCCCTGGGTCTGGTCGGTCTCCTTGACGCCGGTCCACAGGACGGTGCCGATCCCGAGGCTGCGCGCGGTGTCGGTGACGGCGTAGAGGAAGGAGATGTTGTTGGTGCCGTCCTTGGGGCCGTTGTAGTCGACGCCGGTGGTCATCGGGGCGCCGAACTCGGTCACCACGGCACGGTCGGCGTAGCCGCACAGGTTGCCGGTGAACTCCTTGACCCAGTCGGCCTCGGTGTCGTGGGAGACCCCGAACATGCTGTACGCGTGGAGGGAGAGCAGGGTGCCGGACAGCCGTGAGTCGGAGCCCACGGAGCACAGGCTCGCGTCGCCCCACAGGCCGGGGACGATCACGTGGTCGCGGGGCAGCCCGGGGTAGTGCGCCAGCCAGTCGGCCTCGAAGTCGGTGAGGTCGGTGGCGCTGTACGCCCACGGCTCGTTCATGATGTCGAAGTAGAAGTTGCTCTTCGAGCCGTACTTGCCGATCATCGTGTCCCACATCCGGTAGAAGGACGCGGTGTCACCGACCTTCCCGTTCTGCAGCCAGGGCGCGACGATGACCTTCATGCCCAGCGCGGTGGCCGCGTCCAGCGTCGCGGTGTAGCTGCCCCACCAGCTTCCCGAGGTGGTCGCCGCGTTGAACCCCATGCGGACGGTGTTGGCGCCCAGGCCCTGGAAGCCCTTGAGGATGGCCGTGGACTTCGTGTACACGGTGGCGTAGTCGTCCGACTCCGACAGGCCGACGGGGATGTTCGGGCCGGTGATGAAGTTGTCGCGGGGGTCCGCCCAGTTCACTCCGCGGAACTGGCCGGTGCCCGAGGCGGCCTTGGGCGTCGGGGTCGCGGCCTGGGCGGTGCCGCCGGTCAGCAGTCCCAGCAGCGCCAGGGCGGCGACCGCCATGCCGGCGACCAGACGCCGAAGCGGTTTCCTTTTCGTGCCGTTCACGAGTTCTCCTTGCCGTGTTGACTTATGTGCCGCCGGAACGCTCCGGAAGAGGGCAGCGAACAAGCAAGCAGTGACTGGATAGATAGGACGAATCCTCGAAGAACCGAGGGAGAGCTTGCACTCATCACCCAGGGCAGTCAAGGGTTCGCGCACGATCACCGCCCCACACATAGGATGTCTACCGAGACACTTGACTGTTCGCCGTCAACACAGTTCCCTATGGAGAATGTTTGTTTGTGCGCCTTCTTGATGGAATGAGAAAGCGCCCCCGCCGGGTCGGCGGGGGCGCGGGAGGGACGCGGTCCGGCTAGCGCCGGTTGATCCCGGGCAGGCGGACGTCGAAGTCGTCGAGCATCAGCAGCGTGCGGGCCCGGGTCCGTTCCTTCATGTAGGGCCAGGCGGCCTCCACCAGGCCGCTGTCGATCAGGAGCTGATCCAGCACCTCGAAGTAGACGGCGCCGCCGACGTGCTGCGAGGGGTGGTCCACGATGCGCTCCACGAAGTCCCAGCAGCGGGTGAGCAGACCGGTGTCCGGGCTGTCGCTGCGCAGCTGCGGCATCAGCACCGGTGTGGTGAAGCATCCGGCGAGCAGCTCGTACAGCATCACGGCCGCGTCCTCGGTCAGGACAGCGGCTTCCGCGGGCTGGTGGAACATCTCGGCGATGGAGTCGGCGCACTCCGGGACCATGCTCAGCAGCAGCGCGGGGATCTCCTCGAACGGGATCTCCTGGGCCGGATTCTCCCCGGCGGGGGCGTCGCTCATGTCTTCCTCTGTGAGATGTGCGGTGGTCGTGCTCACGGGCGCGGGGCCCGTCGTGCGCGGTGCACGACGGGCCCCGTCCTCATTGTCCGGCACAGCTCGCCGGCCTCACGGTCAGGCGCAGTTCTCGGGAGGGCAGATGCCTCCGCTCGTCTTCGGCGGCTCCAGGGCCTCGTGGAACCCGAACGGGTCCACGATGTCCTTGGTCATCTCCCAGGCGCCCTGCTTCCAGCCGTACTGGTGGACGTAGGACGGAGCCTGGGCGGCCATCGCGATGCCGCCGACGATCCCGAGGGTCCTGGAGAAGCCGCGCAGCCGGGTGGGCTGGCCGACCGGCTGGGGGCCCTTGTACTGGGTGGGCTTGAACTCCGTGCCCGTGAGGTCCTTCACGGCGGGTGTCTTCGCCACGGCCTCGAAGTTCGTCTTGATGGACTTCTCCATGCCGGCGTCGCCCTTCATCACCTTCTTGATGTTGCCGGTGACGTCACGCGAGTTGAGCGCGTCCCACAGTTCCGCCGCCTCGGCCTTGGCGATCTTCAGGTCGCTGTCGGACAGGAGGTTCTTGGGAGCCTTGCCCTCCTCCCTGGCCTTGCGGTCCTTGTCCAGCACGTTGGAGAGGGCCTTCATCGTCGACCAGCCCTTCTGGATGTGCAGTTGCTTCTTGCCCGGAAGCTGCTTGCCCGTGTTGAACTCGTGGATGATGGCCGTCGACAGCTTGCCGTTGCCGAAGACCGCACCGTGCTCCTTCTTGGGGTAGATCTGCGCGAGCGCCCCGCGCAGGTCGTTGTTGTGCACCGCGGGAGCCTTCGCGCGGCGCTGCATGAAGCCCGGGTTCTTGTTCGGAACCTTGTTGAGGAAGTACTCGATCGTCTTCTGCAACAGCTTGAACATTTCCAGGAAGCCGAAGAACTTCCCGTCCGGGTCGGCGTACACCAGCGGGTTGTTGTTGCCGTAGGTGTAGCCGTTCATCTGCTGCGGGTCGGCCAGGTCCATCACCGGGTCGACGGAGAGGAACCGGCCGGTCTGGGCGTCGTACTCACGGGCGCCCAGGTGGGTGAGGCCGGTGTCCTTGGTCTCGTCGATGCCGCCGACGAAGCCCTTGGTTCCGGGCCACGCGGCCGGTGCCGTGCCGCGGGACTCGCCGAAGGGCGTGACCCGGCGCTGGGTGAGGGCCAGGTCGGTGGCGGCGACGGCCAGCAGGCCGGTGCCGTGGTGGTCGGCGAGGGTGAAGGAGAAGCTGCCGTCATCGGCACGGACGGCCTGGTGGCCGCTGCCGAGGTCGATGTAGCGCGTCGCCTTCGCCTTGGTCGCCCCCTTGTCGAGGCTGACGTCGGTGTGCCCGAGGTGCAGCGTGGTCCGGTCGCCCGTGCGGTCGATGAGCCGGTTGCCGTTGGCGTCGTACAGGTACTCGGTGACCTTGGCCGGCTTGCCGTCGACGGGCTGGGTGACCTTGGCCAGGAGCCCCTCGGCGTCCCAGTCCAGGTGCTGCCTGCCGCGGTCGGTGGTGTTGCCGGTCTCGTCGTAGACGTAGTCGGTCCGGCTGGTCCCCGCGGGCCCCTGCGTGGTGAGCGCGGACAGCTGATGGGCCTTCGGCTTGCCCGCCGGGGGGTACTCGTAGGTGTGCTTGACGTCCTTGGCGGCGTCGCCTCCGGTGTCGTGCAGGGTGTCGGTCAGCCGGTTGCCGGCCTTGTCGTAGGAGTACGACTGCCAGTACGGAGCCGGACCGCCGAGCTTGTCCGCGGACGGGGAGTCCGCGCAGGTCTGGTCGCCCTGGGCCCACGCCTCCGTCAGGCGGCGCAGGTAGTCGTACGCGAAGCACTGGTTGTCGGTGCCGGTGCGGGAGACGTCCCGCAGGGAGAGGACGTTGCCGGCCTCGTCGTAGCGGAAGGTGACGTTCTGGTCGACTCCCGCCTGTCCCTCGCGGTCGACGCGTGTGGTCGCCAACCGCTGGGTGCCGAACTCGTAGGTGTTGGTGACCTGCGTCTTCTTCCCACCGCCGGTCAGACCGAAGCTGTACACCAGCGGCTTGCCGGTCTGGCTGTAGGTGGCGGTCGAGGTCATGCCCTGGCCGTAGACGGAGATCGGCCGAAGGGTCCGGTCCTCGTAGGTGTAGTTGATCGATCCGCCCGGCAGCGAGCCGGCGGCGGAGTAGCTGAGCGAGGCGACCAGGCCGGAGGGCTTGTAGGCGGTGCCGGACTGGTAGGTGCCGGCCAGCGCGCCCTCGGAGGCCGGGATCACGGTCGCCGTCTTCGTGGGCCGGTACAGCCTGTCGTAGGCGGTCACCGCGGTGGTGTAGGCCTGGCCGTCCACGTAGCGGGTCGACTCGGCGAGCTGGCCCTTGGCTCCGGAGACGGTGTCGTACGTCCACTTGACCCGCAGCTTGCCGGTGGCGGAGCCCTCGCGCAGCTCCGTCTTGCGGCCCAGTCCGTCGTACGTGTTGAACAGGGTGGTGCCGCGCTGGTCGGTGCTGGAGATCACCTGACCGTGGTCGTCGTAGCGGGTGTCGGTGCGGCCCCGGTCGGGGTCGCTGAAGGACGTCTGGTGGCCGAGCTGGTCGTAGGTGTAGCTCCAGCTGTTGCCGGCCGGGTCGGTGACCTTCAGCAGGTCGCCCGAGGGAGTGTGGTCGTAGGTGGTCGTGTCGTAGGCCGACTCGGGGTCGCGGGTGTGGTGCTGGCGCAGTTCGGTGATGTTGCCCCGCGCATCGACCAGGGAGGTGACGGTGGTGTCGCCCACCGGCGGGATCAGGGTGGTGCGGTCACCGCCGTAGATCGTCTTCTTGGTGGACAGGACGGTGCCGCCGTCACCGTTGCCGGCGATCTGCCGCTCCTCGACCTGGCGGCCCAGACCGTCGTAGAAGGTGCGGGTCTGGCTCTCCACGCCCAGCGCGTCGTCCGGCTTGAACAGGTCGGCGACCGGGCTGCCGGTGGCGAAGTACGGGGCGAAGGTCTTGCTCGTCAGACCGCGCTCGTCGTAGAAGATGTCGGAGATGATCCGGCCGCCGTCGGGGCCGGGTGCCTGGGACTGGCGCTCGCGCAGGAACCCGTCGTACAGCTTGTACGACGTGATCTGGCCGCCGTCGTTGTCGAGCAGCTTGGTGGCCACGGTGACGGGCTTGCCCTCGGTGACCGAGTAGGCGTACTCGTACGTCGGCACACCGCTCGTGGCGCGGTCGGCGAGCCACACCTTGGTGGAGCGGCCGAGCGCGTCGTAGGCGTAGTTGGTGACGTTGTTGTTGGTGTCGGTCTGCCTGAGCAGCAGTCCGCGCAGCGGGTCGAGGTCCTTGACGGTGGTCTGGGCGCTCGTGGGGTTGCCCGCGTCGGCCGGCGGTGTGGTGGTCCTGGTCTGCGTGGGCAGGCCGGTGGCCGGGACGTAGGCCGTGGTGGTGGTACGGCCGTCGGTGCGCGGCGTGCGCACGGGATCGGCGCCGCCGGTCACGGTCACGTCGGCCGTCAGGTCGGTGACGGTGAGTTCGCGTCCGTAGTCGTCGTAGGTGGCACCGGCCTCCAGGTAGGTGGCCTTGGTGCCGTTGTCGCTCTTGAGCGGAGCGGTGCCCGTCGCGTCGCCCTTGGTCGGCGCCGCGCCGTAGGCGCCGCCGTCGTAGGCGGTGCGGACGTCGTCGATGACGTCCTTGGTCCGGTCGACCGTGGCGTCACATGCCTTGGCGACGGTCTCCACCCGTGCGGGCAGCAGGAGGATGTTCTTGTCGGTGTTGGTGGCGTAGGTCGTGCGGGTGCACTGGTCGTCGTCCGCCGTGGAGACGTCCCCGAGGTCCTCCTCCCGGGTGGGCCGTCCGGCGACGGTGTCGTAGCTGGTGGAGGTAGCGACGGTGCGCCACTTCGCACCGGCGCCGTCATCCAGGGAGGTGAAGTCCCTGGACTCGGCGGTACCGGTGAAGTCGGCGGTGAGGGTGCCCCAGTCGCGGACCTTCCTGGCCGTCTCGTGGTGCCAGGGCCGGTTCACGGTCTTCTGGAGGATCTTGCCGCCGGGCCGGTCGAAGGTCACCGTGCGGTACTCGAAGCCCGCGGTCGCCCCGTCGTCGGTGATCGCGTCGCCCTCACCGGCACCGAGCGCGACGGTGACCGACTTCGTGCCGCCCGACGGTGTCTTGCGGTCGCCGTCCATGCCGCGCAGGAAGTAGTGCTCCTCCTGCGACTTCATGGCGGCCGCACCGCCCTGGCCGCCGCTCTGGACCCGCACGCGGCCGTAGCCGCGCCACTGGGACCACGTCCTGTACTTCTCCTTGGTCAGACCGTCCTCGTCGAAGTGCCAGGCGGCGCCGTCGAGGTAGTCGTAGGCGGTGACCTGGTCCGGGGCGCCGCCGGTACGGTCGGTGGACGTCACGGACGTGACCACGTACTTGTTGAACCACTCGCGGTCCGGGGCGTCGCTGCTGTCACCGCCGATGTACTGCGGGAAGCAGCGGGTGGTGTTGGTCTCGGGGGTCGGCAGCGCGTCGGCGTCACACGCCGGTGCGGAGTAGTTGACGTCGATCTGGCCGCCGGACTCGTCGGCGACGGTGGACAGCCGCGCCTTGATGAACGGGGCGTAGCCGTCGCCGGTCCGGTCCAGCCGGTTGGCCAGCTGGGTGTAGGCGAAGGTGGTCTTCGGCAGGGTGATCGACGGGGTGGCGGTGTGACCGGAGTGCTGCACGCTGTCCAGGAGCAGCTGGTAGTCGGTGTCCGCCATACCCCAGCGGTGGCTGAGCTGCCAGGAGTCGACCTTGCCGTAGGAGCCGTCGGACTTCAGGAGCTGCGTGGTGACCGCGGTCAGCCGCTTGCGGGTCCAGAACGACGGGGTCATCCGGCCGTTGTCGCACTTGGTGCCGGGCTTGCAGTTCAGGTCCCACGGCGTGTCGTACCAGTAGAACGACTTGCTGTCGATGGTGTCGGCCGCGCAGGTGACACCGTCCTGGGGCAGGCAGCGCTCGGCGCTGTCGAAGACCACCTGGGCCGGCGGCTTGTCGGCGAACATGCGGGAGGAGCGCAGGCCGTAGTCGATGCGCTGGAGGTAGCCGCCGCGGATGTACGGGGTGTCGGCGTCGGCCTTCAGGTTGCGGCCGTAGGAGTTGGTCTCCTTGGCGTAGTGGTACCCCATGGCGTTGCCGTGGGTGTCCACCACGTAGTCGAGGTTCCACCGCCACGCCTGCTGGCACCAGGATCCGGCGAAGTCCGAGGCGTGGCACGGCTCGCCCGTGTTGTTGCCGAACACCGGCACGGTCCACGTCGAGTCGGTGGTCTCCTTGCCGTCCGTCCAGCCGGGCAGCCGGTGGTAGCCGAAGTAGTAGCGGGTGCCGTCGGGGGTGGTGAGCCGCCAGTACTCGCCGTCGTTGTCACCGTTGCCGCGCTCGGTGCTGGTCAGGTGGGCGATCCGGGTGCCGTCGTCCTGCTGGAGCCTGAACTCGTCGTTGCCGACGGGGACCAGTTCGCCGCCCTTGCCGTTGAAGGTCAGGTAGGCGTTGTCGTACGACCAGCACAGGTCGCCCGGCTTGTTGCCGTCGGCGTTCTTCTCGCCGTCCTCGGCGCACGGCTTGTAGCGGCGCTCGATGAAGCCGGGTGAGAGCTCGAAGCCGTCGCCCACCCAGGAGCCCTGGTTGTTGGTGGTGCCGGTGCGGCCGTCGATCGAGCCCGAGGAGTAGTCCAGGCCCACCTCCGGTGCGAGGTCGCCGGGGACGTCCGGCACCGGCATGTCGTAGGACCACGTGAAGTCACCGGTGTTGAGTTCGGTGCTCCAGGTCGCCGACGACGACAGGGAGGTGGCCTTGAAGTCGCCCTTCTCACCACCGGTCTCCGCCGCGGCGGCGAGGACGGTCGCCGCGCCGGAGCGCAGGCTCACCGTGTTCGCCGTCAGGGTGTGGCGGTCGGTGTCGTTGCGCGTGGCGAGCGGGGAACTCTTGCGGCAGGCGTCCTTGGCGGGGGTGGTCAGGGCGCAGGCGGGCAGTTCGACGAGGTGCAGCCGGGACGCGTAGCCGCCGCCGTATGCCTGGGCGAAACCCGCGTAGTCGACGGTGACGGCGACCTTGCCCGGGCCGGCCGGGGCCGTCGCCTTCGCGGAGCCGGCCACGGCGGCCTTCTTCGGCAGGTCCTTGGCTTCGAGCGTGAACAGCAGTCCGTCGACGCCGGCGCGTTCGGCCTGGCCGCGGCTGTGCAGGCGGGCCTCGACCGTGCCTCGGGCAGCGTCCTTCGGTGTCTTCGGCGGCGCTATGCGCAGCGGGAGGTCACCGGCCCGGCCAGAGCCGTGCCCGGGTATCTCCACGGTGGCGGTACCGGGCTCCGGCCAGGAGCGCCGGGGCGGTTCGGCCGGTGTCCGCGGGCCCTTGGTGAGCTTGCGGGGCCGGGGCTTGAGACCGTCGGTGCCGGCCACGGGCTTGTCGGCCCTGGGCACACCCGGCAGTGGATGGCCGGTGGCGGCCGCGGCGGGTGAGGCGGCGGCCTGGATCAGTCCGCCGACCATGAGTGCGGACATGGCCAGGGAGACCGGCCGGTACAGCGCTCTGGAGGAAAGGCGTGGTGGGGTGCGTCTCATGCGTGATGCCGTCCATGGCTGAGTGGCGTGCCGGTGCGCGCGTGCCGGTGCACCGGTGACGCCGTGCGATAAGGGCGGTGGGAGGAGGGCGGCGGCGGGTGGGGCACGCGTGGCGCGTGCCCCACCCTGCGGCGGCGTCAGCTGCCGGCCGGGACCTCTGTGGGTACGTCGAACCAGGAGCCGGCGAGCTCCTGTACCTGGCTGTCGTTGAGCGCGCCCTGGAAGAACCAGACGTCGTCGATCAGGCCGGGGAAGTACTCGGCTCCCGTGCTGCCGGTCTTCGTCCTTCCGACCTGGAGCGACTTGCCGGCCTTGGTGGTCAGGACGTTCTCGCCCCAGGCGATCAGGTCCTGGCAGGAGGCGTCGTCCGCCTGGCCGTCACCGTCGGCGTCGTCGCACGGCACCTCCTGGAGGATGCCGTTGACGTACAGGCGGGCCTGTTTGGAGAAGCCGTCGTAGACCAGCGCCACGTGGTTCCAGTCGGTCACGCTGCTGAACTCCGTGCTGGCCAGGCGCACGGTCGAGGCGTCGGTGCCGTCCTTGTTCGGCAGGGCGATCTCCCAGCTTCCCAGCCCGTCGGGGTGTGCCGGGTCCGGGACGAAGCGCAGGGCGAAGGGGCTCTGGCTGGCGCCTTCCGCGCTGATCACCGTGGCGTTCTGCGCGGGTGTCGTGGCCGCCTGGGCCCAGGCGGTCACGGTGAAGCTGGCGCCGGTGTCCACCGGCACGGCCGGAGCGGTGGCGTAGCCCGCCGTGCCGTCGAGTTCCAGGCCGCCGTCCATGAAACCGGTGCCGATCCGTGCGCCGCCCTGCAGGGCGAGGGCGGATGCGCGGCCGGTGTCGTCCGGTGACGCGGAGCCGGAGTCGCCGTCCAGCTTCCACCGGGCGGTGAGCAGGGGGCGCTGCTGGAACAACTGCCGCACCTCGTCGGCCGAGACCGGCCGGTCGAAGAGGCGGACGTCGTCGATCTGCCCCGGGAAGAAGGAACCGGGTGTGCCCTCGTAGTTGCCGGCGCCGATCTGCACCGGGCCGCCCGCGTACCAGTCGGCCTGCAGGTCCGTCGATCCCGCCTCGACGCCGTTGACGTAGAGGATGAGCTTGTTGGCGACGGCGTCGTGGACGCCCACCAGGTGGGTCCAGGTGTCGGCGTACGCGGTCTGGCCCTCGGCCTGGAGTGCGCGGACCGGTGTGGCGTCCGAGGCGTCGGCCGAGTACTGGTTGAACGCCCAGCGGTTGTAGCCGCTGGAGTAGTACAGCTCCATTCCCGGCTTGTGCTCACCGGCTTGTGTCGCGATGACCGCGGCGTGGTCCGGCTTGGTCTTGGGCAGTTTCGCCCAGGCCGAGACGGCGAAGCTGCGCTGGTTGTTCAGCAGCGGCCGTCCGGTGCTCGCGTAGTCGTCGGTTCCGTCCAGGGTCAGGGCCTTGCCGGCGATGCCGGGGGCGCCCGCGGTCAGGCCGCCGGCGAACCTGGCGTCCGGGACCTCGGGCACGCCGGTGAGGTGGGTGGCGTCGGCGGCTTCGTCCATCGTGAACACGGCTCGTGCGGGCCGGCCCGAGATGAGCGACTCCTTGCCGTAGAGGCGGGTCACCTCACCGCCGGCGAGCGGCTTGTCGAAGATCTGCACCTCGTCGATGGCTCCGGGGAAGAAGGAGCCGGGCTCGCCGTTGTAGGAGCCGGCGCCGATCTGCAGGCCGCGTCGCGCGTTCCACGGCGAGTCGTACTTCGTGGTGCCCGCGAGGGTGCCGTTGACGTACAGGCTCAGCTGGTCGTAGGTGGAGCTGAAGGTGCCCACCACGTGCGTCCACTGCCCGGCCTGGACTCCGCCCGCGGTGGCGGGCATGGCCCGGACGATGCCCGCGTCGGGGCTGTCGGAGGTGTACTGGTTGAACGCCCAGCGGTTGTAGCCGCTGGAGTAGTACAGCTCGAAGCCCGGGGAGTGGTTGCCGGGCTGGGCGGCGATGACCGCGGCGTGGTCCGGCAGGGTGGACAGCTTCACCCACGCCGAGACGGAGAAGCCGACGGAGGTGTCCACGGTGGGGATGTCGGTGACGGCGTAGTCGTCGACCCCGTCGAAGGACACGGCGGTACCCTTCGCCCCCTCGACGTGCGGGGTGGGGCCGCCGCGCAGCTCGGCGGTACGTTCGGGGGCCTCGCCCTCGGCCGCGGTGGATCCGGCGGCGTCGTCGAGCTGCCAGGCGGCGCGTTCGGGCTGTCCGGCCTTGACGCGGAACTGGTAGGTGCGGATCTCACCGGCGTTGCCCGCCGTGTCGAAGGCCCGGGCCGTGACGAAGTTCAGGCCCGCCTTGGCCGGCAGCATCCGGGCGACCTTCGCCGCGCCGGCGGCGGTGGTGATGGTGTTCTTGGAGGTGGGGTCACCGTTGACGCCGAACCAGTACTTCGTCACGTCGGTGTCGGCGGCCTTGAGGGTGAACGAGCCGTACGCGCCCACTCCGTCGTACCAGGGGTCGTCCGGGTTCTCCGGATCGGAGGCCGGGTACTCGCCGGAGGTGATCGAGGGGGCCTTCGGCACCTTCGTGTCGTAGGTGAAGTAGCAGGCGGTGGGGTCACCGGTGGAGGACCACGGCGAGTACTGCGCGCCGTCGTAGCTGCGCACGTACCAGCTGATCTGCTTGTTCTCCGGTATGGAGGAGGGCAGGCCGATCGCGAAGTCCGAGCCGGACTTCTTGTAGCCGGTGCGCGCCGGCTTCCAGCGTCCGATGCTGCCCTTGCCGTCTCCCGTGTCCCAGGCCGCCTGGAACTCGACGGCGATGTTGTCGCCGTCGGGGTCGGTGACGTTGTTGGCGTAGATCTTGCCGAGGGTGCGCACGCGTGCGGCGTCGGCCGGCTTCTTGCAGGTGCCGCCGTACTCCATGGTCAGCTGCGACATCTTGACCTGTGCGGGCGGGCGGTTGTACTTCACCCGCAGGTAGGCCTTGTCGGAGAAGCGCTTCCAGCCGTAGATGTCGGTCTCACTGGCGGCCTGCATACCGAACGTCATCGTCGACGAGTTGCCGTTGGCGGCCGACTGCACCGCCGACTTGACGTCGAACTCCGCGTCCTTGGCCGAGCAGCCCTCGAAGCCGTACGCGAAGGAGTCCGTCTTCAGCTTGTCGATCCAGAAGCCGCTCGCCGTCTGGGAGTTCCAGGTGGTCGACGAGGAGATGTCCTTGGTCCGCCACAGCTCCACGCTGCGTGCGCTGCAGGAGGCCGACCAGACGTTGCGCACCACGAACTCGGCTTCGAGGATGGTCTTGCCGGCGAACTTCGACACCGGGATGCGGTAGAAGAGCCGCTTGGTGTCGTACGGCTTGCAGTAGTACCAGCCGCAGTAGCCGAGGCCCGCGTTGTTCTCGCCGTTGAACTTCCACTGCGGTGAGGAGGCCCAGTACTTGGAGACCATGGTCCACGCCGAGGCGCGCGGCGAGTACCACTGAGGGTCGATGAAGACCGGGTAGACGGTGTCCTTGCCCTTCAGCACGTCCGCGTCCGGGGTCAGCACCAGTTCCTTGTCACCGGCGGGGACGTCCACGGCGACCGGAGCGAGCTTCGCCGACTCCCCCGCCGCGGGCTCGTCCTGCGCTCCGGCGGCCGGCTCGTCCGCCAGGGCGGCGGCACGCGGAGCGGTGCTCGGAGCGGTGCTCGGCGACGCGGGCTTCGCGGACGCGGACTTCGCCGTTGCAGGCATCGCGGACGCGGACTTCACCGATGCGGACTTCACCGTCGCGGACTTCGGCGACGCGGACTTCGGCGACGCGGACTTCGGCGACGCGGACTTCGGCGACGCGGACTTCGGCGTCGACGGCTGGGGGCCGGCGGACTGCGTCGCGGTGTCCTTGGCGGGCGCGGCGCCGGGGCTGGAGTCCCACATCACGGGCCGGGGTGCCTCGAACACCGCGCTCTTGGCACCCCGGTCCACCGCTTCCAGGCCACCCTGGGCGTTCTCCCGCACGTCCATGCCGTCGGCGGACAGCTTCAGCCGCAGTTCGGCCAGCTTCTCACTGGCCGCGGCCTCGGCGGACTTGACGACGAGCAGTTGGGTGAAACCGTCTTCCTGGGCACCCATCCGCAGGTCCACGTCCGGGAGCACGTTCTGGTAGGTGGCCGTCGAGCCGTCCAGGACCGGAGCGGGCAGCCTGCCCGGCCAGGACAGGCTCAGTTCGCGGCCCGCCTTCTCCATGCGTACCAGCGGGGCGTCCCCGCCGGCGGAGAACTCCAGCCCGACCGTGGTGGCGCCCGGAGCCACCGTCCCCTGCGGCGTCCTGGCCAGGTCGGTGTCGACGGGCTTCCACGTGCCGTCGACCCGGGTCCGGACGGGACGCAGGTACTCGCGGGCTTCCAGGTTCCCGTCAGGTGTGGCGTAGACGTCACCGCTCTCCGAGCGGAGCGAACCCACCTCGACGTTCTTCTTCGTCGCCTTGGCCTGTGCCAAGGCCTCGTCCGTGGTGGCCGGTGACGCCGGATCGCCGCCGGTCCCGGTGGCCGCGTCCGTCCGGAGCGAGGCCGCTCCGGGGCCGCCGGCCGCCGAGGCCGCCGGCGCGGCCCCCACGGCCGTCACCAGCGTCAGCGCCAAGGCCATCACTCGGCTGTGTCTTCGCGTCAGCACGCGCCCCCGCATTCAAGCCCCTTGATGAGAGATCAGTGAGAGATAGGTGAGAGATCACTGAGGGAATGGTCAACGGGCGAATGCTACGTAAGAAAAAAATGAAGATCCAGAAATCATTGCTGTACATAACGGGCAACCTCTCGCGAGCGAGAGTGAACATCGCCACGCTGCCGTCCGGCTTCTCAGAAGAAGCCGCCGTCCGCGGGCAGGGTGCGGCCGGTGATGTAGGCGGCGTCGTCGCTGGCGAGGAAGGCGTAGCCCGCGGCGATCTCCTCCGGCTCGGCCAGGCGTCCGAGCGCTCCGTGGACCGCCAGCCACTGCTCCATCGGCTGCGTGCCGCGCAGTTGGGGGTGCTGGTAGCTGGATCCGTGCTCTGCGGCCATGTCGGTGGCCGTGCCGCCAGGGGCGACGGCGTTGATGGTGATGCCGCGCCGGCCGAGTTCGGCGGAGAGGTTGAGGACCATCGATTCCACGGCGGCCTTGGACGCGGCGTACAGGGTGTGGTGGAAGACGGCGCGGGAGGCGCTGACCGAGGAGGTGAGGACGATACGGCCGCCCGCCCCCATGTGGGCGGCGGCGTGCTGGGCCGCGAAGAGCTGACCGCGGGTGTTGACGGTGAAGACGCGGTCGAAGTCGGCGGGGGTGATGTTCTCCAGCGCGTCGAAGTGCTCGACGCCGGCGCAGGAGGCCAGGACGTCGAGCTGACCGAAGGCGGCGACCGCCCGGTCGATCAGGGACCAGGTCTGGTCGGGGTCGGCCACGTCCGCGCGCAGGGCGATGGCCTTGCCGCCGTCGGCCACCAGCGACTGGACGAGGTGGTCGGCGGCCTGCTGGTTGCCGCGGTAGCCGATGGCGACGGCCGCCCCTTCCGCCGCCAGACGAGCGGCGACCGCCGCTCCGATACCCCGGCTGCCGCCCGTCACCACCGCGACCTTGCCCGTGAAGCGCCTGCTGTCCACTGCTGCCATGAGAGCTGTCCTTTTCGTATCCGGTCACCGGCCGGGGGGTCCCGGACGGCGTGACCGTGCGCCGTATGCCGACACAGACGACGCTACCACTTAAACGCAGGAAATCCTTCACTTAATCGAGGGGCCGTACCCTCGACACACAGCGGAAGGAACAGCAGAGGTGGACACGGTGACTGGCAGTACCCCGAGCGGACGGCCCGCCCCGCGGCTGCGGGCCGATGCCGCACGCAACCGCGCCCAGATCCTGGCCGCGGCCCGCGCGGCCTTCCGCGAGTCGGGGACCGCTGTGCCCCTGGACGAGATCGCCCGCCGGGCAGGCGTGAACATCGCCACGCTGTACCGGCGCTTCCCCGACCGCGATGCCCTGGTCGGCCAGGTCGTCCTGGACGGCTTCGGCCTCGTCCTCGACACCGCCCGCGCAGCGGCCAGGACGGCGCAGAGCGATCCGCTCGCGGCCGTGGAGACCTTCCTGCAGGCCATGGTCGACAACCGGGACCTGTTGTCCCTTCCGCTGATCGGCGGCCCCATGACGGATGATCCGCGCGCCCGTGAACTGCAACAGCAGATCGCCGCCTGCCTCGAGGACATCCTGGCCGAGGGGCGAGGGAACAAGGTCATCCGAGGTGACATCACGGCGGTCGACCTGATCGCCACCGCCGCGCTGATCTGCCGCCCCCTGCCCCACCTCCCGCCCGGCCAGGCGGCCACGCTCGCCACCCGGCACCTCGGTGTCTTCCTCGACGGACTCCGCCCTGAGCACACGCGCGCCCTGCCGGCCCCACCCACCCACGAGGAGATGACGGCCCACCTCGTCACCTGAGGCACGGCCGCCCTCCGGTTGGACAGGCGGTGGAAGCCGACGGGCACGGGGAGGGCGTCTCGGTGCGCCCCTGTCAGTCAAGGCCCCATCGATGAATGGTGTGCGGGCGCAGGCGGATGACCTCGGGGCTGTAGCCCGGCCCGAGCGCGGTGTCGTCGGTGACCAGTTCGGCGACGCCCCGTATCTCGACGCCCCGCACCCGCCACGGATCCAGACTGACGATGTCGTCGACGACGAGTGCCGCCCTCGGGTTGGCGCGCAGGTTGCGCCACTTCTTCGTCTCCCCCATGTTCCGGCCGCCGATCAGGATGGTGGAGTCGTCCTGGAGGAAGAAGCCCACAGGGTTGACCTGGGGCTGCCCGGAGGGATCGACCGTGGCCAGGCGGCCCAGGCGTTGTCCGGTGAGGTATCCGCGCTCCTGCGCGCTGAAGCCGACCATGCCTTCACCATCCCTCCGCCGCCCGGGCCACGCACCCCGGCCGCGTGCGGGGTGCGCCGCATCGGATCCGGGGCGGGTGCCTGCGGTCAGGCGGGCAGGGCGGGGTAGTCGGTGTAGCCGCGGTCGTCACCGCCGTAGAAGGTGGCCTGGTCGGGGCTGTTGTAGGGGCCGCCCGACCGCAGGCGGCGTGGCAGGTCGGGGTTGGCCAGGAACAACATGCCGAAGCTGATCAGGTCCGCGGTGCCGTCTTCGATGAGCGCGAGCGCGTCAGGCCCGGTGGGGTGGGGGTGGGTGAAGGGGTTGAGGAGGAACGTGGTCGGCCACGCCTTGCGCAGGCGATGGGTGAGGTCACGGTCCGGGCCCTCCATCAGGTGCAGGTAGGCCAGGCCCAGGGGGGCGAGCTTGTCCACCAGCGCGCCGTAGGTGGCGTCCAGGTCCTGCTCGGCCATGTCGTTGTAGGGGTTGCCCGGGGACAGGCGGAGGCCGGTGCGGTGGGCACCGATCGCGTCCGCCACCGCCCGCGTCACCTCGGTGGCGAAGCGGATCCGGCCCTCGACGGTGCCTCCCCAGCCGTCGGTGCGTCGGTTGGCGTTGGGGGCGAGGAACTGGTGGACGAGGTAACCGTTCGCGCCGTGGATCTCCACGCCGTCGAATCCGGCGGTGATCGCGTTGCGTGCGGCGGCGGCGAAGTCGTCGACGGTCTGCAGGATCTCCGACTCCGTCAGCTCCTTGGGGGTCACCATGTCCTGCGGCCCCTGGTGGGTGAAGACCTGGCCCTTGGCGGCGACCGGGGACGGGGCGACCGGGACCATGCTCTCGGGCAGCAGGCTGGGGTGTCCGACGCGCCCGGTGTGCATCAGCTGCGCGAAGATCACGCCGCCTTGGCGGTGAACCGCGTCGGTCACCTCCCGCCACCCGGCGATCTGCTCGGGCGAGTGGAGGCCCGGGGTGTCCGGGTAGCCCTGACCGACCACCGACGGCTGGACTCCCTCGGTGATGATCAGTCCGGCACTGGCCCGCTGGGCGTAGTACTCGGCCATCAGGGTGGTGGGGACGGCACCGGCACCGTAGGCGCGGCTGCGGGTCATGGGGGCCATCACGATCCGGTTGGCCAGGCGCCTGCCCCCCAGCAGGAACGAGTCGAAAGCAGCAGTCATGATCAAAATCCTTCGGTGAGAGGCGGCTGGACCGGCGGCCTGGGCCACCCGAAGCCACAGGGGCAGCCCCATGCCGCTCAAGCGATGACAATTACCTGTCCGAACAAGTAAATGCCCGTGCCGCATCCCTTGGGAAGAGTGACGCTCGCCACGGGGCGTCCTCAACGCAGGCCGGGCAGTCGACACCTTCGACCCCCTTGGCCACCGCAGGGACTAGACTGAAACTGTTCGGACAGTTAATGACGTCGATGACTGCAGGGAGGTCGCACGTGGCGAGAAGGACACCGCCGGGAGAAGACGCCCGAGCGAAGGAGGAGACGCGCGGCGCCGCGTCGGTTCCCCTGCCGTCCGCCGCCCGCACCGGGCAGATCAGTCATGCGATCTTCCGAGTCGCGCGCCTGCATCGCATGCTCGCCGGCCAGCTCCTGCGCAGCGTCGGACTGCACCCCGGCCAGGAACTGGTGATGATGCACCTGTGGGGAGAGGGACCCCAGCGCCAGACCGATCTGGTGCGCCTGCTGGACTCCGATGCCGCCACCATGACGCGTACCATCCGGCGCCTGGAACACGCGGGCTTCGTACGCCGCCGCCCCTCCCCCACCGACAAGCGGGCCTTCCTCATCGAGGTCACTCCGGCCGGTCACGCCCTGCGCACCGCGGTGGAGGGCATCTGGGCCGAACTCGAAGAGCACACCACCGCCGGATTCGCCCCGGAGGAACGCGACATCGTCCTGCGCGCGCTCAGCCGCCTCGAGGAGAACCTCACCCGGACGCCGCCCCCGCACACGGCATCCGCGGACGTCCCGTAACGGTGAAGGGCCACTCCGAGGAACCTCACGCCTTCCCGTGGTGCAGACGCGGGCAGTCCTCCAGGGACAGCGTGCCGGGACGGCGGGCAGGTCACACCGGAAGGTTCCAGGAGCGGCCGTCGGGTGCTCCGAGCCACACCCGTTGGGTGCCGTCCGGGTCCACGGTCAGGAGTCTCCTCGTTTCCCCGGTGATCCGACAGCGGCGGCCGCCGCGTAGGGCCTGCGGACGGCGAGAGGGGCTCGGCCGGGGCAGCTGGTGTGAACAAGCGTTGCGCCCCGGCCAGGGATAGTTGGGCCATCCGCTCCAGGGGATCGGGCGGGCGGCCGTTGCGGTCTCCCCCCTCGGGCGTGAGGGACCGTCACGCGCGCTGCCGACGGTCGGCGGACGGATGCGCGCCGGGGGGTGGTGCGTCCCGGTGGCCGGGGGCGTAGTGGCCAGTCGTCTGGTCCGGGACAGGGACAGGGAAAGGGGCTATGGCGCTGCGCGCACCGGCAGGGACGGCTGGGGGCGGTCCGGTGTGGCGAGAGCCGCTACATGCGGCTCCTTGTCGGGAACGGGGGACGCAGTCGGGGCAGACCCCGTGCGGAGTTCATCACAGACCAGGGACACCACCAGCCCGAGCCCGACAGCGACGGCTCCAAGGAGTCCGGTGCCGGTGTTTGCCCCGTCGGCTCGCAGCATGCGGTGGCGGCCGGTCATTGGTCGCCAACCTTGATCGCAATCTCAGCCCAGACGCGTTTACCCCAGGGAAGGAGATCGGTTCCCCAGCGGTCGGAGAGGGCGTCGACCAGGAGGAGGCCACGACCGCCGATGGCGTCTGGTCCCACGATGCGCAGCCCGGGCATGCTGCGGGACTTGTCGACCACGGCGACGCGGAACCGGTCAGGGCGCGGCTGCTCGGCGATCACCCGGACGCTGTGAGAGTGACCGTGGCGGACTGCGTTGGTGACGATTTCGGAGATCAGGAGCATGCCGGTCTCTGCGACGTCCTGGTCCATGCCCCACTCCGCGCATGCCTCGCGGACTATCCGACGCGCCACCGGAACACTGGCGGCCTCGCTCGCGAGGGTGGCGCTCTGGTGCGGGTATTGCCCTGGACTCACTTGCTCGTTGGTCGTGGTCATCGTCACGCCTTGGTCGGGGCGGTTGGGAGGGAGGCCCCCGCCCGCGGGCCTCGGGGGAGAAGCCTGCGGGCGGGGTGGCGCCGAGGTGCGTTCACGGGTGCGCGTCCCGGCGGCTGATAGTCAGTCAACGCGTGGAGAAGGGGATGGGGAGACTCCAAGGTGGTGACTCCAACGCGGAGTCACATCAGCGGCGTTGGCCTTAGCATCGACTCCATTCGCTACCCGGAGGAGTTGCAGGTGGACCGTCTGTCACCGGACCCGCGTGAGGTCGTCGCCGGTCTGCTTGGGGATGAACGCCTGCTTCATGCGTGCACCGAGCGGGACATGGGCGCCGTGTTCCGGATGCTCAATGCGCGCGGTGTCAGTACGCGGCGCATTGCTGCCGCCGTCGACATCACGCAGGGACGCCTGTACGACTACATGAACGGCAAGAGCCGGGTGGAGAAGCTGACCCTGTTCGAGCAGATCGCCGACGCCTTCCATATTCCCGGCCATCTGCTGGGGCTGGCTCGACGCTCGTGGGAGCCCGCGCCGGCGACCGCCGAGCACGAGCGGACGGACCGGCCGCCGCCGGACGGTGACGACCTGGTGGCGATGGATCACTTCCGCAGCGCTGACCGGCAGACCGGCGGCAGCAGGTTGTACGGGGCTGTCATCCGGCACCTGTCGGACCGGGTGGCTCCCCGGCTTGTCGACATCGGCAGCGGTCCACAGGTGTTCGCCGCCGCAGCAGCGCTGACCGAGATGGCGGGCTGGATGGCTCACGACTCCGGTCATGATGACCGCGCGGCCCGGCACTTCGCCCGCGCTCTCCCTCTGGCCCGCACCTCTGGTGACCTCCCGCTGGCCGCGCACGTCGCTGCGAGCAGCAGCCACCTTGCCCTTGAGACCGGGGATGCGGCCGGGGCTGTCGGCTGGGCGCGGACCGGGCTCGAAATGGCCGCGCGGGGACGTCGGATTCCCGCGCTGACGGCGCGGTTGCACACCATGCAGGCGCGTGCGCTGGCGGTCGCGGCGCAACGCACCCCAGCCGCCCAGGCGCTGGAGGCCGCTCACCGCGACCTGGAGGCATCGCCTGCTGCTGACCACCCGTGGCTGAGCCCGTTCGACGCTGCCGCGCTGGCCAGCGAGTCAGCTTTGGTCCTGCGTGACCTGGAGCAGTACGACGAGGCGCTGTCTCACGCCAGACAGGCTGTTGCGCTGCGCGAGGCGGGACGGGCGCGGTCCCTGGCTCTCAGCCGGATCAGTCTGGTGGACATCCACGTGCGCCGGGGTGACCTGGACGCTGCGGTGAGCGTCGGTCACGACTTACTGAGCACGAGTCCGACTCTCGGTTCGGTCCGGGTGGTGCAGCAGCTTGACGGTCTCCGCCGGCTGCTGGAGCCACACCGGGGGTACCGGCCGGTCCGGGAGTACCTGGCGCGGTTCGATGATGCACGCCGCGCCAGAATGCTCCTGCTGGCCGATCTGATCCCGCCGTCTCCGGGAGGCACCACCACATGAAGCCCACAGCACCCGATCCCGCCGACACCGACGCGTGGAATGCGTACCTCGCGGAGGGGAACGCCAAGCAGGCCCGCAAGCGGGTGGCGGCCGACGTGCTGCTGCGGGACCCGTACGGCCGTGTGCTCCTGGTGAACCCCACCTACAAACCGGGATGGGATCTGCCCGGCGGAATGGCGGAGGCCAACGAGCCGCCGGAGGACACGGCACGCCGTGAGCTGATGGAGGAACTCGGCATACGCCTCACGCTGCTCGGGCTGCTGGTGGTGGACTGGGTGGCCCCGCACGGCCCCTGGGACGACCAGCTCGCGTTCGTCTTCGACGGCGGCACCCTGGACGAGGACCAGGCGGACCGGCTACGGCCACGAGACGACGAGCTGTCCGAAGCCGCCTTCGTCACGGCCGCCGAAGCCGCCGGTCGCCTCAGGGACCGCACCCGGCGCCGGTTCGAGCACGCTCTGAAGGCACTGGACGCGGGACGGCCGCGGTACCTCCGCGACGGCGCACCCATCACATGACAATGCGTGTCGCCCAGCTCTGACCCCCGAGGCATGGCTGCTTTCATGGCTGCGGAAGTAGCCGCGCGATCCCGTTCCCGGCCAGCGTTCACATCACGTGCAACCACGCGGGAACTCCCGGGCAACCGCAGATACGGGCGGGACTCCCACAGCATGCACTCGGCCCTGGCCAGGTAGTTTCCCCTGGTCAGGGCCGCAGGGGCAGACGAGTCGGGCTGTACGCCGGGTTCTGTTCCCCGGTGTCCTCGCGGGCGCCGGGGCGACGGCCATCCATCTAGGGCCGGCGTTGCCGCCGGCCTCGTGCGGTCTACCCGCGGACTCGGGCGGGCAGCCCTCGATCGTCCGCGCAGGGACACCGGGGTGTCCCCTCTTGACCTTGCTCCGGGTGGGGTTTACCTAGCTGCCCAGGTCACCCTGGGCACTGGTGGTCTCTTACACCACCGTTTCACCCTTACCAGGGGCCGAAGCCCCGGGCGGTCTGCTTTCTGTGGCACTGTCCCGCGGGTCACCCCGGGTGGCCGTTAGCCACCACCCTGCCCTGTGGAGCCCGGACGTTCCTCGGGAAGCCCCCTAGGGGGACTCCACGCGGCCGTCCGCCCGGCTCGTCTGCCGTGTCGACCATGGTACCCGGCGGCAGCCGCGCCGCGGACCGGCGGACGCCCGCCGCCGGGGTGCGACACCGTACGGCCCCCTTCCCGGGCCGTCGTACGCTGGCGCGGAGGTCTACGTGAGGAGTACGTGTGCTGGTCCTGCTGCCGCCCTCGGAAGGCAAGGCGCATTCGGGCGGGGGCGCCCCGCTGGAGCTCGGGTCGCTGTCCCTGCCGGGGCTGGCCGTCGCCCGGGAGGCGGTGCTCGGGGAGCTGGTGGAGCTGTGCTCCGGTGACGAGGAGAAGGCCCGGGAGGTGCTCGGGCTGAGCGAGGGGCTGCGCGGCGAGGTGGCGAAGAACGCCGGGCTGCGTACGGCCGGTGCCCGCCCCGCCGGGGAGATCTACACCGGTGTGCTCTACGACGCCCTGGGGCTGGCCACGCTGGACGCGGCGGCCCGTCGGCGCGCGGCGGACTCGCTGCTGGTGTTCTCCGGGCTGTGGGGCGCCGTGCGGGTGACGGACCGGATCCCCTCCTACCGCTGCTCGATGGGCGTGAAGCTGCCGGGGCTCGGCGCGCTGGCCGGGCACTGGCGGGCGCCGATGGCCGGGGTGCTGCCGGAGGCGGCCGGGGCGGGACTGGTGCTGGACCTGCGGTCCTCGGCGTACGCGGCGGCCTGGCGGCCGAAGGGCGAGGTGGCCGGGCGGACGGCGACGGTACGGGTGCTGCACGCGCCGACCCGGAAGGTCGTCAGCCACTTCAACAAGGCGACGAAGGGCCGGATCGTGCGCAGCCTGCTGACCGCCGGAGCCGTGCCCGAGAACCCGGCCGAGCTGGTCGCGGCGCTGCGGGACCTGGGGTACGCCGTGGAGGCGGAGGCGCCCGGGAAGGCGGGCAGGGCGTGGGCACTGGACGTGCTGGTGGAGCAGATCCACTGAGCAGCCGGACGAGCGTTCACTGGAGCAGCCGCTGAGCTGTCGTTGCAGCATACGCAACGGTCGTTGCGGGTCCTGCACGTGCTGGGCACGATGACCGCATGACCTCGCCGCTGCCCTCCTCCCCGGCTGCCTCCGTGCTGGATCTCGCCCCCGTCCTGCCCGTCGTGGTGCTCGCCGACGCCGCCGACGCCGTACCGCTCGCGCGGGCGCTGGTGGCGGGCGGGCTGCCCGCGATCGAGGTGACCCTGCGGACCCCGGCGGCGGTGGAGGCGATCCGGGCGATCGCCGAGCAGGTCCCGGACGCCGTGGTCGGGGCGGGCACGGTGCTCACGCCGGAGCAGGTGGAGGCGTGTACGGCGGCCGGGGCGCGGTTCCTGGTCAGTCCCGGCTGGACGGAGGCGCTGCTGGCGGCGATGCGCGGGTCCGGGGTGCCGTTCCTGCCCGGGGTGTCGACCGCCTCGGAGGTGGTCGCGCTGCTGGAGCGCGGGGTGCGGGAGATGAAGTTCTTCCCGGCGCAGGCGGCGGGCGGTACGGCGTATCTGCGCTCGCTCGCGGGGCCGTTGCCGCAGGCCCGGTTCTGTCCCACCGGCGGGATCGGGCCGCGGAGCGCGCCGGAGTATCTCGGTCTGCCCAACGTCGGCTGCGTGGGCGGCAGTTGGATGATCCCGGCGGAGGCGGTGGCCGCCGGGGACTGGGCCCGGATCGAGGGGCTGGCGCGGGCCGCGGCCGGGCTCAGGGACGCAGGTGAGAGGTGTCGTTGAACAGCCGTACGCTCGCGTTGCCGTCCGCGTAGTACGCCACCGCCGACAGCGAGGCCGCCGACAGCTCCATCCGGAACAACGACTCGGGCGGGGCGCCGAGGGCGAGCCGGACCAGGGTCTTGATCGGAGTGACGTGCGTGACCAGCAGGACCGTACGGCCCGCGTGGGCCGCGACCAGCTTGTCCCGGGTGGCGGCGATCCGGGTGGCCGTCTCGGCGAAGCTCTCGCCGCCACCGGTGGGGTGCGCCTCCGGGTCGCCGAGCCATGCGTTCAGGTCGTCCCGGTAGCGTTCACGGACCTCGCCGAAGGTCAGGCCCTCCCACGCGCCGAAGTCCGTCTCGCGCAGGCCGTCCTCGATCGTGACGTCCAGGTTCAGCCGGGCGGCGACGATGCCGGCGGTCTCCCGGGTACGGGCGAGGGGCGAGGCGACGACGGCCTGGACCGTGCCGCGCCGGGCGAGTGCCGCCGCGGCCCGGTGCGCCTGCTCCCGGCCGGCGGCGGACAGGGAGGGGTCGGTGCCGCCGCTGCCGGAGAAACGCTTCTGGGGCGTCAGCGGGGTCTCGCCGTGCCGCAGGAGCACGAGGGTGGCGGGTGCGCCCAGGTCGGGGGCGGCACTCCAGCCGGGGGTGCTGGGCTGCGCTCGCTCGCCAGGGGGCGTCGCCGCGGCGGTCTCGCTCCCGCGTACCGCAGCAGCCGCCGTCGCCGTCGCCTCGACATCGTCCTCGGCCGGAGCCGCCACCGGCCCCACCCGACCGCCGGTCCGACCGGAGTCCCGGCCGTCCGCCCGGCCCTCCGTCAGCGCCGCGCCGGCCTTCCCCGCGCCCTCCGTCAGCGCCGCGCCAGTCTTCCCCGCGCCCTCCGTCGGCGTCACGTCGGGCTCCCCCGCACCCTCCGCCCGGCCCTCCGTCCGCGCCGCGCGGGCCGTCCCCGTGCCCTCCGCCCGTGCCACGCCGGCCTCCCCCGCGTCCTCCGCCCGGCCGGCCGCCCGGCCCTCCGTCAGCGTCACGTCGGCCTCCCCCGCACCCTCCGCCCGGCCCTCCGTCCGCGCCGCCCGGCCCTCCGTCAGCGCCGCGCGGGCCTTCGCCGCGCCCGCTGCCGCGTCTCCGGGCGGGGCCGGCGGTTCGGGGACGGCGGGTGGGGTGTCCAGGGCCGCCCGGGAGTCGGACGGGGACCACGGCCGGCCCTTCGCCCCCGCGTCCATCGCCTCGTTCGCCAGGCGGTCCGCGTGCTTGTTCCGCTCGCGCGGGATCCACTCGTACGTGACCCGGTCCGGCGCGAAGACCGCCCGGGCCTCCATGGCCAGGGGCTTCATGTCGGGGTGCTTGATCTTCCAGCGGCCCGACATCTGCTCGACGACGAGCTTGGAGTCCATGCGGACGTGCACCCGCGCGGTGGGGTCGAGGGCGTGGGCGGCGCGCAGGCCGGCCAGGAGGCCGCGGTACTCGGCGACGTTGTTCGTGGCGACGCCCAGGTACTCGGCCGCCTCCGCCAGGGTCTGTCCGGTCGCCGCGTCGCGGACCACGGCCCCGTAGCCCGCGGGCCCGGGGTTGCCTCGTGACCCGCCGTCCGCCTCGACGATGAACTCCCGCACCGGCCCCGCTCCTTGCCTACAGACCCGACTCCGCCGTACGCACCAGGATGCGGCGGCAGTTCTCGCAGCGGACCACCGTGTCCGGCGCCGCCGCGCGGATCTCGTTCAGCTCGGTGATGGCCAGCTCCTGCCGGCAGCCCTGGCAGGTGCGGGCGTACAGCTTGGCCGCGCCGATGCCGCCCTGCTGCGCGCGCAGCTTGTCGTACAGGCTCAGCAGGGCGGCGGGGACGGACCCGGCGACGACCTCGCGCTCCTTGGTCACCGTGGCCACCTCGCCGTCGATCTCCTCGAACGCCGCGTCCCGCCGGCCGGTCGCGTCGTCGATCTTCGACTGCACGGAGGCGACGCGCTCGGTCAGCTCGTTCACCCGCTCCTGTGCGGCCTCGCGGCGCTCCATGACCTCCAGGACGACGTCCTCCAGGTCGCCCTGCCGCTTGGCGAGGGAGGCGATCTCGTGCTGGAGGTTGGACAGGTCCTTCGGCGAGGTGACCGCGCCGGAGTCCAGGCGCTGCTGGTCGCGGGCGGCGCGCTGGCGCACCTGGTCGACGTCCTGCTCGGCCTTGGTCTGCTCGCGGGCGCAGTCGCTCTCCTCGGTCTGCGCGGCCACGAGCAGGTCGCGCAGCTGCGTGAGGTCCTTCGTCAGCGACTCGATCTCGGCGTGCTCGGGCAGGGACCGCCGCCGGTGCGCGAGCTGCTGCAGGCGGACGTCGAGTGCCTGGACGTCGAGGAGGCGGATCTGGTCGGCGGGCGCGGCGTTCAGTTGGGGGCTCCTGTGGGGCTAGCGGGGGTGGTGGACGCCGCGTGGGCGGTCCAGGGGTCGGTGACCGTCTTGGAGACGTGGACGCGCAGGTCCCAGCCGTGGCGGTCGGAGATCTCGTCGAGCTGGCTCGCGGCCAGCTCGCACCAGGGCCACTCGGTGGCCCAGTGCGCCGCGTCGAGCAGCGCGAGGGGGCCGTGGGCCACCGCCTCGGACGCCGGGTGGTGGCGCAGGTCGGCGGTGAGGAAGGCGTCGACGCCGGCCGCGCGGACCTGGTCGAAGAGGCTGTCGCCGGAGCCGCCGCTGACGGCGACCGTGCGGACGACGGCGTCGGGGTCGCCGGCCACCCGGACGCCCTGCGCGGTGGCGGGCAGCCGCTCGGCGGCGCGGGCGGCCAGTTCGCGGACGGTGAGCGGGTGGTCGAGTTCGCACACGCGGCCCAGGCCCCGGCACCCCTGCGGGTCGGTGGGGTCCGGCACGAGGGGTCGTACGACGCGCAGGTCGAGGGCGCCGGCGAGGGCGTCGGAGACACCCGGGTCGGCGGTGTCGGCGTTGGTGTGGGCGACGTGCAGCGCGATGTCGTTCTTGATGAGCGTGTGCACGACCCGGCCCTTGAAGTGGGTGGCCGCGACGGTGGTCGTCCCGCGCAGGTAGAGCGGGTGGTGGGTGACGAGCAGGTCGGCGCCGAGTCGCACGGCCTCGTCGACGATCTCCTGTACGGGGTCGACGGCGAACAGGACCCGGGTGACCTCCTGGTCGGGGTCGCCCACCACCGTGCCGACTGCGTCCCAGGACTCGGCCCGTTCGGCGGGCCACAGGTTCTCCAGCGCGGCGATGACTTCAGACAGACGGGGCACGGCCCAAGGCTACCTGGCTGTTCGGCGGCCCTGTACCGCATGCGTCCGGTCTGCCCCCGCTCAGCACAGACGCCCCGGTTTCCTCAGGTGAATCGCTTCTGCGCCACCCGTACGTGTGAAGAGGGAGACGGGAGGTCCCCCGCCTGTGCGTGCGAAAACTAGCTTCGTCGCCGGAGGTGACCGAACGATGACGGTCTGTGCTCTCGAACCCCCGTCCACGGGTGGGGCCGACGGCACCCCGGGAGCGGGGTGCGCGATCACGGCGGACGGCGCGTACGCCGCCCGGCTCGCGCGGGACGGTGACTCCTGGTTCCCGGAGCGCTGGACGCTGGACGGTCCGGAGCCGTACGCGGTGCCGCTGCCCGGCGACCAGCCGGAGGAGCCCGGCACCGAGGTGCAGCCGATGGGCGACGGGCGGGTGCTGATCCACCGGCTGGTGGCGGCCCGGCACGCCTTCGCGCTGCTGTATCCGACCGGGCCGGGCACCGGCGAGCTGCCGCTCGGCGCGGTGGAGTGCCCGGAGCCCGGCACCCGGCTCACCCTGCTGCCGCCGGCCCCGGGGGGCGTGCGGGCGTACGCGCTCGCCGTCGGGCCGCGCTCCAGCGTGGTGTGGCTGGTGGCGGGCGGGGCGTCCGGCCCGGAGCGGCTCGCCGAGGTGCCGGGGCGCTGCGCGGGCGGGGTCTGGCTGGACGGCACCGGGCGGCTGCTGGCGCTCGACCGGGAGCTGGACGGGCGCACCAAGACGGTGGTGGTGGACCTGGCGCGCGGGGAGGTCTCGCCGCTGCTCCAGATCGCGGAGGGCAGTGACGACCGGCTGCTGCTCGCCGACCCGGACAGCGGCCTGCTGCTGATCTCCTCCGACGCGCCCTCCCCGGGGCGGGAGCGGCTGGGCTGGGGGGTGCTCGGCAGCACCCTGCCGGTACGGTTCCCGGACTGTCTGCGGATGCCCGAGTGCGCGGTGGTCCCGTTCGCGATCCAGCCGGGGCAGGTGCTGCTGCCGGAGACCTGCGCGGTGGGCCTGCGGATCGACGGTGCGTTCGGCACCTGGGTGGGCACCTGGCGGCCGGCCGAGCGCCGGGTCCGGCACCTTCCGGCGCCCGAGGGCTGGCTGGCGGGGGCCGGGGTGTGGACGCGGGAGGGGCGGCTGCGACTGCCGTACGCGACGCGGGAGACGCCGTGCGGTGTGGCGGACGTGACGACGGCCGTCTCCCCCGGCCGGGAGAGCGTCACCGGCCCGGCGCCCGAGCCGGCCGCGCCGGCGGCCGGACCGGGAAGGCCGGTGCACGCGCCGGGCCCGCCGGGGGCCGGACCGGGGTCCGCGGGGGCCGGACCGGAGCCTGCGGTACGGCCGGTGGCCCGGCCCGTGCCCTTGCAGCAGGCACCTCTGGGACGTCTTGTAACGAACTAGTGCCGGTTGGCGTGTGCGCCTGGATCGGGGCCGTGGTGGGCCGGTTAGACTCGCCCGGCTGTACGAAAGATCATGGTTGACGGGGTGAATACGTCCGATGAGCGACACCAGCACGACTGAGCAGCTGTCTGCCGACTTCCAGACCGCCGGCCACGGCCGGCACCGCGGCCCGGTCGCGGCCCAGGAGAGCGACTCGGCTCCGCACGGCCGGCACCGCAAGCCGGTCCAGGAGAAGGTCGAGGCGGCTGCCTGACGGCAGTGAAGAAGAGGGGGCGTCCGCTCGGCGGGCGCCCCCTTCGCTCTGCCCGCGCTACTCCCGCCGGAGCCCCAGCACCTCCGCCGCCGCGAAGGTCTCCCCCGGCGGCCGGTCCGCGTAGTGCGGGGTGAGCAGCGCGTCGAGTTCGTCGTAGGTGAAGGTCTCCTGCTTGCTGTCGAACCTGGCCCGCACCCGGGGCCGTTCGATCACGGCCACCATGCCGCCGTGGACGACGAGCAGCTGGCCGTTGACCCCGGCGGCGGCCGGCGCGGCCAGGTAGCCGACGAGCGGGGCGACGTGCTCGGGCGCGAGCGGGTCCAGGCCCTCGTCCGGTTTCCGCAGGCCCGCGAAGACGTCCTCGGTCATCCGGGTCCGGGCGCGCGGGCAGATGGCGTTGGCGGTGACGCCGTACTTGGCGAGGGCGAGGGCGGTGGAGGTGGTCAGGCCGACGATCCCGCCTTTGGCGGCCGCGTAGTTGGGCTGTCCGGCGGACCCGGCGAGGAACGCTTCCGAGGAGGTGTTCACGATCCGCCCGTACACCGCCGCCCCGGTGGCCTTGGCCCGCTGCCGCCAGTGCGCGGCGGCGAAGCGGGTGGTGTTGAAGTGGCCTTTGAGGTGGACGCGGATCACCGAGTCCCACTCGTCCTCGGTCATGGAGAACACCATGCGGTCACGCAGGATACCGGCGTTGTTGACGAGGATGTCCAGCTTGCCGAACCCGGCGATCGCCGACTCGACGAGTTCACGCGCCTGCGGGAAGTCGGAGACGTCTCCGGTGTGCGGTACGGCGGTGCCGCCGGCCGCCCGGATCTCCGCCGCGACCTGCTCGGCGGGGCCCGCCGACGCGGCGCCGGAGCCGTCCCGGCCGGGCTGCCCGTAGTCGTTGACGACGACCGCGGCGCCGAGCCGGGCGAGTTCCAGGGCCTCGGCCCGGCCGAGCCCGCGTCCGGCGCCGGTGACGATCGCGGTGAGGCCCGCGAGTGGCTGTGACATGGGCGGGGTCCTCAGATCTCGATGCAGGTGCGCAGGGCGGTCCCGGTGCGCATCTGGTCCAGCGCCTCGTTGATCCCGGCGAGCGGCACCCGGTGGGTGATCAGGCCCGCGAGGTCGACGCGGCCGGCCCGCCACAGGGCGATCGTGCGTTCGTAGGAGCGCAGCACGTCACCGCCGCCGTACAGGGACGGCAGGATGCGCTTCTCGTCGAAGAACAGCTCGAACATGTTGAGCTGGAGGCAGTCGTCCATGGCCCCGGCACCGACCACGACGAGGGTGCCGCCGCGCCGGGTGTTCTCGTACGCCGTGCGCGCGGTGGTGGACCGGCCGACGACCTCGAAGACGTAGTCGAAGCCCTCACCGCCGGTCAGCTGCTGCTTCGCGTCGGCCAGTTCCCCGGGTGCGACGGCCCTGGTGGCGCCGAAGCGGAGGGCCGACTCGCGCCGGGAGGCGACCGGGTCGACGGCGACGATCTCGGCGGCGCCCTTCAGCCGCGCCCCTTGTACGGCGGAGATGCCGACGCCTCCGCACCCGATGACGGCGACCGACGAACCGGCGGCCACGTCGGCGGTGTTGAGGGCGGCGCCGAGCCCGGTGGTCACCCCGCAGCCGATCAGGGCGGCGATGTCGAAGGGCACGTCCTCGGGGATCGGCACGGCGCAGCCGGCGTCGACCACGACCTCCTCGGCGAAGGTGCCGGTGCCCGCGAAGCCGAACACATCGCCGCCGGGGCGGCGGAAGTTGGGGGTGCCCGCGTTCATGAACCCGGCCAGGCAGAGCTGGGTCTGGCCGCGCCTGCAGGCGGGACAGGCACCGCAGGCCGGCAGCCAGCACAACACGACCCGGTCGCCGGGCTCGAGGTGCCGTACGCCGTCGCCCACGTCGAGGATCTCGCCGGCGCCCTCGTGGCCGGGCACGAAGGGGGCCGGCTGGGGCAGTACGCCGTTCATCGCGGACAGGTCCGAGTGGCACAGCCCGGTGGCGCGCACCCGGACCCTGACCCTGCCGGGTCCGAGGCCCACCGCCTCGACGTCGTCGAGGACCTCCAGCTTTTCCTGGCCGATCTCGTGCAGTACGGCTGCGCGCATGGTGCGGCTCCCCTCACAGGTGTCTCAGGAGTGCTGAACAATGGTGTCGGCGAGCACGGGAGCGTCCCCGCGCTCCACGGCGCCCACCGTGGCCCGCACCCGGCCCTCCTCGCGCCACATGCGGATGCGCAGGGTCTCGCCGGGGAACACCACCCCGGCGAACCGGGTCCGGTAGCCGCGCACCCGGGTCACGTCGCCGCCGAGGAGTGTGTCCACCACCGCCTTGAGGGTGCAGCCGTAGGTGCACAGGCCGTGCAGGATGGGCCGTTCGAAGCCGGCGCGCTTGGCGAAGTCGGGGTCGGCGTGCAGCGGGTTCCAGTCGCCGGAGAGGCGGTAGAGGAGGGCCTGGTCCTCGCGGAGCGGGCGTTCGACGGTCCGGTCGGGTTCGCCGGCGGGTGGTTCCAGGCGGGCGGACGGGCCGCGGTCGCCGCCCCAGCCGCCCTCTCCGCGGACGAAGATCTGGGCGTCGTTGGTCCACAGCGGCCCGTCGGCGTCGGCGACCTCGGTGCGCATGACCAGGACGGCGGCCTTGCCCTTGTCGTACACGGCGGCGATCCGGCCGGTGGCGGTGGCCGCGCCGCGTGCCGGGATGGGGCGGTGCAGGTCGAGGCTCTGCCCGCCGTGCAGGACGCGGGCCAGGTCGACCTCGACGCCCGGCATGGACAGCCCGCCGATCACTCCGGGAGAGCCGTTGCCCGCGACGGTGGCGAAGCTCGGCAGGACGTGCAGCCGGGACTCCAGGGTGTAGCGCAGTTCGTCCGGGTCCGTGGCGGGGACGCCCGCGCCGATGCCGAGGTGGTAGAGCTGCACGTCCTTGTGGTCCCAGCTGATCTCGCTGATCCGGGGTTCGGCCGCGAGGGCCTTCGCTGCGTCGATGGGCATGGGGCTCCTGACACGGTGGCTGCGAAGACCCCGGCGCGGACGTCCGCACCGTCGGCCGCACCGGGGTCGCTGCGGGCCGATCTAGAACGCGTTCCAGTCCGGCGCCCCCTGTATAGCCCAGCCCTCCGCAGTTGTGAAGGCTCCTGACGGCGCGTCAGACAGCGTGTCGGTGGGCGTACCGGCAGGCCACCGGCGACCGGTACATGTGTCCCGTCCGGTTCCGTACATGTGTGTCTGCCGGGGCGGGGTCCGGTTCCGTACCGTTCGACTCGTACGCTGTGCTGCTCTCCCGCTGCCGGGGGGGCTCAGACGAACCGGGGACAGACGGGGGACGACGGGATGACACGGGGGAGCACCGGGATGACGTGGTGGCGAAGTCTGTGCTGCCGGGTGGCGGAGCTGCGGGCGGAACGCCGGCGGTGGCGGGCGGAGTTCGAGCGGTTCAAGACCGCGCAGCGGGCGGCCCGCAGGAACGGCGGGGCCCCGCACGTGGACCACCCGGGCCCGCCGCCCACCGGGTTCACCCTGCTGCCCTGGCTGCTGATGGGCATGGGCTCCCTCTCCAACCTGCTCCAGGGCCGCACCCCGAACCCGTGGATCGGCGGCCTGGGCCTGCTGGCCTTCAACTCCCTGTACATCTACGTCACCTTCCGCGCCTTCGACCGCAGCAGGCGGGAGTCGGTGTCCACGCGGGTGGCGCTGGCGCTGATGGGCCTGCTGACCACGGGTCTGGCGCTCGGCTACGGCGGGGACTGGCTGGCCTTCTTCCCGCTGCTGGGGCTGGCGGCCGGCGCCTCGCTGCGCGGCCCGTGGCTGGGCCGTACGGGCCTGCTGCTCGCGGTGTACGCGGCGGCCGTCTCCTACGTCCGCGGCGGCTGGGGGGACGCGTCGGGCATCGGGTACGCCACCTTCATCTCCAGCATGGTGACCGCCGCCATCCTCGGCCTGTCCGAGGCGGTGAGGGAACTGCGGGCCGCCCGCGAGGAGTTGGCGCGGCGCGCGGTGGAGGAGGAGCGGCTGCGCTTCTCCCGCGATCTGCACGACCTGCTCGGGCACACCCTGTCGGTGATCGTGGTGAAGTCGGAGGCGGCCCGCCGGCTGGCGCCGCGCGACATGGAGGCGGCGCTGGGGCAGATCACCGACATCGAGTCGGTGGGCCGGCAGGCGCTCACCGAGATCCGGGAGGCGGTGACCGGCTACCGCGAGGGCAGCCTGGCCACCGAGCTGACCCGGGCCCGGTCGGCGCTGTCCGCGGCGAGCGTGCAGCCGGTGGTCCGCCAGTCCGGGGCGCCGCTCGCGCCGCAGGCCGAGGCGCTGCTGGGCTGGGTGGTGCGCGAGGCGGTCACCAACGTCGTCCGGCACAGCCGCGCGAGCCGCTGCGAGATCACCGTGGAGGGGTCCGCCGAACGGGTCCGGCTGACGGTGGCGGACGACGGCGGTGGGCCCGGCACCGGCGGCGGGCCCGGCACCGGCGGCGGTGTCGGCGGCGGTGTCGGTGTCGGTGTCGGCGGTACCGGGCTGAAGGGGCTGGCCGAGCGCCTCGCGGCGGCGGGCGGCTCCCTCACGGCCGGCCCGGCGCCGCGCGGCGGCTTCACGGTCACCGCCGACCTCCCGGCCGGCGGTGCCGCGCAGGCGGCGGCCGGGGTTACGGCGCCCAGGGCGAACCGACCGCCCAGCTGACGTCGTTCGCCCAGGAGGTGGCGCTGTCGAAGGCGTTGGATCCGCCGTTGCTCGCTATGTACAGGTTGTAGTCGTAGTGGCGCAGGTACCTCGTCGGGTAGTTGTACGAGGCGAAGGAGGTGCCGGTGCCGCTCTTGCCGGTCTGCGGGCAGAAGGTGGCGTCGGCGCGGAACTGGGCGGTGCCGTCCATGGGCTGCCGGTAGACCCGGTAGTTGTAGTGCCGCAGGAAGTCACCGGGGTAGTTGCGCGACTCGAAGGAGACGCAGGCGCTGTCGGCGAGGCCCCGGCGGACGATCCAGGTGGCGTCGCCCTTGTCGACGGACGAACTGGCCGACGTGACCGGCGAGATGACGGCCGCGTCGTTCTGGTGACGGAGGTAGTCGTTGGTGCAGCAGGAGGTCGTGGCGCGCAGGGAGGTCTCCGCACCGGGGTTGAGCGTGCCGGTGCTGCCGGTCGGGCCGCCGTAGCCGACGGAGACGATGTTGGCCTGGACGGCGTCGTCGGCGGCGTCGGTCGGGATGCCGGAGGTCATGACACCCTCAAAGAAGGAGCCGATGGAGCCGTTGCTGTTGTCCCCACCGGTGCCTAGGACGATGGCGCCCTCCTGGTGCATCGGCGCGTATCCGCCGGCGGTCGGCTCACCCCCGGAATAGGTGGTGTTCAGCCCACCCGACTGGGCGTTGCCGTATTTGAGCGCGAAGTGGTTCTGCCCGTTGTTCTTCAGCAGCGCGGTCACGAACGGCAGGGGCCCGGTCCCGGTGTTGCCGGTGTTCCTGCTGTAGCCGGCGTCGGACTGGAACAGCCCGTTCTCCAGGTCGGCCTGCACCCAGGGGCCCTGTCCGTAGCAGGGGGAGAACCAGCACTCGGTGCCGAAGTTGATGGCGTCCATGTGGCCGTTGCCGGTGTCCAGGTTGTTGGTCTCGGCGTTGCCGTAGTCGAAGCAGCAGCGGTTGTTGACGTGCGTGCCCGAGGTCACCATGTACATCCCCTCGGCCTGTCCGTTGACGGCCACGCCCGAGGTGGAGTTGTCCCGGTAGCCCATGCCGGCGGAGATCTCCAGGCCGTAGACCTGGTGGCCGCCGACGGTGACGGGCAGGGCGTCCGCGGGCGCGCCCACGTCGGCGGCCCCGGCGCCGCCCGCGCCCTCGACGGTGAGGTCGTTGTGGCGCGGGGACTGGTCGTAGATCTCGGTGATGACGCAGGTCGTGCCGGAGCAGAAGGAGTCCTGGGCGGCGGCGTCGGCGTAGCCGCCGGCGGCCAGCAGCCCGATGTTCCTCCGGGCCCCGTCCGAGGCCCGCTGCACCTGGTAGAGCGGTCCGTTGTACGACCCGTACAGCGCCCGGGCCAGGCTGTGCGCGGCGACACAGGGGGTGCCGGCGGCGCCGTAGAGATCACAGGGCAGGGAACCCGCGGCGGCGGCGGGCGGCGCGCCGGTGCCGAGCAGCAGCGCGGCCAGCGTGGCGCAGACGGCCAGGAGGGAGAGGAGGGCGGCGCGGGGGGTACTCAGGAGCACGGTGCACCTCGGGTTGCTCAAAGGGACGTTCGGTATATCGGACGCTGTTCGAGCGATATACCGGACCTGTTCACATGCTGGATTTCCCGGGATTCCTGCGAAGGCAGGGGCGATTGTTCGGCGCCCATCCGGCACCGTCAACCCCCGCCGCACGGGCCCATGCCGATTCTTTACGGCCGCCCCAACCCCCTCCCCTCTTAACGGCCGTCCCGCGCCCTCCCCGCCGCTCGACTCCCCCCACCCCGCCGTAACCTGACCCCCATGGACGAGACGCCCCCTCCCCGCCGGCCCGCCACCCCTATCCGGGTGTTGCTCGCCGAGGATCAGGGGATGATGCGGGGCGCTCTCGCCCTGCTGCTCGGCATGGAGGACGACATCGAGGTCGTGGCCCAACTGGGGACGGGCGACGGAATCGTGGACGCCGTGCTCGCGCACCGACCGGACGTGGCGCTGCTGGACATCGAGTTGCCGGGCCGCAGCGGGCTGGACGCGGCGGCCGAGTTGCGGGGCCGGGCGCCCGGGTGCCGGGTGCTGATCCTCACCACCTTCGGCCGGCCCGGCTATCTGCGCCGGGCGATGGAGGCCGGCGCGGCCGGCTTCCTCGTCAAGGACGGGCCGGTGGAGGACCTGGCCGCGGCGATCCGGCGGGTGCTCGCCGGGGAGACCGTGGTCGATCCGGCGCTGGCCGCCGCCGCGCTCACCGCGGGGCCGAATCCGCTGACGGCCCGCGAGCGCGAGGTGCTCCAGGCGTCGGTGGACGGGGCGACCGTCGCCGACATCGCCGGGAGGCTGCACCTGTCCGAGTCCACCGTGCGCAACTACCTCTCCTCCGCGATCGGCAAGACCGGCACCCGCAACCGGGCGGAGGCGGTGCGGGAGGCGCGGCAGCAGGGCTGGCTGTGAGTGCCTCCGACCCCGTGCAGACCTGACGATGCGTCACATTCTCATGAAACGGTCAAGAATTCGTTAGAGGCTCGAAGCAACGGAATAGTTGCCTGTGCATACGAGGTTTACCCGGCACTTATGACACGCGGAAGGCCTCACCCCATGCCAGACACGACGACCGACCAGCCCACCCGGCGAGCGGGCGGCGCCGTCGTCCCCGTGCTCGCCTTCGCGGGCATCGTGGTCGCGGTGATGCAGACGCTGCTCGTGCCGGTCATCAAGGACCTGCCGCAGCTCCTGGACACCGCCCCCTCCAACGCCACCTGGGTGCTCACCTCGACCCTGCTGTCCGGCGCCGTCGCCACCCCGATCATGGGCCGGCTCGGCGACCTCTACGGCAAGCGCCGCATGCTGATCCTCAGCCTCGCCGTGATGGTGGCCGGCGCACTGGTCAGCGCGGTCACCAGCCAGCTGCTCATCATGATCGTGGGCCGTACCCTCCAGGGCTTCGCCATGGGCGCGATCCCGCTCGGCATCGGCCTGATGCGCGACATGCTGCCCCGCGAACGGCTCGGCTCGGCCATGGCCCTGATGAGCTCCTCGATAGGCGTCGGCGGCGGCCTCGCACTGCCCGCCGCGGCCCTGGTCGCCCAGCACACCGACTGGCACGCCCTGTTCTACGGCGCCGCCGGCCTCGGCGTGCTCGCCATCGCCCTCACCCTCCTCGCCGTACCGGAGTCCCCGATGCGCGCCGAGGGCTCCTTCGACCTGCTCGGCGCCCTCGGCCTCTCGACCGGCCTGGTCCTGCTCCTGCTGCCCATCACCAAGGGCAGCGACTGGGGCTGGTCGTCGGGCACGACGCTCGGCCTGTTCGCCGCGTCGGTCGTGGTCCTCGTCCTGTGGGGCCTGTTCGAGCTGCGGCACCGGGCGCCCCTGGTCGACCTGCGCACCACCGCGCGCCCGGCCGTCCTGTTCACCAACCTCGCGTCGATCATGGTCGGCGTCGCGTTCTACGTCGTCTCGCTCGTCCTGCCCCAGCTGCTCCAGCTGCCCACCGCCACCGGCTACGGCCTCGGCCAGTCCATGGTCGTCGCGGGCCTGTGCGTGGCCCCGCTGGGCCTGACGATGATGTTCACGGCACCGGTCTACGCCCGGCTGTCCGCCCGCTACGGCCCCAAGCTCACCCTGATCACCGGCCTGCTGATCATCGCCATCGGCTACGGCGGCGGCCTCGGCCTGATGGACGCGGCCTGGCAGACGGTCGTCACCTCCGTGGTGCTCGGCGCGGGCATCGGCCTCGCCTACTCCTCGCTGCCCGCGCTGATCGTCGGCGCGGTCCCGGCTTCCGAGACCGGCGCGGCCAACGGCCTGAACACCCTGATGCGGTCCATCGGCACGTCGGTGTCCAGTGCCGTCATCGGCATGGTGCTGGCCAACACCGCGCACGACGTGGGCGGTGTCGCGGTGCCGACCATGCACGGCTTCCGGGTCTCCTTCCTGATCGCCACGGCCGCCGTCGCGGTCGGCCTGCTGCTCGCGCTGTGCCTGCCGAAGGCCGCCCGGCCGGTTCAGCACACGCAGCTGCGGGCCAGCAGCGAGGAGGAGGCCAACCTGGAGCGGGCCGAGGAGGTGCTGCGCGGGTTCCGGGGCCGGGTCCTGGACGCCGGCGGCGCGCCCGTCGCCCGGGCCAAGGTCACCCTGATCGACCGCCGGGGGCGGCAGGCCGGCGCGACCCTCTCCGAGGCGGACGGCAGCTACGTGCTGGCGGTGCCGGGTGAGGGGGCGTACGTCCTGGCCGCGAAGGCCCTCGGCCACGGGCCGCTGGCCTCCTCGGTGACGCACTCCGGTGCTCGGCGGGCCGTCGACCTGGACCTGTCGCTGCCGGGAGAGTCCGTCAGCGCCTGACGCGGCGCCCCGGCCTGTCGTCCGGCGACCACCGCGCCGCCGGAGCCGGTCGCCTCACGCACCCCCTGTCACCCGGTCGGCAGGGGGTGCGGCAGCATGGGCGGCGTCCGGAGAGTCGTACGACCGAAAGGCGCCCCATGCCCGCCGCTCCCCAGCCCGAGATCCTCGCCGCGTTCGAGGCGGCGAAGGGGTTCATGCCCCTCGACGAGGGACTCGCCCTCTACGACGCCGCCGTCACCGCCGGCCGGCTCGGGCTGCCGGTACTGGAGGTGGGGACCTACTGCGGGCGCTCCACCCTCCTGGTGGCCGACGCGGCCCGCGCGGCCGGGGTCACCGCGCTGACCGTCGACCACCACCGGGGCAGCGAGGAGCAGCAGCCCGGCTGGGACTACCACGACCCGGAGACGGTCGACCCCGAAATCGGCCTCATGGACACCCTCCCGGCCTTCCGGCGCACCCTGTTCAAGGCGGGTCTCGAAGAGCACGTGATCGCCCTCGTCGGCCGGTCCCCGCAGGTCGCCGCGGTCTGGCAGGCCCCGCTCGGGTTCGTGTTCGTCGACGGCGGCCACACCGACGAGCACGCCACCGCCGACTACGAGGGCTGGGCGCCGCACCTCGCCGAGGGCGGGCTGCTGGTCATCCACGACGTCTTCCCCCATCCGGAGGACGAGTTCACCGGCCAGGCGCCGTACCGCATCTACCTGCGGGCCCTGCGGTCAGGGGCGTTCACCGAGGTGTCGGCGACCGGCTCGCTGCGCGTCCTGCGGCGAACGGGAGCGGGGATCTGAGGCCCCGGTTAGAGTCGCAGACGTGTCGTACACAGGCCCGGAACTCGATCCTCCGCACCAGCGCCGGCCCCGGCGCGGCCCGCTGACCGTGGCGCTCGCCGCACTGGTGCCCGGCGCGCTCCTCGGCTGGCTGGTGTACGAGGCGGTGGGCGGCTCCGGCGGCGACGGCCGTACGGCCTCCCCCGCGCCCGTCCCGCGCAGCGCCACGGCAGGCACCACGACGCGGGCCGCCTCCCCGGGCGACGACGCCAAGGCGTCCGGCGGGCCCTCCGCCCGGCCGGACGGCCCCGGCCCCCTCGCCGGCAAGGTCGTCGTCGTCGACCCGGGCCACAACCAGGGCAACTTCCGGCACACGGCCGAGATCGGCCGCCAGGTGGACATCGGCACCCATCACAAGGAGTGCGACACCACCGGGACGTCCACCGACGACGGCTACACCGAGGCGCGGTTCACGCTCGACGTGGCACACCGGCTGCGCGCGCTGCTGGAGCGGCAGGGCGCCACCGTGAAGCTCACGCGTGACGGCGACAGCCCGGCGTGGGGTCCGTGCGTGGACGAGCGGGCCCGGATCGGCAACACCGCGCGCGCGGACGCGGCGATCTCGATCCACGCCGACGGCGCGGCCGCCGGCGACCGCGGCTTCCACGTCATCCTGCCGGGATCCGTGCACGCCGGCGCCGCCGACACCCGTGCCATCGTCGGCCCGTCCCACGACCTCGGGGTGCGCGTCGCGGGCACCTTCCTGCGCGAGACGGGCGAGCCGCCCTCCAACTATCTCGGCGGCGGTACCGGGCTCGTCACGCGCACGGACCTCGGTGGTCTCAATCTGTCAACGGTTCCCAAGGTGTTCATCGAGTGCGGCAACATGCGCGATAGCAAGGACGCGGCACTGCTGACCAGTGGCGCCTGGCGGCAGCGGGCGGCGCAGGGGATCTCTGAGGGAATCGTGAGTTTCCTGCGCGGGTCGTGACCGGCGGGTGGAACCGGCCGGACAGCCGGATCTTGTGGGCGATAGTGTCTACCGACGACGAGACGACCTACGAAGGACCTGAAGTGAATATCCGCTCCCTCACTAGAGGCGACGGCGTGGTGATCGGAGCAGCGGTGGTGCTGTTCATCGCGTCGTTCCTCGATTTCTACACATACTCCGCCTACGGCACGGAAGTCGGCCGGAGCGCGTGGGAGAACCTGGGCACGGGCCTGGGCACCTACATGGGCGCGGTGATCGGTGCCGTTCTCATCGTCGTCAACCGCTGTCTGCCGCAGCCGCGCAAGGTGGCCGGGCTCGACCTCTCCGTCGTCGGCACCGCGTTCGCGATCCTGGCCGCCTGGACGCTGCTGTGGACGCTGATCGACCTCGACGGCGTGGACGCCGGCGCCGGCCTGGTCCTGGGGTTCATCGCCGCTCTCGTCCTGGCCGCCGCCGCGGTCGCCACCCCCCTGGTCCCCGCCCTCCAGGCCGCCCTGATCCCGGCCCCGAAGCCGGCCGCCCCGCAGCCCTACGGCGCCCAGCCGGCCCATGGCTACGGCTACCCGGGCGCCCAGCCGCAGCAGCCGTACGGCGCGCAGCCGCAGCCGGGGCAGCCGTACGAGCAGCAGCCGCAGCCGTACGGTCAGCAGCCGCAGGCCGCCCCGGCGCCGCAGCCGGCCGTCGCGGACTTCTCGCCGTTCTGGTTCGCCGTGCCGGTGGCCCGCCCGCTGTTCCCGGAGGACGGCTCGCCCTCGCCGATCGCCGAGCTGGCGCCGGGCACCTGGTACCTGGCCGTCGAGCAGCGCGGTGCCGCGCTGGTCGCGCAGACCCAGGACGGCCGCCGTGGCGTGCTCCAGGACACCTCCGGCATCCAGCGCGGCTGAACCGGCCGCCGCGGCGCACCGGCCCCTCGCCCTTCCGGGCGGGGGGCCGTTGTCGTACAGTCGCCCCCCGACCGTGTCTGACGGTACGTCAGGAGGCAGCTGTATGCGGCTCGGTCTCGCACTCGGGTACTGGGGACGCGGCCCGGACGCCGGCCATGTGCCGCTGGCCCGGGAAGCGGAACGGCTCGGCTACGACTCGGTGTGGACGGCGGAGTCCTGGGGCTCGGACGCCTTCACCCCGCTGACCTGGATCGCGGCGCGGACGTCGACGATCAGGCTGGGTACGGCGGTTGCCCAGATGGCCGCCCGCTCGCCCACCGCCACCGCGATGCACGCGCTCACCCTGGACCACCTCTCCGGCGGGCGGGTGCTGCTCGGGCTCGGCCTGTCCGGGCCGCAGGTGGTGGAGGGCTGGTACGGCCGCCCGTTCCCGGCGTCGCCGCTGACCGCGACCCGGGAGTACGTGGACGTCGTACGGCAGGTGCTGCGCCGTCAGGCGCCCGTGGCGGTGGACGGCCGGTTCCATCCCCTGCCCTACCGGGGCACGGACGGCACCGGCCTCGGCAGGCCGCTCAAGCCGATCACCCATCCCCTGCGCCGCGACCTGCCCGTCCTGCTCGGCGCCGAGGGCCCGCGCAACGTCGCCCAGACGGCCCGGATCGCCGACGGCTGGCTGCCGCTGTACTGGGCGCCGAGCCGGCCCGAGGTGTACGGGGACGTGGTGCGGGAGTTGCCCGAGGGGTTCATGGTGGCCCCGATGGCCCGGGTGAAGGTGTGCGACGACGTGGCCGAGGGGCTGCTGCCCGTGAAGGCCATGCTCGGCTTCTACATCGGCGGGATGGGGCACGCGGCCCGCAACTTCCACGCCGACCTGATGGCCCGCATGGGGTACGAGGCCGAGGCCCGGCGGATCCAGGAGCTGTTCCTGGCCGGACGCCGGGAGGAGGCCGTGCTGGCCGTGCCGGACGCCTTCGCCGACGAGATCTCCCTCGTCGGCCCGCGCGAACGCATCGCCGAACGCCTTCAGTCGTGGCGCGCGGGCCCGGTGACGGACCTGCTGGCCCTGTCACCGGACCCGCACAGCCTGCGGGTGCTGGCGGAGCTGAACTCCTAGGCTCCCAGGCTTCTAGCCCTTGGCCAGCTGGGACGCGGTCGGCACCTTGTCCTTGACCGGGGCTCCCGCGCTCTTCCCCGCGTCCTTGACGTTGCCGATGACGTCGTCGAACATGCCCGCCGCGTTCCCGTCACCCTTGCGCAGCTTGGACGGCAGGTCCTTCAGGGCCGCGATGCCGGCGCTGAGCGGCGCCAGCGCCTTGGCCAGGGTCGGGTCGGCCTGGGCGTTCTTCTGGGCAGCCTTGAGCCGGTTGTAGGTGAAGGCGCCGGCCAGGCCGGCCTTGACCAGGGCCACTTTGCGGCCCTTGGCGCCCTTCTTGAACTTGCCGGCCTTCCAGGGCTTCACGATCCACTGGTAGGTCGCTCCGGCGGCGAGGCCCGCGTCCACCACGAAACGGGTCTTGGCGAACTTGCGCTTCTCCGCGGACGTGGACGGGCTGGGGGTGTCGGCGGCGGGCTCGGCCCGCACCTCCCCGCTTGGCTGGGCACTGCTCTTCGTGCTGGTCCTGGAACTGTTCGCCTGCTCACCGCCGCAGGCCGTGGCACCGGCCACCAGAGCACAGCACAGGGTGAGCGCCACGACGAGGCGCCGTATCGGTACGGGCACGAGGTCCTCCGGACGTGTCCTCCCCGAGCGGTCTGCTTCCTCCGGCAGCCTCACCCGAACCCGCCGCGTCCGCCACCCGGGGGACGCCGTCCGGGTGCGATCCGGGTCGTCTCCGGGCCGTGTCCGGGGTTTCACGGGCCGTCGCCCGGCAATCCGGAGGGTATGTCCCCTCGATATCGCAACGGTGCGAATCAGGCCGGGACGGTCATCGCCGTCGTCGCCGACATCATGGCGCTGATACTCGGCCTGTGGATCCTGATGTACCTGCTGGACGCGAACCGGGCCAACAGCCTGGTCCAGTTCGTCCATGACGCGGCCTCCTGGCTGGCCGGGTGGTCGCACGACCTGTTCACCTTCGACGAGGCGTGGGCGCGGGTGGTCGCCGGATACGGTCTGGCCGCCGTGGTCTACCTGTTCGTGGGCCACGCCATAGCCAACCGGATGCACCGGCACTGACGGCTCAGCGGCAGCAGTCGGGATCGAGCCCCGTCGGCAGGTGGTCGCCGCCGAACACCGCGCACGTGGCGTCGTGGCCGCCCAGTGCGGCCACGGCCAGCAGCAGGGAGCCCGCCGTCCAGGTGGTCAGCTCGCGGGGCCAGATCGCGGCGTCCTCGAACACGTAGCCCGTCCAGTACAGGCCGCTCTCCGGGTCCCGCAGGTGCTGGATGGACTGGAGGATCTCCAGGGCGCGGTCGGACTCGCCCATCGCCCACAGGGCCAGGGCCAGTTCGGCGGACTCGCCGCCGGTCACCCACGGGTTGGGCACCACGCAGCGCACGCCGAGCCCGGGGACGACGAACCGGTCCCAGTCCGCCTCGATGCGGGCCTTGGCCTCCGCTCCGGTGAGCGCGCCGCCGAGGACCGGGTAGTACCAGTCCATCGAGTAGCGGTCCTTGTCCAGGAAGCGCTCGGGGTGGCGGCGGATCGCGTGCCGCAGCGCACCGGCCGCCAACTCCCAGTCCGGCTGGGGCTCCTCGCGTTCCTCGGCGATGGCGAGGGCACAGCGCAGGGCGTGGTGGATGGAGGAACTGCCGGTGAGCAGGGCGTCGGCGGTGGGGGTGCCGTCGTCCCCGCGGCGCCAGCCGATCTGCCCGCCCGCCTGCTGGAGGCGCAGCACCCACTCGACGGCCGCGTAGACGCACGGCCACATCCGGTCCAGGAAGGTGTCGTCGCCCGTGGAGAGGTAGTGGTGCCAGACGCCGACGGCTATGTAGGCGACGAAGTTGGACTCGCGGGCGCGGTCGGTGACGTCGTCGTGGGCGCCGTCGGCGTAGGCGGCGTACCAGGAGCCGTCCTCGTTCTGGTGCCGGGCGAGCCAGTCGTAGGCCCGCTCGGCGGCCTCGTGTTCGCCGGCCGCGTCCAGGGCCATGGCGGCCTCGGTGTGGTCCCACGGGTCGAGGTGGTGCCCGCGGAACCACGGGATCGCGCCGTCCTCCCGCTGCACGGCGAGGATGCCGCGGACGGTCGCGGCGGCCTGCTCGGCGGTGAGGACCCCGGGCAGGACGAGGTGTTCTGTCCGGGGAGTGGTCACGGGGCGGCCACCCCGTCGGTGTCGGCGAGCCGGGGCAGGTGCGGCTTGGTCGCGTAGACCACGAAGCTCTTGCCGATCAGCGGGTTCAGCGCCTGCTCGGCGAGCCGGGTGGCGAGCGGCTTCTTCATGATGTCCCAGACCAGCAGCTTGTGGTACGCCCGCACCGGCAGCGCCTTGTCGTTGTCGACGCCGAACGCGCACTTCAGCCACCAGTACGGCGAGTGCAGCGCGTGCGCGTGGTGGGTGCCGTACGGCTTCAGGCCGGCCTCGCGGACCTTCGCCACCAGCTCGTCGGCACGGTAGATGCGGATGTGGCCGCCCTCGACCTCGTGGTAGGCGTCGGACAGCGCCCAGCAGACCTTCTCGGGGCCGTAGCGGGGCACGGTGACCGCGATGCGGCCGCCGGGCCTGAGCACGCGGACCATCTCCGCGAGGACGCCCTTGTCGTCGGGGATGTGCTCCATCACCTCGGAGATGATGACGACGTCGAAGGACTCGTCGGGGAAGGGCAGGGCCAGCGCGTCGCCCTCCATCGCGGTGGCGGTGGCGCCCTCCGGCGCCTCGCCGGCCTCCTTCATCGCCGCGAACCACTTGGCGACCTCGCGGATCTCCTCGCCGTTCTGGTCCAGCGCCACCACCTGGGCGCCGCGCCGGTAGCACTCGAAGGCGTGCCGGCCGGCTCCGCAGCCGAGGTCCAGGACACGGTCGCCGGGGGCGAGCGGGAACCGGGAGAAGTCGACGGTCAGCACGTGGCCCTGCTTTCGGAGGAGACGCCTGCAACACTTGCCGGGGCCGCGGAGCGGCCGGTGGTCCGGGCGGGTGCCCGGTCCGGTGACGGCGCCTCGGTGCGCCGGGGGCCCGCGGAGCGGGCGATGGCCTCGCGGTAGTGGGCGACGGTGCCCTCGGCGGCGCGGGCCCAGGTGAAGTTGCGCAACACCCGCTCGCGGCCCGCCCGCCCGAGCCGCACGCGCAGCTCCGGGTCGCCGAGCAGCCGGCTCAGCCCGGTGGCCAGCGCCCCCGCGTCGCCGGGCGGTACGGCCAGACAGGTCTCCCCGTCCGGTCCGGCGACCTCGGGGATCGCGCCGCCGGTGGTGGCGAGCAGCGGGGTGCCGGTGGCCATGGCCTCGGCGGCGGGCAGCGAGAAGCCCTCGTACAGGGAGGGCACGCAGGCCGCCTCGGCGGAGCGGATCAGGTCGACCAGTTCGGCGTCGGAGATGCCCTTGACGAAGTCGACGGCGCCTTCGAGGCCGTACCGCTCGACGGCCTGGGCGACCGGGCCCTCCTGCGGGCGCTTGCCGACGACGACGAGGTGCGCGGCCGGGTGCTCGGCGCGCACCTTGGCGAGCGCCTCCACGAGGAACACCAGCCCCTTCAGCGGCACGTCGGCGCTGGAGGTGGTGACGATCCGGCCCGGCACCTCGGGGACGGCCGGATTCGGCGCGAACAGGTCGGTGTCGGCGCCGATGTAGACGACGTGGACGCGGTCGTCGCGGACGCCGAGGTGGTCCACGATCTCCTGGCGGGAGCTGCCGGAGACGGTGAGGACCGAGGGCAGCCGGCGGGCGACGCGCTTCTGCATGCGGGTGAAGGCGTACCAGCGGCGCACCGAGTAGCGGCGCTGCCAGGTGCCGGCGGCGTCCAGCTCCAACTGCCGGTCCACGGTGATGGGGTGGTGGATCGTGGTGACCAGGGGGGCGCCGATGTCGCCCAGCAGGCCGTAGCCGAGGGTCTGGTTGTCGTGGACGACGTCGAACGCGCCGCGCCGGGCGCGCAGGTGCCTGCGGGCGCGCAGCGAGAAGGTCAGCGGCTCGGGGAAGCCGCCGGTCCACATGGTCCCGACCTCCAGGGCGTCGATCCAGTCCCGGTACTCGTCCCGCCCCGGGGTGCGGAAGGGGTCGGGCTGGCGGTAGAGGTCGAGGCTGGGCAGCTCGGTGAGGGTGAGGCCGGGGTGGCCCTCGTCGAGGACGGGGTACGGCTGCGAGCCGATGACCTCGACACGGTGGCCGAGCCGGGCCAGCTCGCGCGAGAGGTGTCGTACGTAGACACCCTGGCCGCCGCAGAACGGGTTCCCCTTGTAGGTGAGGAGCGCGATGTCGAGCGGTCGCTCGCCGTCGGACGCGGGGTCCTCCTGGAGGCTCGCTTCCCGGGCCTCAGCGGTCACTCCGTGCCCCCTTCTGCCTGCACTGTCCCGCGAGACTACGACGGGACGCTAATCTAGAACAAGTTTCAGACTTGATCGTTCAAGAGGCTCTGAATCTACCGGCAGGTAGGAGCGCTGTGAGCAGTGGATCAGGTGATTCACGCCACGGCGCGCGGCCCTGCCGGCCGGTGTGATCACGAGCCCTGCCGACACCCTCACCGACTGTCACGGAACGGGACCCATGCCTGCGGAAGCCAGCTCCTCGCGTCCGGCCTCGTCACCCCTCACCGAGCGGCAGGAGGCCCGCCGGCGCCGGATCCTGCACGCCAGCGCGCAGCTGGCCAGCCGGGGCGGGTTCGACGCGGTGCAGATGCGCGAGGTCGCCGAGTCCTCCCAGGTGGCCCTCGGCACGCTGTACCGCTACTTCCCGTCCAAGGTGCACCTGCTGGTCGCCACGATGCAGGACCAGCTGGAGCACATGCACGGCACCCTGCGCAAGAAGCCGCCGGCGGGTGACACGGCCGCCGGGCGTGTCGCGGAGACCCTGATGCGGGCCTTCCGCGCCCTCCAGCGCGAGCCGCACCTGGCCGACGCGATGGTCCGCGCCCTCACCTTCGCGGACCGCAGCGTCTCGCCGGAGGTCGACCAGGTCTCCCGCCAGACCACCGCGATCATCCTGGACGCGATGGGCCTGGCGGACCCCACCCCCGAGCAGCTCTCCGCGGTCCGGGTCATCGAACACACCTGGCACTCGGCCCTCATCACCTGGCTCTCGGGCCGCGCCTCCATCGCCCAGGTCAAGATAGACATCGAAACGGTCTGCCGCCTGATCACCCTGACGGAACCGGCCGACCGCCCCTGACCGGTCCCACGGAGCCGGCCCGCGCGGTCGATCACCGTCGCCGTCGGTGCCGCGGTGCCCCCAGGAGCCGGTCGAGCACCCTGAGCGCCGCGGTACGCCGGGCCGGCCGGCGGGACCACACGGCGGGCAGCACGACGCCGGCGTAGACGGCGAGGAAGACGAGCGCGGCGAGCAGGACGGGCGGCTGGGCGGCACCCGGCAGCTGAAAGGTCATGACGTTCCCTCCGGACGAACGGCCGACGACGTGCACGACGACCGTCGCCCCCTCGCGCTCCGTCCCGGCCGCACGCCGAATCCCCCCGAACTCCCGGCGAAACCCGCAGGTCGGGCCGTACCCTTCGGAGACATCCACCGCATCGCACCGAAGGGGTGGGGAGTTGACCGCACCACCGGCGGGTCCCGTCGCGGACTTCTGCGCCGAGCTGCGCCTCCTGGTCCGCAAGTGCCGTGTGGCGCAGGGGGAGATCGCCGACGCCCTCGGACTGCGCAGCACCAGTACGGTCTCGGAGCTGCTCAACGGGCGGCGGCGGAGGGTCCCGGACTGGGACGTCGTGCGGAAGATCGTGGGCCTGTGCGCCGAGCGGCACGGCTCCAAGGCGCCGCCGGTGGGGATGAGCCTCGACACCGGGTACTGGAAAAGCCGGCACGCGGAACTGGAACGGACGGCGGAGGCGGCGCGCGAGCGGGGCGAGCCGGGTCCCGACCCCGTGGCGCCGGTGCCCGCGCACCACGTCCGCGCGACGGACTGCGTCGAGATGGGCGTCGGGGAGGCGGTACGGTTACTGGCCGGGGACCGCAAGCAGTCGTCGGCCGCGATGGACACGCTGATGACCCCGCCACGGGGCGACCGGAGAGAGCCGCACGCCCTGGCCGGCCTTCTGCGCCACCTCCCGGCGCGCGTACGAGCGGCCCGGGGTGTCGAGCGCGCCGCGCTCATCCAGGCCGCGCGGGTGGTGCTGGTGGCCGCCGCCGTGGCGAGGTCCACGGCTGCCGCCGACCCCTTCCCGCTGATCCGGGACCTGGCGGACGGGTCCCACGCCACCCATGAGTCCCCGCTCGCGCCCTTCAGGGTCACCATCGAGGCCGACCGGGCCTCGCGCATCACCACCGAGTACCAGCGCCTGGCGGCCGCACTGGCCGGTGCCTGCCCCGAGTTCACGCTGGTGGCGGGCACTCCCTCAGCCGTGGAGGCCGGCCCGGCGGGCGGATCCGCTCCCCTGGGGCTGGCCGGACTCGGTGACCTCCTGTCGGAGTTCTCCGGCCGGCCGGGGGCCTTCGCGCCCGTGGGAGCGCTGCTCCGGGCCCCGATCGCGTCCATCGACGCCCCGGGTCCGCGGCTGCCCAGCCTGGCGGACGGCTACGTCACCCCGCGCTACCGGCGCGCACGTCCGCACCCGGGCGAACGGGCCGCCTCGGACAAGTGGTGGGGCGGTCAGCCCCTGTACGACGACATCGAGCGGTTCCTCGCCGCCCACGTCCTCGGCCTCCCCGCCCTGCTGGCGCCGCTCCTCGTGCTCGGCCACCCAGGCTCCGGCAAGTCCCTGCTCACGAAGCTGCTGGCGGCCCGGCTCCCCGCCGGTGAGTTCCGCGCCCTGCGCGTGGAGTTGCGGCACACACCGGCGGAGACGGACGTGCAGACCCAGCTGGAACACGCGCTGAAGCGGAGCACGGGGCGGGACACGAGCTGGCCGGACTGGTACGACCAGGAGCCCGGCGGCCCGCTGCCCGTGGTCCTGCTCGACGGCTTCGACGAACTGCTCCAGGCCGGCGCGCACAAGCTCGGTCACGGGCGGCAGTGGGGCTACCTGCACGAGATCAAGGACTTCCAGACGCGCGAGGCGGGGCTCGGCCGCCCGCTGATCGTGATCGTGACGAGCCGCACGGTGGTCGCCGACCGCGCGGACATTCCGCGCACCAGTCAGGTGATCCGCCTCGAACCCTTCGACGAACCGGAGATCGAACGGTGGCTGGCCGTCTGGAACGCCACCAACCGGGATCACTTCGCCCGGCACGCCCAGCTGCCGCTGACCCTCGAAGTCGTCCTCCCCCACCGGGAACTGGCCGCGCAGCCACTGCTCCTGCTCATGCTGGCACTGTACGACTCCACCGGCCACGCCCTGCGCCTGCTGGGGGACGAGGACATCAACCGCACGCAGTTGTACGACCGGCTGTTGCGGGAGTTCGTCCGCCGCCAGGTCGACAAGGACGGCCCGCTGTCCCCGGCCGAGGTGACCGCCGCCGTCGACCGTGAACTGCACCGGCTGTCCGTGGTGGCCCTGTCGATGTTCCACCGGGGTGCCCAGGCGATCAGCGGCGAGGACGCCGACCGGGACCTGCGGGCACTCGGCGCCGCGGCCGCCGGTGCGGCGGACGACGGTTCGGGCCTGCTGTTCGGCCGCTTCTTCTTCGTCCACGAAGCGCAGGCCGTCGTCACCGAGGAGCGGCTGCGCAGCTACGAGTTCATGCACGCGACCTTCGGCGAACACCTGGCCGCCCGGCTGGTCGAGCAGGCGCTGCACCGGCTCGTCGCGGACCGGACACCGAAGGACGACGGCGAGTTGTACGCGCTGCTGTCCTTCGCCCCGCTCACCGACCGGGCGCAACTCGTGCAGAACCTGGGGGACATGCTCGCGGCATGGCCGGCGGAGCGCGCCCGAACCGTCCTGGTCCCGGTGCTGCTCGACCTGTTCCGCGCCGCCGGCTGGGACGGTGCACACCGCACGCCCGTCGCGTACGCGCCGGTGCGGTTGCGCAGGGCGTACCGGGACGCCGTCCACGAGGTGAACCTCGTCCTGCTCGCCGTACTGGCGGCGGAAGCGGTACTCGGCGCGCAGCTCGCCGACGAGGACGAGGACGCGGCGGACGGGTGGCGGCGGCACGCGCTGCAGTGGCAGGGGCAGTTGACCAGGGAGTCCTGGACCGCGCTGACCTCGACGCTCCATGTCGAACGCTGCTGGCCGCCCGATCCGGGGAAACGGAGCGGGCAGCGGCGGGACGTGAGGATCAGCATGCGTCCGGCTCCGCTCGCCGACCATGTGCTCAACTGGTCGATCGGCACAAACCCACCCCACCGGACCAGACCCCTGTCGCCCGAGCTGGACCGGTGGCCGGCCTCCGCGCAGCACGTCACGCAACTGATCAGGCGGGTCTCGTTCGTCGGCGACCGCGACATCGAGCGCCTGGTGCACATCGGCTATCCCGTGCTGCTCCAGTTCCCGACCACGCAGTCCCACACCGCCGACTTCGCGGGCACGGGACACCGGTCGGCGCTGCAGCCGCTGCTCGCCCTGCTGACCCGCGACGTCTACGAGCCCGGGGAACTGCCCGACATGTACCTCGACTGCCTGCACCACGCGCTGGTGCCGGAGGGGGACGAACGCACCGCCTACCTCGAAGCCGTCCTGCGCCAGCTCGCCCACGACGCGCCCGCCCTGCCGGACGAGGCTCTCGCGTCCGTCCTCAACCTGCTGCGGCACGTGCTGAGCGAGGGCGGGATACGCCTCACGGAACGCATGGAGCGCGCGTTCCTGGAGTGCCTGGCCCACGCCGTCGACCGAGGGAGCCCGAGCCTGGCCGACGCGCAGGCCATACCGCCCCCGCCCCTCCCCCGGGACGCTCCGTCGCCCCTGCGGTCCCTCCTGGAGATCACCCGCCTGAGCCACTCCACGCACACGTGGTACTGGTCGGGCCCCCTGACCGGCACGGCCGCCGCCCAGCACCTGGACCACCTGCTGGCGAGCCTGGACCTGCCCGTGGTCGGCACCACGCACCCCGCGGCCCTCGTGGACCTGTTGCGCCACGCGGCGGAGCTGGGTCTGGACGACTGGCTGGCCGCCCACACGGCGGAGATCCTCGCCGCGCTGCCGCCGACGGCCTTCGGCCTCCTGCGCCCCTCGGACCTCCCCCGCCTGCGCGCGGCCCTCCCACCGGGTGCCCACACCGAACGCTTCGAGCGCGTGGAGCGGGCCTGGCGCGGCCCGTGACACGCACGGAGACCCACACGGGAAGACCTACGAGACGGGTTCCCTTCGCCGGTATGGTCCGGATCAGGTGATGGGGGTCGCCGTTCGGCCCGACTGCTGCCTTCCGGCCTCTCAGCCCTACCGCCGCCGTCGGCCCGGGCGGATGCCTGAGCGTCACGCCGAAGTCGGCTACACCGGTGGGGCTCCCTCACTCGTCTCGTAGGCTGTTTTCAGGATAGAACGACTCACCCATGACGGAACCGGGCAATTCTCACCATTTCCCAACACCGTGCCCGGGGGGGTGAGGAAGCCGCTCCGGTGTCTACTCCTCCGGCGGGAACACCGCCTCCCCGTTGTCGCTCAGGGTGATCAGGATGGCTTCCACCGGGCAGTTCTCGGCTGCCGCCAGGACCTGTTCGTTGGCGGGGGCGTCCGGGGCGGACGGGTGGGACTGGCGGGCGGCGTCGAGGTGGAAGCCGGCCGGGGCGTGGTGGAGGCACTGGGCCGAGCCGATGCAGAGCGACCGGTCGACCTCGATGTGCCAGCGGTCGCCCATCGGCTACGCCCCCGCCGGGAGGTGGATCATCTTGTGCTCCAGGTACGCGCCGTACCCCTCCGGGCCGAACTCCCGCCCCAGGCCCGAGTTCTTGTAGCCGCCGAACGGGCCGAGCATGTCGAGGCTGAAGGTGTTGACGGAGTAGGTGCCGGTGCGGACCTGCCGGGCGATGTCGACGCCGTGCTCGGTGTCGGCCGTCCACACGCTGCCGGACAGGCCGTACTCGGAGTCGTTGGCGATCTCCACGGCCTGGGCCTCGTCGCCGTACGGGATCAGGCAGACGACCGGGCCGAAGATCTCCTCGCGGGCGATGCGCATGGCGTTGTCGACGTCACCGAAGAGGGTGGGCTCGACGTACCAGCCGCGTTCGAGCCCGTCCGGGCGGCCGCCGCCGGTGAGGACCTTGGCGCCCTCCTCCTGGCCGATGCGGATGTAGTCCAGGTTCCGCCGCTGCTGGCGCCGGGCGACCAGCGGGCCGACCTGGGTGGCCGGGTCGAGCGGGTCCCCGACCACGAGGGTGCGCGCCGCCTGCGTGAAGGCGTCGGCGAAGTCGGCGTAGCGGGCGCGCGGGACGAGGATGCGGGTCTGGGCCACGCAGGCCTGCCCGTTGTTCATCCAGGCCGCCGGGACGATCCCGGAGACGGCCGTCTCCAGGTCCGCGTCCGGCAGCACCAGGGCCGCCGACTTGCCGCCCAGTTCCAGGGTGACCCGGGTGAGGTTGCGGGCGGCGACCTCCATCACGCGCTTGCCGGCCGCGACCGAGCCGGTGAAGGAGACCTTGTCGACGCCGGGGTGGCCGACCAGGTACTCGCTGACCTCGCGGTCGGCGGGGACGATGGACAGCACGCCTTCGGGCAGGCCGGCCCCGCGGGCGATCTCGCCGAGCAGGTAGGCGTCCAGCGGTGCCTCCGGGGACGGCTTGAGGACGACCGTGCAGCCGGCCAGCAGTGCGGGCGCCAGCTTGGCGGCGGCGACGAACTGCGGCACGTTCCAGGGCACGACGGCGGCGACCACGCCCACCGGTTCCCGCCGGACCAGGATCGGGCCCAGCGCACCGTCCCGGCGTTCCTCGTGGGTGAAGTCCCGGGCGACCCGGATCGCCGCGTCCCACACCATCATCGCGCCGAGCGCCTGGGCGAGGACGCTCCAGGAGTACGGGGAGCCGTTCTCCGCGGAGATCACCCGGGCGATCTCCTCGTGCCGGGCGGCGATCCCGTCCTTGATGCGGGCGACGACCTCGATCCGCTCCTCCAACGTGGCCCGGGGCCAGGACCCCTCGTCGAAGGCGCGGCGCGCGACGGCCACGGCCCGGTCGACGTCCGCCCGGGACGCGTGCGGCACCCGGCCGATGACCTCCTCGGTGTGCGGCGAGATCACCTCGATGACGTCCCGGCCCAGCGGGTCGGTCAACTCCCCGCCGATGAACAGCTGTCCGTGTTCCACGAGCTCGGTCATGGCCGACTGCCTCCCGCCGCTCCGCACCGCGTCCGTCGTTTCTGACACTGTTTCAGAACTGATATCAGTTCTAGTTAAACTAGTCCACGGATAGTACGAGAATGCCCCTGACCAGCGGTTTCCCGATGATCAGGGGCGGGTGCAGAAGGTGTGGGCCGTCAGGGGGCCGTCGGGCCCTCGCGGGCCGTCCGGTACATCTCGTCGACGGCCCTCCGCGTGCGCGTCTCGCTGCTCGGCATGAGGTGGGTGTAGGTGCGGAGCGTGAACCCGGCGTCGGCATGGCCGAGGTAGGCGCTCAGGGCCTTGATGCTCTCCCCGGAGTCGAGGAGCACCGAAGCGTAGAAGTGCCGTAGCGCGTGCATGCCGTCTTCGCGGGCTTCCTTGTACCGCTCCCCCGGCCCGGGCTTGGGAATCACTCCGGCCGCGGCGAGCGCAGGCTTCCAGGCGTGCACGTTGAAGGCGTTGCGCCAGACCGCCCCGCCCTCAGCACCCGTGAAGTACAAAAGCCTGGTCACCGGCTCTCCGTCGGGGCGCATCCAGGGCAGCGTGACTTCGGCCGGCGGGAAGGCCGTCATGTGCTCGGCGAGCGCAAAGGCGACCGAGTCCGGCAGCGGCACATCGCGGAGCTTGCCGTTCTTCGGCGGAGCGAAGACCAGCTTCCGTTCCACGACCTTGACCTGTTGGGTGACGTGCAGAACGCCGGACAGTGGATCCACCTCGTCGACGGCCAACCCGAAGATCTCCCCTTGCCGAAGCCCGCATCCAGCCCCGACGTCGACCATGGCCCGGAAGCGGTCGGGCAGCCCCCGCCGCACGGAGAACACGCGCTCTGCGGACCACGGAGCTACACGACCAGGCGCGGGCTTCGGGCGCCGTACCGAGCGCACTCCACAGGGGTTGCGCGCAAGGCGGCCGTCATCAACTGCGGCAGCGAGCACCGCCGACACGTTCCCGAAGATCACGCGACGGGATGATCCAGCGCTCCCTGTCTCCTCCAGCTTGCGTATCCAGGCTCGGATGTCGGACGGCTGGAGCGAGGAGAGAGGACGGCTCCCGAGGTACGGGAAGGCATGAAGCCGAAGGCGGCGTTCTGTGTTCTCACGAGTCGTCGGGTCGGTTGTCTGCCCGGCCAGCCACTCGGTGGCGTACTGCTGAAAGGTGGCCTTCCCAGCCTCGGGGTCGAGGTACTGGCCACGCGACATGTCCGCCTCGATACGCGCGAGCCACTGGTCAGCGAGCCGCTTCTTGCCATCAGGGAAGCTCTTGGACTTCTCGGTCCCGTCGGGGCCGACGTAGCGGGCGCGGTAACGCATGCCGGTGCCGTGGCGGTCTGTCTTGACCTTGCGGGTCTTTCCGTCCGGGGTGACCTCGGTCTTGTACCAGCGGTCTTGAATGTGTCCAGCCACTACGCCGCCCCTTCCATGAGGGCGCCGACCCAGGCGCGCACGTCGTTGGGGTCGTAGCGCAGATGCCGGCCGACTCGGAAGCCGCGTGGGCCGGTGCGCTTCCGACGCCACTGGTACACGGTCTCGACGGGCACACCGAGCAGCTCGGCGACGTCGGCCGGGGTCAGGTACCGCTCGGGAAGCGTGCGGACGGTCATGCGGGGGCTCCTTCCAGGGTCAGGTCTTGCAGGGCTTCGCGGGCGGTCTCGCGGTTGAGCTGGAGGTCGCGGGCGATGGTGGCGGCCAGGACGGATTCGCCGGGGGTGTGGCCGTGACCGGCGTACTGCCAGTCGGCCAGGACCAGGACGGTGTCCGGCTCCTGGTCCTTGAGGCCGAGGGCGGCCTGCTCCTGGGCGGCGCGGTAGTCGGCGCGTGCCTGGCGGAGAGCGCCGAGGGTGGTCGAGTAGCAGCGGGACTTGGAGGAGAAGTGGCCGCGGAAGCCGAGCATGTGAGCCCAGGCCCACAGGCGCCGGTCCGGGTAGAGCGGGTCGAGCAGCTTGCAGGCTTCGATCAGACGGCGGGTGTGGTCGGGGACGCCGTGGCGGTCGAGTTCGGCGAGTTCACCGATGCGGCGGTCGAGGGTGCCGGTGTTCTCGGCGGCTTTCGTGGCGTACTTGGCGACGTAGGAGGCGACGGCCTGTTCGGTGATGTCGGAGCCGTCCCCGAAGGCCTTGACCGGCCGGACGTCGAGCTGTCGGCCCCAGCGGAAGGTGCGGGCAGGTTGGTCGGCGGCGGCCGGGACGGAGACCGAGGTGTAGGAATGCGCGGCGGCAGCCCGGATCGCGTCGGTGAGGAGGTCGACCGTGGCCCAGGCGGGCGGCGGGGTGCCGGGGCCGTCCGGTCCGTCGATGCGGATCACAGCATGGAAGTGCAGGGCGCCGCGCTTCTGGAACTCTGCGACCTTGCCGTATGAAAGCCGGGCGGCTTCCTTCAGTTCCCGCTGTGAGAGGCCGGCGCGTGCGGCGACTTCCCGGCGGAGCCGGTTGGTGAAGCGCTGCCAGAGCTGTCCGGCGTGGTTGTTGAACAGCACGGCGCCCGCGTAGTCGTACGTCTCCGGGGCGAGGGGCGTGCCGAGTGCGGGGTCGTCGGCGGCGTGGCGGGTGCCGCAGCGGCAGACGCCCCGGTCGGGCCGGTTGTGCACGCGGCCGAACGAAGGGGCGGTGAAGGTCGCGAAGACGCGGGGATGGTCGCGGACGGTGGCGGGGATGTCGCGGCGGTCGTCCCCGGCGAGCCCGGCGCGGATGAGGTGGTAGGTGTCGCCCGCGTAGGTCCAGGCGCAGGACGGGCAGCGGGAGGCACGGCGGTTTCCGCAGGCCAGGCGGAGCCGTCCGCCGGGTTCGCCCTCGGTGGAGTAGTGGTGCAGGGTCTCGCCGGTGGTCTTGTCCTTGAGCAGGACCCAGCCGGTCAGGTGGATGGGGTCGGCGCAGCCGCCGGTGCGGCGGATCTGCTCGTGCCAGCGGTGGTAGTCATCGGCCGAAGCCACCCTCAGCAGGTCGCCGAGGGTGGCACGGTCGAGCAGCTGCTCAGACACGGGCGCCCTCCGGAGAGCGGCGGGCGGTGACGGTGCCGGTGCCCTGGCAGGCCGGGCAGTGGGCGGTGACGGTGCGCAGGTGGCCACGGTGGTCGCGGCCGCCGAGGGTGACGGCGACGGAGGCGAAGCCGTCGCAGGCCGGGCAGATCCTCGCCCGCGGCGGGGTGGGGTGGGCCATGATGGTGGTTCCTTTCGATTGCGGTTGGAAGGAACGGCCCCGGGTGGCGGCGTGCTTGGCGGCTTGTGCGCCACCCGGTGGCCCTTCAGCGAGTGGTGCGGGAGCCCCGGCGGGTACGGCCCTTGGTCGCGTACATGGCTGCGTCGGCGGCGGCGAGCGCGTCCGTGAGGAGCGGCACCGCCAGTTCCGCGACGGGGCAGACGCCGACCGAGGCGGCCAGCGGGAGCAACGTCCCGCCGTAGGACAGCGGCCGGTGAAGTGCGGCGGTCAACGCGTCGAGGTCGACGGCGGCCAGGTCCCGGATCACGGCGACGAACTCGTCCCCGCCCAGACGGCCGGCGGTGCCGTTGCGTCCGCACCAGGCGCGCAGCCGGGCGGCGGTCTCCACGAGGGCGGCGTCTCCGGCGGCGTGGCCGTGGGTGTCGTTGAGGGTCTTGAAGTGGTCGAGGTCGACCAGGAGGACGGCGGCGGTCGGGTGCCGGCGGATGCAGTGTTCGGCACGGGTGGTCCATCCGGCGCGGGTGAGGAGGCCGGTGAGCGGGTCACGGCGGGCGGAGACGAGGCGGCGGGTGAGGATGCCGCCGTGCACGGCCCAGCCGAGTAACGGCACGATGCTCGCGGCCATGTGAAGGTTCATGTCTTTGTCCCTTGGCGAGGGCGGTTGGGTTGGCGGAACCCGGTCCAAGGAGCGGCGGCGTGCTTGGCGGCTTGTGCGTCGCCCCTGGGAGCCGGTCAGCGGCGCTTGGCGTCGGCGTTGGCCAGGGAGCGGATCACCAGGGCGCAGATGGCGAGGGAGACGCCGGTGATGGCGACCGCGAGGAGCATGGAGACGAGGACGGCGCCGACGACCAAGACCACGGCGGTGCCGCCGCCGACGAGGGCGAGCACGCTGCCGGGCGTGAGCTGGATGGTCGGGCGGGACGGCGCGGCCGGAGCGGGTGCCGCGGGCTGGTGGACTGTGGACGTCTGCTCGGTGACGGCCGCGGGCGGGTTGGCGTGGCCGGTGACTGTGGGCATGGTAGGGATCTTGGGCCGGAGCATGGTCGGTCTCCCTTGCGTGGACGGTTACTTGACGGCGGTGTCGATCACGGGGGCGAAGAGGCTGTCGGCGAGGAGGTAGCCGCCAAGGAGCAGCACGGCGACGAGCCACCAGGGCGGGCGGATGAGCTTGACGCCGAGCCAGCCGACGATGAGCAGGGCGAACCAGAGCGGGACCTGCATGGCGTCTCCTAGCGGGCCTTGCAGCGGTGGGTGCGGGCGGCGAGCTGGGCGGCCGACTGGCTGGTGTAGTCGGCGGACCAGCCGCACCGGTCGGCGGTGCACACGGCCGCGTGCTTGGTCCGGCCGTGACGGTCGCGGTGGGTGCCGATCTGTACCGGGCCGATGCTCATCACGGAGTGGAAGTGGTCGCGGGCAGGCATGGCGGTGGTCTCCTCCCGGGTCAGGCGAGTTGGGCGGCGATGGCGTCGGCGAGCTGGGGCGGGACGCCGAGCCGGGTGCGAAGGGTGTCGGTGTCGATGGGCGAGCCGGTACGGGCCTGGTGCGCTTCGGCGACCTTGCGGGCGTGATCGACCAGGGCGGCCGGGACGGGCACGGCCGGAGTCGAAGCCGGGGTAGGCGCCGGAGGAGGGACCGGCAGAGCGGGGATGTCGTCCTCCGCTGTGACGGCCTCGCGCTCGGGAGCCGGAGCCGGTTCGGGCTCTGTCTGGGGTTCGGGGGCCGGTGTCGCGGGTGCCGGCGGATCCGGCATCCGGTCCGCGGCGGAGTGGGCCAAGAGGGTGCCGCCGAGGAAGGCGAGGGCGGGCCATCCGGCGACGCCGAGGCGGAGCAGGGCGGGCGGGTTGGCCAGGTTCAGGAATCCGGCGGTGGCCACGTTGGCGCCGAGCGAGGCGACCAGTGCGATCAGGAACCAGCACCAGGCCAGCCGGGACGGGCCCTCGCTGCGGAGCCGTCGCCAGGCGGCGACCAGGAGCAGGTCCACGGAGACCGGGTACGCCCAGGCCTTCCAGCCGGTCTGTCCGGCAGCGGCGGCCAGGTCGTGCAGGTGGGCGAAGGAGAGAGCTCCGGCGATGACGGCTTGGACCAGGACCGCGTCGACGCGCAGGGCGGGCCAGGCCATCAGGATCCCTCCCCGGGGTAGGGCGGGCCGCTGTTGGGGTCGTAGCCGGGCGGGAACGTCCCCGGCGGCGGCTCGGGCAGCGAGGCCGCCAGCGACGTGCCGACGATCTCAATGAAGTCCTGATCGGCTCCAGCGGAGTCGCCGTAGAGGGCGAGCTGGCCGAGCATGAGCACGGTGCGGGCGAAGTCCTCGCAGTTCGGGCACATGGGGGGCTTCCTCCCTTCATGAGGCATGGCGGGGGTAGGGACCTGGCGCGAAGGCGGTCGCGCCGACCGTGGGGCGGGAGGGTTAGGCCGTGACGGGAGCCGTCTTCGACAGCGGCACCGGGGCCTCAGAGGAGCCGATCACCTCAGGCCGGAAAGGCACCAGTTCAGGCAGGACCGGGGTGCGATCGGCGTGCCGGTTGCAGATGTTCACGGCTTGGCGCAGGGAGGTGTGGGGAGCGCGGATACGGTGCCAGCCACCGGTGGAGTCCCCGGCAACAGCAAGGCCGCGCAGTTCGGCCGGAATCTGGATGGCGGCCAGGACAGCGTCCGGAGAGATGTCACCGAAGGCCATGTTCGCCGAGGTCTCGTCATTGACGCGGTGGGCGGTACGGCCGGTGAGCTGGGCGCGGAGCATCGTGATGCCCTTGCCGAGTTCGGAGCCGAAGCGCTGCCCGCAGATCTCCAGATAGATGCCGGCCGCGCGGCCGAGCTGGGCGAGGCGGACCAGGGCGGTGATGATGCGGTCGCGCCGCTTCTCCTCGTCCTTGCTGGCGAACAGGGCGAGTTCGGCGACCTCGTCGACCAGGACCACGACCGGCACCGGCCGCAGATGTTCGGGCAGGTCCCAGATGTCGGCGGCTATCTCCGCATCCGGCACGGCAGCGGTGATGCGCTGCTCGGCCCGGATGAGTTGGTAGACCCCTTCCATGCGGGACACGAGCGCTTCCAGGAGCTCCAGAGCGGTGTCGGGGTTGTCAGCGAGGGCGGAGAAGCGGCGGGCCAGCGGGAACAGTTCGACTCCCTGTTTGCAGTCGATGCCGACCAGGGCGACGTCCATCGGGGCGAGCCCGGCGACCAGGTTGCGCTGGTAGACAGACTTGCCCGACTCCGTGGCGCCGAGGGTGAGTGCGTGTGGAACAGCCCGGTAGTCGCGGTAGTGCACTGAGCCGTCTTCGCGTAGGGCGACGGGGACGCGCATGGGGCGGGTGTCGACTTTGGCGGGCATCTGCACCCGCTTGAGGACGTCGTAGCCGGTCATCCGCACTTCTACGACACCCGAGCGCACTTCACGTGAGGTGACCCCGTACATGGAGAAGGAGTGGCGGAGCCGGTCCGTGGCGGCGGTGACGTCGAAGGCGTCCTGGCCGGGGCGCAGGCCCAGCCGGAGGACCAGGCCGGTCCGGGTCGGGCGGAAGCGCAGGATGCGTGGCGGGCGGGAGTCCGGTACGGGCCGGTTGGTGAGGCGCGCCAGGTTCAGGCGCCAGCGCGAGGGCGGGACCGTCAGGCCGCAGGCGTCCATGACCGAGGCGTAGCGGACCAGGACCCGCAGGCTGGCCAGGGTGACGCCGAAGGTCATCCAGTACCAGGCGGGGCGCCGCCACCGCAGGAGACCCGCAGCGGCGACGACCAGCACCAGAGCGACCGTGAAGCCGGTCATGATCAGGCCGCCTTGGAGTTCGCGGCAGCGGCGACCAGGGATGTGACCGCGACGGCGCGGAAGGCGATGCCGTGCCGCTTCTGCCCGTTGAAGTCGTTCTCCCACGGCCGGGCGATCAGGCCTGTGAGCGCGACCGGGGTGCCCATGGCCAGCTCACCTGAGATGCCCGGCTCGGGGACGGTGATGGACAGGATCTCCACCTCGTCATTGGCCGCGAACATCACGTCGACGGTCATCAGCTTCGCGCCGGTCTCGACGTCGGTGGCGAGCTCGCCGGTACGACGGTCCTTCACCTTGGGCTGCGGGGGCTTGGCAACCATCACGGTCGCGGCGGAGGTGTCCACGGGGATCTGACGCATCGTCTTTTCTCCTGCTGTGGTGGGTTCTTGCCCGACGTCCCGTCGGTGAGACCAGGAGACCGCGAGAGGGGGTGGACACATCACGGCCCGTCTGGACGTTTAGGGACGTCTGAGATACCGTCAAAACGTCCCTACGGGTCCCGAGGAAGGGCACGTCATGGCGAACGAGCGTCTGCGCGCAGCGATTTCAGCGAAGGGCGAGACGATCCAGTCCGTCGCCGAACACGTCGGGGTCGACCCCAAGACCGTCGAGCGCTGGATCACCACGAACCGGACTCCTCACCGGGGGCACCGTTGGAAGACCGCGAACTTCCTCGGGGCCGATGAGGTCTACATCTGGCCGTCAGTCGAGAAGCAGGCCGAGAAGGCGAGCGCATCGGAGCTGATCACGTACTACCCACACCGCGGTGCGGTCCCTGTCCCGCTCTGGTCCTCCCTGATCGAGAAGGCGACGGACCAGGTCGACATCCTGGTGTACGCGGGACTGTTCCTCTTCGACAGCCACCCGGACCTGCCGGACCAGTTGGCCGAGAAGGCGAAGGCCGGCGCCCAGGTCCGCATCCTGCTGGGCGACCCGGAGTCCGCGGCTGTGCGCCAGCGTGGCGCAGAGGAAGGGATCGGCGACGACCTGGCGGCGCGAGCGCGGATCACTCGCCGGTACTTGCAGCCCGCCATGTCGACGCCCGGCGTTGAGATCCGGTTGCACGACACGATCCTCTACAACTCGATCTACCGGTTCGACGACGACGTGCTGGTGAACCCCCACGTCCTGGGAGCTCCCGCAGGACAGAACCCGGTGATGCACTTCAAGTACCTGCCGGGAGCGCGGACGTTCCGGCACTACATGCGGAGCTTCGACTACGCATGGGAGCAGGGCCGGGCGGCGTAACAGGCTCCCGGCGTGCGACGCTGAACGCATGGCACGCGTCGACTACTTCAACGATCCGAACGCCCCGAAGGCGAACAGCCTCGTTCCCTCTGTGACCGCCGTGGCCCGCAACGAGGCCGGGAAGGTCCTGCTGATCCACAAGACCGACAACGACCTGTGGGCTCTGCCCGGGGGCGGCATCGACCTGGGCGAGTCAGCTCCCGACGCGGCGGTACGCGAGACCAAGGAAGAGACAGGGTTCGACGTCGAGGTCACCGGTCTGGTCGGGATCTACACCAACCCCGGGCACGTCATGGCATACGACGACGGCGAGGTTCGCCAGCAGTTCTCCATCTGCTTCCACGCGCGCATCGTCGGCGGCCAGCTGCGGACGAGCAGCGAGAGCAAGGAAGTCGCGTTCGTCGATCCGAGCAGGCTGGACGAGCTGACCATCCACCCGTCGATGCGCATGCGGATCGACCACGGATTGGCCGGCCGGACCGAGCCCTACATCGGCTGAGCGGCCATGCGGTCGACGGTTCGCTCGACGGCGGCCTGGAGGTACGGACGCGCCTTGCTGATCGCGTTGTGCACCTCGCTGCCCGGCTCATAGCGGACCAGGATTTCGTCGATCCGGGTGTCGAACGCGAAGGACTGCCCGGCGGGGCCGGTCGTCATGTCGGCGAAGATCAGTGCGTCGAGGACGGGGGAGTCCTCCCGCTCGTAGACGGCCAGCTCTGCCGAGAGACCGCGCTGCTCTGCTTCATAGGCGGCCCCGGAGTGGTGGGCGACCAGCCGCACGAGGCGCGCCGGCGCACCCAGCGTTTCCAGGTGGCGGGCACCGTCGAGGGGATGGAACCCGGTGTCACGCAGCTCGGGTGCGTAGCCGATGTCGTGCAGCCATGCGGCGGCGACGAGGAGATCCCGGTCAGCCTCGGACACAGCCACGGCAGCCTCTTGAGCCCGAGCGGCCACCGCCTGAGTGTGCAGCCAGCGGTTCCCGAGCTGAGGAAGCAGAGACTCGGCGAGTTCGGCCGCTCCCTGAGGCGTGTCCAGTGCAGAAGGCATGCATGGAACGGTAGCCGAGACGAGCGGGGGGCCGACAGGCCACGATCGAGCGGTTTCGATCATGGGTGCGGTACAACTTTCCCTACATCATCAAGGCTCGCTTCGCTCGCCGTCGCTCCCGGCCTCCTGAACTGCAAGCAGTCCGATCGAAGATCGGAGGTGCCGCGCACAGCGCGGCGGCGCCGGTCGGTCGCCGCCGCGCCGCCCCTCCTTGCCTCCGTCACCGGGGCCGCGCGCCGTCGCCCGCCCGCGCCCACAAGGGGGGCGAAGACCAGGCCGGGGCAAGACTGAGACGGCACAGCCGAGGTCAGAACAATGCCTCCGGCGGGGGATCGGCCGGCACCGGGATGGAGGGGGCGCCGTCGCCGACTGCAAGTCCGTTGTGGCGTGCGCGGGGAGCTCCCACCCCGTCCACCGTCGACCCAGGCAGAGCCGAGCAGACGCGGCCCCTGGCGTCCAGGTCGTTCGTACAGTGGCGCGCTCCACCTGGACGCCAGGAACCACGCCCGCTCCACGGTGTGTGGGTCGACGGCGGACGGGATGGGAGCTGGGGTGAGTGGTGGGTGAGGTCAGCTTCAAGCGACGGCTACACCGACCAGCCGCCACTCCGTTCACGACCGGGTACGACGCCACCACCCACTGCGGGTCCGCGCCAGTCTTGGCGTCCTGGTCCTACTTGAACGCCACCAAGCACTACGCCTCCGAGCCTTCTTCAACTGCGCGAGCAAGGACGAAAACGTCGCTGGCTGAGGAAGCCACTCCCGCTCCGACTCCCACTCGAGCTCGACATAAGGTTCGACAAGGGCAAGAGCGTCACGCATCTCTACAACAGCAGCTCTGAACTCTGCGAAACCGTCAAGAGGTAGCTGGACGCGTGCCGCGTGGGCCAGAGCAAGGTGCTCATCCGTCAGTTCTGGCCAGCGGTCCTCTGCCAACGTTCCCACCTGCACTGGCAACAACTGAGCCCTTGATACGCCTCGCATGTAGTTGCGCCGCAGGTCGGCCCTTCGGGTTGCGACGATGGCTCGGTCCAGTGCCTCGCGCCTAGCCGTGACCCATGCCTGCCGACGCGCTGCCCACGGACTCACCATCGCACCAGTGATCACGCCGACCAACGCAAATGTTGCAGTGACCCATACCCCCACCAAAACTCCTTCATCAGACCGACTGTGCGAACGAGTCTCAGGCACGGCACTGACAGCCGTGCCCCAGCCGTGCCCGATCGAGCGGGAAACCCCGGGGAACACCGGGCAGTCACGGTAGCTGCGGCCCCCGACCAAACACCCAGGCCAGGGGCCGTTCTCACTGTTCATCCGGCGGAGGCGGTGGGATTTGAACCCACGGTGACATCGCTGCCACGACGGTTTTCAAGATCGAGTGCCAGCGGCGGGCAGACAGAGATGCCGATCATGCAAAGGGCGACAAGCCCTTGCTCTCCAGGTGAGCGAGCAGCGAGTCAAGGCATGCATCCACCGTGGCCATGTCTGCACGGAAGAACGAGTCCTCACCGAGTGACCCACCGCTGACGATGACCATCCATGCCTTCCGGTGCTCAACCATGCGGTCACCGTCGACCTTGAACACGGTCGTGACCCCGCGCTCGGCCAGCCACCCCATCAGCTCAAGCATGTCCATCTGCACGCCTCCCTAGAGATCATTGCATCCCGGAGTGCGCTTCCTCGGGCCGTCTCTGGGCCGTCCGGCAGTGACCAACGTCGACAGGCGACGACAGATAGCGCGCACGTCCGCGCATGTCAGGCCAACGCATAACAGCATCGGCCGACTTGGGCATCCACTGAAACCAGTTCTAGTTATAGTGGGCAATGGCCATGAGGGCCGAGGGGCGGAGGTCCGATGGCGACGACGTTCGATCACGGCGGGGGCGTACGGTCCGTCCGGGTGCCCATCCCGGACAATCCCCTCGGGCACACGCTGGTGTACGTGGTGGACACCGACCGGGGGCCGGTGCTGGTCGACACCGGGTGGGACGACCCCGGGTCCTGGGACACGCTCGCGGCGGGGCTCGCGGACTGCGGTACGACGGCCGGGGAGGTGTACGGCGTCGTGGTCACCCACCACCACCCGGACCACCACGGCCTGTCGGCGCGGGTCAGGGAGGCCTCCGGCGCCTGGGTGGCACTGCACGCGGCGGACGCGGCGATCGTACGCCGGACCCGGGAGACCAGGCCGCAGCGGTGGCTGTCGTACATGGCGGCCAAACTGGCGGCGGCCGGGGCGCCCGAGGAACACGTGGCGCCGCTGCGGACGCCCCGCGCGGGGACCCTGCCCGGCCTCTCCCCGGCGCTGCCCGACCGGGAGATCGTGCCCGGCGAACTCCTCGACCTGCCCGGCCGCCGGCTGCGCGCGATCTGGACCCCGGGGCACACGCCGGGCCATGTCTGCCTGCACCTGGAGGAGGCGCACCCGGACCGGCTCGCGGGCCACGGGCGCCTGTTCAGCGGCGACCACCTGCTGCCCGGGATCACCCCGCACATCGGCCTGTACGAGGACCCGGACGACCTCACGGTCACCGATCCCCTGGGCGACTACCTCGACTCCCTGGAGCGGATCGGCCGGCTGGGCCCCGCCGAGGTCCTCCCGGCCCACCAGCACCCCTTCACCGACGCCCCGGGCCGCGTCCGCGCCCTGCTCGACCACCACGGCAGCCGCCTGGCGGGCCTCCTCGCCCTGCTCCGCGAGCCCCTCACGCCCTGGCAGCTCGCCGAGCGCATGGAGTGGAACCGCCCGTGGGCCGGCATCCCCCACGGCTCCCGCACCATCGCCGTCTCGGAGGCCGAGTCCCACCTGCGCCGCCTGGTGAAACTGGGCCGGGCGGAACCGGTACCGGGCAGCGACCCGGTGACGTACAGGGCGGTGTGACCACTCGCCCCAGCCCGCACCCCTCAACCACTCGCCCCGGCCCGCACCCCTCGACCACTCGCCCCGGCCCGCACCCCTCCCCCGCTGCCGGCCCTCTACAGGCTGCCCTCAGTCCAGCCCCGCCGACTCCCGCTCGGCCCGTGTCAGCGGCGGGCCCGGCAGCGGGCCCTTGCGGGGGCCGAAGCAGACGTTCCACAGCATGTCCGGGGCGAACAGGCGGGCCGCCGGCGTGCGCAGGCTCATCACGTCCAGCAGGCCGCGCAGGGCGTGCGGGTTCTCGGAGCCGGCGGCCACGGCCTTGTCGACGTAGGCGGTGAGCAGGCGTTCGACGAGGGTCGGCGGCTGGGGCGCGGCCCCGGGGTAGTAGGCGTCCTGGCCGACCGCGAGGTTCCACGCGTTGCCGACCGGCCGGGCCACCGCGCGCTGGACGCGGCGGGCGGTGCCGGGGGCGGTGGGGCCGTACCGGTCGAGGGTCCGGCCGAGGGCGAGGGCGCTCTGCGCGGCGACGGACAGGCCGTGGCCGTAGACCGGGTTGTAGCCGGCGACGGCGTCCCCGAGGACCGCGAAGCCCTCCGGCCAGACCGCGGCCTTCTCGTAGAAGCGGCGGCGGTTGGCCGTGCTGCGGGTGATCACCGGGTCGGTCAGCGGCTTGGCCTGGGCGAGGAGCCGGCCGATCACCGGGTCCTTCAGACCGGTGAGCGCGAAGTGCTCGAACGCGTCGGGGTCGGCGGAGGGTTCGCCGCCCCGGGTGCCGGAGAGCGTGACCAGCCAGCGGTCGCCCTCGATCGGTACGACGACCCCGCCCCGGCCGGGCGCGTCGCGCGGGTCGGCCTGCACGTTCACCACCGGGTAGCGCAGGGTCGAGGTGGCGCCGGGGGCCGCGTAGAGCCGGCTGGCGTAGGTGACGCCCGCGTCGACCACCCGCTCCTCGACCGGGGCGTGGCCCAGTGCGCGCAGCCAGTTGTCCGCCTGGGAGCCGCGCCCGCCGGCGTCGATCACCAGGTCGGCGTGGAGCGTCTCGCCCGTGGGCAGGCGGACCCCCCTCACCCGGTGCCGGTCGCCGGCCAGGCCCGCCACCCGGGTCCCCTCGCGCAGGGTGATCCGGCGCCGGGCGAGGACGTCGGCGCGGATCACCGCGTCCAGCAGGTCCCGGCTGCACACGATCATGTGGTGCCGGGAGTCGGTGAACCGCCGGAACCACTGCCCGGACGGCGCCTTGCTGACCAGGTCGCGCGTCACGCCGACGAGTCCGGCGCCCCGCGCGGTCAGCTCCCCGGTGATGCCCGGCAGCAGCTCCTCCAGCGCGGCCACCCCGCCGGACCACAGCAGGTGCGCGTGCCGCGCCTGGGGCAGGCCCCTGCGCGGCTCGGGGCCCGCCGGCAGCCGGTCGGCCTCCACGATCGTCACCTCGTGGAAGCGGCTGGCGAGCACGGACGCGGTGAGCATGCCGGCCGTACTGCCGCCGACGACCAGCGCGCTGCGGCGGGCGGTGGGTATGTCAGGCATGCGCGGTGAGACCTTCCGTGGCGGCCGCCTGCCGGCGGAACCTCTCTACGGCCGCCGCGTGGAACCGCAACGCGTGGGCGACGGAGTCCAGTTCGCTGTCCGGGACGGACACGTACCCGGGGCCCGCGTCGGACGGCGGCGGATCGCGGTCCTCGGGTGCGTGCAGCGCGTCGGCCGCGACGAGGATGTCCACGGCGGCCGCGATGCCCCGGGCGACGGACTCCGGGTAGCCCACCGCGGTCGCCGTCCGCCGCGTCCGCTCCCGCCGGTCGGGGCACAGGTGGGGGGCCAGCTTGAGCAGCCCGTCGTTGATGGCGGCCCGGCGCAGCTCCAGCCGGAGGGCGGCACCGCTGACCCGGCCGGTCGCGGGCGCCGCCGGCGCGGTGACGGTCAGCATGGTCTGCCACAGCGGCTTCAGGCGCCGGTGGGTGCGCACGAGCCGCCGGTGTTCGGCCGCCCAGGGCCCGGCCTGCCCGGCGATGAAGCCGACGGCCACCAGGACCGCCTCGGCGATGGCGAACGGCGGGGCCGCGTACGTGGACAGCCAGTCCCAGTCCCGGCCGCTCCAGCGGGCGCCGATCGCGGCGAGCTTGCCCAGGTCGAAGAGGAGCCCGAGGGCGTAGGCCAGTTGGAGGGAGATCACCGCCCGGCGCAGCCAGGTGTCCTCGATCTCCCGGTACCAGGCCCACAGCATGCCGGCCGCGACCAGCGCGGACACCAGGTGGGCGACGAGGTAGAGCAGGACGAACTCGCGCATCCAGGGCGTGCCGGCGTAGTAGGTGTCGAGGTCGCGGGTGCGCTCCACGTGGTGGTCGCCGAGCAGGAACGTCGTCCACAGGCCGACGATGATGACGCCGTACGCCCTCCAGACCAGCCGGGTGCGCCGGCGGCGCACGGCGGACGGCGGCTCCCGCCAGGTGATGATGAGCCACAGGCAGGCGCCGCAGTACGCGGTCAGCAGCGAGTACACCCACAGGCCGGCGAAGTTGGGGATGCCGGCGATCGCGTTGATGCGGTGCAGGTTGGCCGGCGGCAGCGAGGCGAAGACGACCGCGCCGATGCCGAGGAGCAGCGCGGTGGCCCGCAGGATCGGGTCCTGCCAGGCGCGCCGCAGCAGCGGCAGCTTGATCACGAAGGCCACGGCGAGCAGGGCGGCCGGAACGGCGTAGGCGGCGAAGCAGCCGGAGATGTCCCAGCGCATCACGGCCCGCCGATGTTGCCCAGGGAGGACGACAGCCGGTCGGTGAGGGTGTCCTGGGTCATCCGGCCAGCCGCGCCGGGCCCGACGACCTTGTGGAACTTCGCCGCGAGGCGCAGCCCGCACTCCTCGGCCTCCCACTCGGCCTCGGCGGCCGCGGCGGCGGGCGAGCGGGTGGCCATGGCGGCCACCCGGTCCCAGGGCACGTCGTGCTCGGCGCGGGACAGCAGCCGGCGGGCGGCGGCGGGCAGTCCGGCCGGGTAGTGCACGTCCAGCGTGCCGTAGTGGATGTGGCCGAGCTCGTGTCCGGCGATGACGAACTTGTGGGGGTCGGGGGCCCGTTCCTCGACCACGACGATGTAGTCCTCGTCCCGGGCGAGGGTGATCCCGGAGACGTCGAGGCCCGGCGGGAAGGCGACGAACTTGAGCCGGACGGGACGGTCCAGCCGGGGGCTGAGCGTGGCGCACAGGGCGTGCAGGAAGGCCTTGGCGTCGGTCGGCGGGGTGAGGCCGCGGACGGTGTCGCGGACGAGCCGGTCGAGGAAGCGCCTCGGCGACCCGGGGTGCTTGGCGGGGGCCGCCGGCCGGGGGCGCCTGGCCGGTTCCGGGGTTCCGACGGTGGGTTCAGGCACGCCCGGTACCCTCCGCCCGCTCGGAGGTGATGATCATCTCGGCGAGGTCGGCGAGGGTGGCGAGCTGCCGGGCGTTCATCTGCGGGGCCCGGGCGGCCAGTCGTACCAGCCCGCTCTCGCGCAGCCGCAGCAGCGGGTCGGCCTCGGCCTCCAGGCCCTGGAGGACCGGTTGCAGCGCCTCGTGCAGCGCCTCCGGTTCGTCGGCCGTGAAGAAGCCGGCGGGCAGGCAGAAGAAGCGGCGCAGCCGGTCGGCGTGTTCCAGGCTCGGCATCCCGCTCTTGCGCCACTCGCTCAGCCACTGCCGGCTGGTTCCGGCGATCCGGGCCAGCTCGTCCAGCGAGTACCGCTTGCCGTCCGGGCGGCGCCGGGTCTCGCGGATGAAGTCCAGTCGCTGGCGGACGCGTTGGGCCAGGCAGGTCTCGGGGGCCCGGCCGCCGGAGAGCAGTTCGACGACGACGCCCACGGGGATGCCGGTGCGGTAGGAGAGGCCGGCCACGTCGAGGGTCTCGGGCAGGCGGCCGGGGCGGCCGGTCAACTCGCCGAGCCGGTCCAGGACATCGGCCAGCGAGGCGTAGGCGTCACTCACCGAGGTCCCCCCTGGGCGTGTCGTCCGTTCGGTGGCTGGGCTGACGGCGAGGCTACCCGTTCGCCCGGTCGGCGACCAGACGTGACAAGGCTCCCTGCGGAAGAGGGCAGCAATTGTTGACAGTTGGGGGTGCCCTGGGTGAGGATCACTGCACGGAGAGCAAGATCCGACCCGTCCCGGGTGCCGCCGATGGGGGAGCGGCACCCGGGGCGTTCCTCGTCCGCCCTCTCCCCGAGGAAGGTCCAGGCACCATGGCGCTGCCCGTCGTGCTCCTCGGGGCCGGCCGCCGGGAGACGTGCGACGCGTTTGCGCTGGCCCGGATCGCCGCGCTCCGCCCGGTCGTCCTGGTCGACCCGGACCCGCCCGACTGGGCGCGGCCGTACCTCTCGGCGCACCTCGCGGCCGACCCGGCCCGGCAGCCCGAGGCGACGCGGGCGGTCCTGGCGCACGCGGCCGGGCACCCGGTCGCCGGCGTGCTGACCTGGTGCACGGCTCACCTGGCCACCGCCGCGTGGCTGACCGGCCGGCTGGGCTTACCGGGCCTGTCGTACGAGACGGCCCTGGCCTGCGCCGACCCGGTGGCGTTACGGGCCCTGCTGCTGCGGCACCGGCTGCCGACGGCCGGCCCCGGCGATCCGGAGGAGGCGCCCGATGCGCTGGTGTCCGCCGAGACCGTGGTCCTGGACGACGAGGTCCGCATCGTCGCCCTCACCCGTACGACCCCGGGCCCGCCGCCCGCCCGGGTCGCGCTGCGCCACCACGTCCACGCCCACGACGGCCTGCTGCACAACCGTTTCCTGCGCCAGTGCGTCGAGCGGACCATCCGCGCCCTGGGCCTGACCCACACCGTCGCGCACGTCGTCCTGCGGCTGACCGCCCGCGGCCCCCGCGTCCTCGACGTCGCCCCGCACCTGCCCGGCGACCTGGTCCCCCTGCTGGTGGAACTAGCCACCGGTGTCGACCTGGCCGGGGCCGCGGCCGCCCTCGCCACCGGCCGGCACCCCGAACTGACCCCGACGCGCCAGCGGGCCGCCGCCGTCCAGTTCGCCTACCCGACCGTGACCGGCCGCCTGACCCACCTCCACCTGGACCCCGCCGCCGACCACGACCCGGCCGCCGACCGGATGCTGCTCACCCACCGCCCCGGCGCCCCGGTGACGGCGGCCCCGCACGCGGACGCCACCGACCGCCTGGCCCACTGGGTGGTCACGGCCGAGACACCCACGGACTGCGAGACGGCCCTGCGCCGGCTGGCCCGCCATCTGACGGCGACGGTCCGCCCGGCGACGGACGTGTACGCGGCCTGACGCACCCCTCCTTCCGCGCCCGCTCCCGGCGCACCCCTCTCGCCGCCCCCTCACAGCACCCGCCTCCAGCGCACCCCCTCCCGGCACACCCCTTTTCCCGCCCCCGCTCGCCGCTCCCCGGCCCGTGACCCCCGTCACCTCCTGCCTGTGCCCACGGCCACCCCTCGGTCCGCGCGGGGCGGCCGGTAAAGTGGCGGGGTCGTCATCACCCGTACGGGGGGAAGCCGGTGCAATCCCGGCGTCGGCCCTTCCCCAGCTCCCGGCCGCGCTCGCGCCGGGGGCACCCCCATCCGTGTGCCGCCGGAAACGGCGGTGAGCCGGGCTGCCCCGGACGGGACGTTGACCGGCTCGCGTGCGCCGGCGGTCCGCCGCGCACGGCACCGTCGAGGTCTACGGGGCCGAGCCGCCCGGGGTGTCCCGTGCGCTGCCCGGCCCCCCACAGGAGAGGCAGTCGCCGACCATGAACGTCCGCCGCAGCGCCGCGGCTCTCGCCGCCGTAGGCGTGCTGGCCGCCGCCGCGCCCGCCACGGCCGCCGGCTCGTCGCCGTCCGCCGGGGCGACGGTCCCGCACGGCCTGTACGGCAAGAGCGACCCGACGTACGACGGCGTGTGGCGGCAGTCGCTCACGCTGGTCGCCCAGCGCACCCTCGGCTACCGGCCCGCCGCCGCGGCCGTGGACTGGCTCACCGGGCAGCAGTGCGCGAACGGCTCGTTCACCGCCTTCCGCGCCGACCCCGCCAAGCCCTGCGACGCCAAGGCCAAGCCCGACACCAACAGCACGGCCGCCGCCGTCCAGGCCCTGGCCGCGACCGGCGGACACGGCGGCGCCGTCGGCAAGGCCGTGGACTGGCTGAAGTCCGCGCAGAACAAGGACGGCGGCTGGGGCTACTACCCGGGCGCCCCCAGCGACACCAACTCCACCTCCGTCGTCGTCGGCGCGCTCACCGCGGCCGGCACCGACCCGGCGGCCGTCCGCACCTCCGGCAAGTCGCCGTACGACGCGCTGCCCACCTGGTCCATCCCCTGCGACCAGGACGGCGGCGGCGCCCTCGCCTACCAGCCCGACAAGAAGGGCAGGCTGCTCGCCAACGCGGACGCGACGGCGGCCGGCGTGCTGGGCGCGCTCGGCAAGGGGTTCGCGGCGGAGGCCGGCAAGCCCCCGGCGCAGGACGCCTGCGCCGAGGCCGACCACCCGACCCGCGAGCAGGTCGCCGACAACGCCGGCGCGTACCTGGCGACGGTCCTCGCCAAGACCGGGCACCTGCAGTCGGCCCTGCCCGGCGCCAAGGACCAGCCGGACTACGGCAACACCGCGGACGCCGTCGTCGCGCTCGCCGCGGACGGCCGGACCGAGCCGGCGCGGAAGGCGTACGCCTGGCTGGAGAAGAACGCCGGCCCCTGGGCGGTGCAGAGCGGACCCGCCGCGTACGCGCAGCTGATCCTCGCCGCCCACGCGCTCGGCGAGCAGCCGGGCGACTTCCACGGCACCAGCCTGGTCGACGCCCTCGACGCGCTCGGCCCGGCCCCGCACACGGACTCCGCCGCGGGGCACTCGGAGAGCACGGAGAAGTCCGACGGCTCCGGCAGCGGTGTCTGGTGGATCGTCGGCGTCGGACTCGTCGCCGGCATCGGCATCGGCTTCCTGCTGAGCAGCCGGAAGAAGCCCCGGCCGTGACCCTCGTCCGCCGTGCCGCGCCGGTGCTCCTCGCCGGACTCGCCGCGCTGCTGCTCCTCGCCTCCGCCGGGCCGGCCGGGGCCACCGGATACCGCTACTGGTCGTTCTGGGAGCGCGCCGGCGGGCACTGGACGTACGCCACCCAGGGCCCGGCGGCCGTCCGCCCCGACGACGGCGCGGTCCAGGGCTTCCGGTTCGCGGTGAGCGCGGACTCGGCGGACGCCGCCCGGCCGCGCGGTACGGCGGACTTCACCGCCGTCTGCGCCGGCACGCCCGCCGCTTCGGGTACGAAGCGTGTCGCCCTCGTCCTCGACTTCGGCACCCGCGCGGACGCGCCGTCCGGTGAGACGCCGCCGGGCCGCCGTACGGCCTGCGCGCGGGTGCCCGAGGACGCGACCAGCGCCGACGCGCTGGCCGCCGTGGCCAAGCCGCTGCGGTACGACACCAACGCCCTGCTGTGCGCGATCGCCGGGTATCCCCGGACCGGGTGCGGGGAGCAGGTGTCGGCCCAGGACAGGGCCGGGTCGGACGGCGGGCCCTCGCTGGGGCTGCCGATCGGTGCGGGAGTAGTCGCCCTGCTGGCGGGGGCGGCGGTGTGGCAGGCACGGCGGCGGCGCGACGGGTCCCGATGAGTCCCGGTGAGTACGCCGGCTCCCCCACCCGGCGCCGGGCGCCCGTGCACCCCGGCGCCTGGTGGCTGTGGGCGATATCCCTCGGCACCGCCGCCACCCGTACCACCAACCCCCTGCTGCTCGGCCTGCTCACGGCCGTCTCCGCGTACGTCGTGGCCACGCACCGCTCCCCCACCCCCCGGGGCCGCTCCTACACCGCGTATCTCAAGCTCGCCCTGGCCGTCCTCGTCGTCCGCGTGCTGTTCGCGGTGGCGCTGGGCTCCCCCATCCCGGGCACGCACACGCTGCTCACGTTGCCCGAAGTGCCGCTGCCGCACTGGGCGCAGGGCATCCGGCTGGGCGGCCGGGTCACCGCGGAGGCGGTCGTCTTCGCCGCCTACGACGGCCTGAAACTCGCCACCCTGATCATCTGCGTCGGCGCGGCGAACGCCCTGGCCGGCCCGGGCCGGCTGCTCAAGTCCCTGCCCGGCGCGCTGTACGAAACGGGCGTGGCCGTGGTCGTCGCGCTCACCTTCGCGCCGCACCTGATCGCCGACGTGCAGCGGCTGCGCGCCGCCCGCCGGCTGCGCGGCCGCCCGGACCGGGGCGTGCGCGGGCTGCTCCAGGTCGGGCTGCCGGTCCTGGAGGGCGCGCTGGAGCGGTCGGTCGCGCTCGCGGCCGCGATGGAGTCGCGTGGCTACGGCCGTACCGCCGAGGTGCCCGCGCGGGTCCGCCGCACGACGACCGCGCTCACCCTCGGCGGCCTGCTGGGCGTGTGCGCGGGAACGTACGGGCTGCTGACGGCGGAAGGGGGCGCGTACGGGCTTCCCGTGCTGCTCGCCGGAGTCGTCGCCGCGCTCGCCGGGCTGCGGCTGGGCGGCCGGCGTTCGCTGCGGACGCGGTACCGCCCGGATCCGTGGGGGCCGCGCGCCTGGCTGGTCACGGGCTCCGGCGCCGTGGTGGCCGCGCTGCTCACGCTGGCCTCCGTCCGTGACCCGCAGGCGCTGCACCCGGGGGTCGTCCCCCTCGTCGCGCCCACCCTGCCGCTCTGGCCCGCCGCGGCCGTCCTGCTCGCCCTGCTGCCCGCCTTCGTCCCCGAGGAGCATCCGTGATCCGCTTCGAAGAGGTCGGCGTGACGTACGAGGGCGCCGCCGAACCCACCGTGGACGGCGTTGACTTCGAGGTGCCCGAGGGTGAACTCGTGCTGCTCGCGGGTCCGTCCGGGGTCGGCAAGTCGACCGTGCTGGGCGCGGTCAGCGGGCTGGTCCCGCACTTCACCGGCGGCACCCTGCGCGGCCGTGTGACGGTGGCCGGCCGGGACACCCGCACCCACCAGCCGAGGCAACTGGCCGATGTGGTGGGCACGGTGGGCCAGGATCCGCTGGCGCACTTCGTGACGGACACCGTGGAGGACGAACTCGCCTACGGCATGGAGTCGTTGGGGATTGCTCCGGCGGTGATGCGGCGCCGGGTCGAGGAGACCCTGGACCTGCTGGGCCTCGCCGGACTGCGGGACCGGCCGATCGCCACCCTGTCCGGCGGACAGCGGCAGCGCGTCGCGATCGGCTCCGTCCTCACCCCGCACCCGCAGGTCCTGGTCCTGGACGAACCGACCTCGGCGCTGGACCCGGCCGCCGCCGAGGAGGTGCTGGCCGTGCTGCAACGGCTGGTGCACGACCTGGGGACGACGGTCCTGCTGGCCGAGCACCGCCTGGAGCGGGTGATCCAGTACGCCGACCGCGTCGTCCTCCTCCCGGCTCCGGGCGCCGCCCCGGTCGTGGGTCCCCCGGCCGAGGTCATGGCCGTCTCCCCGGTCCATCCCCCGGTGGTGGCCCTGGGCCGCCTGGCCGGCTGGTCCCCCCTCCCGCTGACCATCCGCAACGCCCGCCGCCAGGCCCCGGCCCTGCGGGCCCGCCTGGCTCACGCAACGGGTTCCTCCCGGACGGCGGACTCCGGGGACGCCCCGGCTGCGGCCACCACGGGCGCGAAGGCCGCGGACTCCGGCCTCTTCGCCGCCCCCGGCCGGGCACAGCGGACGCCGGCCGGCAGATCCCGGCGCTCCCTCTTCCGTCGTCGGCCCTCCCCCGCCGAGGAAACCCCGCGCGCGCTCAGCGCCGAGGTGCGGGGTCTGTCCGTGTGGCGGGACCGCGTCCACGCCCTCCGTCAGGTGGATCTGACCGTCGCCCCCGGGGAGACCATCGCGCTCATGGGCCGCAACGGTGCCGGGAAGTCCACCCTGCTCGGCTCGCTCGTCGGGCTGTTGGCGCCCGCCTCGGGGAGCGTCACCGTCGGCGGGGTCGCCCCTCACCGCACCCCGCCCGGGGACCTCGTACGTCACGTCGGTCTCGTCCCCCAGGACCCGCGCGACCTGCTGTACGCCGACACGGTCGCCGCCGAGTGCGCGGCGGCCGACCGGGACGCCGGGGCCGAGCCCGGCACCTGCCGGTCGCTGGTGTCGGGTCTGCTGCCGGACATCGCGGACGACACCCACCCCAGGGACCTGTCGGAGGGCCAGCGCCTGGCGCTCGCGCTCGCCGTGGTCCTGACCGCCCGCCCTCCCCTGCTCCTGCTGGACGAGCCGACCCGCGGCCTGGACTACGCGGCCAAGGCCCGGCTGGTCGCCGTACTGCGCGACCTGGCCGCCGGGGGACACGCGATCGTGCTGGCCACGCACGACGTGGAGCTGGCCGCCGAACTGGCCCACCGGGTCGTGCTGCTCGCCGAGGGCGAGGTGATCGCGGACGGCCCGACGGCCGAGATCGTGGTGTCCTCCCCGTCCTTCGCACCGCAGGTGACGAAGATCCTGGCCCCGCAGCGGTGGCTGACGGTCGCCGAGGTCCGCGAGGCCCTGGCATGAGCCGGACCACACCGGCCGCACCGGCGCCCGCACGCCTCCACGCCGTCCGCCTCGGCCCCCGCTCGCTGGCCGCGCTCGCGCTGACCAGCGCCGTAGGGGCGGCCGCCCTGTTCTGGCCCTTCCTCGCCCCGCCCACCTCGCATCTGAGCGCCCACGCCCAGGACGCGCCCTGGCTCTTCGCCGGCCTGCTGATCCTGCTGGTGGCGGTCGTGTCGGCGACGATCTCGGAGTCGGACCTCGGCCCGAAGGCCGTCGCCATGCTGGGCGTGCTGGCCGCGACGGGCGCGGCACTGCGGCCGATCGGCGCGGGCACGGCCGGCATCGAGCCGATGTTCTTCCTGATGGTGCTGAGCGGCCGGGTGCTCGGCCCCGGCTTCGGCTTCGCGCTGGGCTCGGTGACGATGTTCGCGTCCGCGCTGCTCACCGGCGGGGTCGGGCCGTGGCTGCCGTTCCAGATGCTGTCGATGGGCTGGTTCACCATGGGCGCGGGGCTGCTGCCGGGCCCGGTGCGGGTGCGCGGCCGTCTCGAACTGCTGATGCTCGCCGGGTACGGCTTCCTCGCGGCCTTCGCCTACGGCACGGTGATGAACCTGGCCGGCTGGACCTTCCTGGACAGCGCCGCCTCGAACATCTCGTTCGCCGCCGGCGCCCCGGTCGCGGTGAACCTGGCCCACTTCGTGGCGTACTGCGTGGCCACCTCGCTCGGCTGGGACCTGGGCCGGGCGGTCTGCACGGTGGTGCTGACCGCCGCGCTCGGCCCGGCGGTGCTGCGCGCGCTGCGCCGGGCCACACGGCGGGCCGCCTTCGAGACGGCGGTCACATTCGACGGTCCCGGGTCACATTCGACGGTCCCGCCGGGTGAGGACTCGCTCGCGGAGGGCGAGCGGGACGGTGAAGCACCCCACATGACGCACGTCACCTACGAGCCGGGGCCGTAGTCCCGTTTGTCCGATACATCCCTCCGTGCACCCCTTCTGACCTGCGGATTACGACCCACGTCACAGAGTGGACGTTCCTCGCCCATCCGGCCACAACTAGTAAAAGGGGTCATTGCGGACGCCTTCCGGGCCTGCTTCTCTGGACGACGTCGCCAGGCACCACGAGCCCACCCGGGCCGCGGCGCCGACGCATACGGCCACAGTGTGTGGTCCTTCCATGCGGGCGATCCACCGTCCCCGACGCAAGAGGTTCTCCGTGTCCGTCTCCTTCATCCGCCGCATCGCTTCCCCGAAGAAGGCCATCACCACCGCCGCCGTGGCCGCCGCCACCGCCGGCCTGGCGCTCACCGCGGCTCCCGCCCAGGCCGCCACCTCCAACGCCTCCTCCGCCCAGGCGATCGCGCACCGGATGATCCCGGACGCCGCGCAGTTCAACGCCTTCAGCAGGATCGTCGAGCACGAGAGCGGCTGGAACCCCGCCGCCACCAACAGCGCCTCCGGCGCCTACGGCCTGGTCCAGGCCCTGCCGGCGTCGAAGATGGCCTCCGCGGGCTCCGACTGGAAGACCAACCCGGCCACCCAGATCAAGTGGGGCCTGGACTACATGAACTCCCGCTACGGCAGCCCGGCCAAGGCCTGGAGCTTCTGGCAGGCCAACGGCTGGTACTGAGCCACCACCCCCGGCTGACCCTGCCGACCCGGCGCCACACCCGCGCCCGGACCGGCCCCCGCACCCTCGCCTCCGCTCGGCGAGGGTGCGCGCGCATGTCCGCACCCGTCGCCCGACCGCCGTTCTCTACCGTGTCCCCGTGGTGGAACCTCGCAGGACCGCGGAGGAACGATGACGACGCCCACGCCGCCCAGGACGCCCGAGCCACCGGATCCGGAGAGGCGCGGGCTGCGGCTGGTGGCCGTGCTCCTGACCCTCACCGTCGTCAGCGGCCTGATCGACGCCGTCGGTTACCTGGGCCTGGGCCGCGTCTTCACGGCCAACATGACCGGAAACGTGGTCGTGCTCGGCTTCGCCGCGGCCGGTGCCCCCGGCTTCTCCGTACCGCACACGGCCACCTCCCTGGTCTGCTTCCTGCTCGGCGCGGTCGCCGGCGGCCGTACCGCGATCCGCTTCGGCGGAGGATCCCGGCGCCTCTGGGCCCGGCTGACCCTGGCGGCCGAGGCGGTACTGGTCGGCGGGTCGGCGGCGGTGGCCTTCGCCTGGCCGGGCGCCACCGGCACCCGGTACGCGCTGATCGCCCTCACCGCCTTCGCGATGGGCCTGCGCAACGCGACGGTCCGCAAACTGGGCGTGCCCGACCTGACCACCACCGTCCTGACGATGACCCTCACCGCCCTCGCCTCCGAGTCCCGCCTCGGCGACGGGACCGGCCACCGCTCCCCGCGCCGCTCGGCCTCGGTCCTCGCCATGGCCGGCGGCGCCTGCCTGGGCGCGTGGCTGGTCCTCCACCACGGCCTGGCCGTCCCCCTCCTGCTCGCGGCCCTGGCGTCGGCGGTCATGGCGACGCTCGCGTCGGGCCGGGAGTGAGCGCAACGGAGGGGAGGCCGGTACGGGAGTGAGCCCGGGCCGGCCCGGTGCCCCCCTCAGCCGTGGCTGACCCGGAGTTCCTTCACACCGTTGATCCACGCCGAGCGCAGGCGGCGCGGCGGGTCGGTCATGCGGAGGCCGGGCAGGGCGTCGGCCACGGCGTTGAAGATGAGGTCGATCTCCAGGACCGCGAGGGACTTGCCGAGGCAGTAGTGGGGACCGCCTCCGCCGAAGCCCAGGTGCGGGTTGGGATCGCGGGTGATGTCGAAGCCGTCGGGGTCGGTGAACACCTGGGGGTCGTGGTTGGCGGACGCGTAGAAGAGGCCGACCCGGTCGCCCTTCCGGACGAGGACCCCGCCCAGCTCCGTGTCCTGGGTCGCCGTCCGCTGGAAGGAGTTGACCGGGGTCGCCCAGCGGACGATCTCCTCGGCCGTGGTCGACGGGCGCTCGCGGCGGAAGAGGTCCCACTGGTCGGGGTGGGTGAGGAACGCGTGCATGCCGTGGGTGATGGCGTTGCGGGTCGTCTCGTTGCCGGCCACCGCCAGCATCAGCACGAAGAAGCCGAACTCGTCGGAGTTCAGGTTGCCCTCGTCCTCGGCCGCCACCAGCGTCGTCACGATGTCCCGCGCCGGACACCGCTTGCGCTCGGCGGCCATGTTCATGGCGTACGCGATGATCTCGGCGGCCGACTGCGTGCCCACCTCCTCGGTGATCGCGTACTCGGGGTCGTCGTAGGCGATCATCTTGTTGGACCAGTCGAAGATCCTGGACCGGTCCTCCTGCGGGACCCCGATCAGCTCGGCGATCGCCTGGAGCGGCAGCTCGCACGCGACCTCGGTGACGAAGTCGAAGGGCCCCGAGCGGGCGCGGGCGGCCGCGGCGATCGCCTCGGCGCGGACCCGCAGCCGCTCCTCCAGCGCCCGGATCGAGCGTGGCGTGAACCCGCGCTGCACTATCTGCCGGACCCGCGTATGTTCCGGTGGATCCATGTTGAGCAGGATCAGCCGCTGCGCGTCGATCGCCTCGCGCCGGATGTGCTCGTTGAAGCGGATGATCGCGGTGTTGAGGGAGGAGGAGAACAGCTCCGGGTGCGTGGAGACGTACTTGACGTCGGCGTGCCGGGTCACGGCCCAGTAGCCGGCGTCGGCGAAACCCGCGACGCCGTGCGGCTGCGGGATCCAGCGGACCGGCTCGGTACGGCGCAGCTCGGCGAACTCCGGGAGGGGCACACGGTGGTGCAGCAGATCGGGGTCGGTGAGGTCGAACCCGTCGGGCAGCGCTGGACAGGGCATCGGCGGCTCCAGCCATCTGACGGTCCATCAGCGGGTGCGGTGAAGGTAGTAACGGGTTCTACAAGTAGCAAGAGGCACGACACCCCCAATCGGTGCGGAACACGCGCAGATCGCACTCTCGGCACCTGCAAGACCCTTGCGGTGGTGGACGTCACGTCAGCAGACTGCTGAACAGAACTAGAACGCGTACTAGTTCTGGAGGAGAGCCCTCTCGGAGAGGACCCGCACCCATGGCCGCCGAACCCGTGATCGTCGAAGCCGTCCGCACCCCGATCGGCAAGCGCGGCGGCGCGCTCGCCAACCTGCACCCCGCCTACCTCCTGGGCGAGACCTACCGTGAACTCCTCGGCCGCACCGGCATTCCCGCCGACGCCGTCGAGCAGATCGTCGGCGGCACGGTGACACACGCCGGCGAGCAGTCCATGAACCCGGCGCGCACGGCCTGGCTGACCATGGGACTGCCGTACGAGACGGCGGCCACGACGGTCGACTGCCAGTGCGGGTCCTCGCAGCAGGCCTCCCACATGGTGGCCAACATGGTCGCGGCCGGCGTGATCGACGTCGGCATCAGCTGCGGTGTCGAGGCGATGTCCCGCGTCCCGCTGGGCTCCGGCTCCAAGCACGGTCCCGGCAAACCGTTCCCGGACGAGTGGAACGTCGACCTCCCCAACCAGTTCGAGGCGGCCGAGCGCATCGCCCGGCACCGGGGCCTGACCCGCGAGCACGTCGACGCGCTGGGACTGCTGTCTCAGGAACGGGCGGCCCACGCCTGGGCGGAGGAACGTTTCAAGCGGGAGACCTTCGCCGTACAGGTGCCGACGACCGAGGAGGAGCAGTACGCCGGGCAGGGCATGTGGCGCCTGGTGGACAAGGACGAGGGCCTGCGGGACACCACCCCCGAGGCGCTGGCGGGCCTGAAGCCGGTCATGCCGACGGCCGTGCACACCGCCGGCAACTCCTCCCAGATCTCCGACGGCGCGGCGGCGATCATGTGGGCGTCCAAGCGGATGGCCCGGGCCCTGAAGCTGAAGCCCCGGGCCCGCATCGTCGCCCAGGCCCTGGTCGGCGCCGACCCCCACTTCCACCTCGACGGCCCCATCGACGCGACGCGCGCGGTGCTGGGCAAGGCGGGCATGTCCCTGAAGGACATCGACCTCGTGGAGATCAACGAGGCGTTCGCCTCGGTCGTCCTGAGCTGGGCCCAGGTCTTCGAGCAGGACCTGGACAAGGTCAACGTCAACGGCGGTGCGATCGCCCTGGGCCACCCGGTCGGCGCGACGGGCGCGCGCCTCATCACCACCGCCCTGCACGAACTGGAGCGCAGGGACAAGGAGTTCGCCCTCATCACGATGTGCGCGGGCGGCGGACTGGCCACCGGGACGATCATTCAGCGGCTGTAGCCGACGTCCAGGCGATGAAGCGGGTGAAGGCGGCGGGGTCGACGGTGAGGATCGGCCCCGCCGGAGCCTTGGAGTCCCGGATGGCGAGGGTGGCGGCGGGGGTCTCGGCGACTTCTACGCAATCGCCGCCCTGGTCACCGCTGTAGCTCGACTTACGCCACTTGCTCTCCATAGCGGTCCTCCATCACCCGTCGGATCAGCTCCGCCGAGTCCTTGAGGGAGAGTGCGGCGGCCTGCAGATGATCGTAACGGAGCGAGCAGTCCTGGACCGTGTCCGGGTTCGCGGTCGGATGCCCACTGCCGTACCCCTCGGTGTAGACGATGGTTGGGTCACTGGCGAAGCGATAGACGTTGAACGAGCCTTGCGATCCTGCATGTGCCCCAGCCGCAAACGGCAGGATCTGAACGTTGGTCCGGGGGTCGGCCGCGAACGACAACAAGCGAGCCATCTGTTCGCGCATGACATCCGGGCCACCAATCTCCTGGTACAGCGCAGCCTCACTGAGGACCATCCAGAAGATCGGTGGCTTCGACCTCTCGAAGATCCGCTGACGACCCATTCGCGCGGCGGTTCTATCGTCCAGCTTGGTCTCGTCCAGCACTCCGAGGACCGAGCGTGCGTAGGCCTCGGTCTGCACGAGACCGTGAACCATGCCCATCTGGAAAGTGCAGATCTCCAGCGCCCGTGTCTCCAGCTCTGCCGTCTCCCTGAACCAGGCCGGGAGTTGACTTCGGAGCACCAGTTCAACGAGCCGCGAGAGCAACCCACCCGTCCCCAGCGCCGCATCCACCCGCTCGCTGAACTCCAGGGATGGCAGCTTCCGCGCCGTTTCGATCTGACCGATCAGCGAACCCGTGTAGTTGACGATCTCCCCCAGTTGCCGCTGCGTCAGATCGGCAGCCTCCCTGTACCGCCGCAACTCGAAGCCGTAGTAGTCGAGCGGCGAGGCGCCGGGGTCGAGGGTGTTGATGTTCACCACGGCAAGTCCCCTCCAGGACGCGTTGTGTTCAGCCGGTAGCCCAGCGTAGTGACACGACGTCAGCCTCGTCCTGTGAACCTGAACTTTCCCCATACCCCCCAGTACCGCATGCAGCTCACCGTGGGCGAGCACTCGGTACGCCACATCCGCCGCATCGTCCGCTCCCTGCTGGACGAGTGGCGGTTGCAGGAGCTGGCGTTCGCCGTCGAGCTGGGCGTGAGCGAGCTGGTGACCAACGTCGTACGGCACGTTCCCGACCGGCGCTGCACCCTCGTGGTGGCCCGGCAGACCGCGGGCGTCCGAGCGGAGGTGACCGACGGTTTCGCCGGGCGTCCCCGGCTGGAGCCCGACGCGGACCGGGAGGCGGAGGGCGGCCGGGGTCTGGCACTGCTCGACGCCGTGGTGGACAAGTGGGGCGTGTCGCCGGGGGCCAGCGGCGGGAAGACGGTCTGGTTCGAGTGCGGGCTCCAGGACGTGCCCGCCGGGCGCGACTCGTCCGCGCCGCCACGCGGGCACGACCTTATTCCATGATTTTCGGCTGACCCCTGCCCCCGGGAGCATCCCCACATCGCCCCTGATCACGTACGTGCCGTCCACGGCGACCCCCGCGCCACTCGTCCGTGGCGCGGCTTCCCTCCCCGGCGGAGGGGGTTGTCCCGTCACGCTCCCGAACTGGTGATGACGCCTCCGGTGGACCCAAACGTGGCATCGATCACCTTATTCGCACGAGCACAAACAAATGGATCGTTCTGGCCGGTAAGCGCTTTCCCGGGAGCAGGGGCGCATGCAACGGTTATGGCACCAATCCCGCCTGAAAGAGGAGCGAATGAAGCTCTCCGTGCGCCATTCCCTCGGCGTTGCCTCGGTCGTCGCCGCCGCACTCGCCGCCACGATCACGCCCGCCGCGGCGGCCATCGCGTCGCCCACCACGGCCTCCACCGTCGGACCGGCGATCAACCGTACGGACTGCAACGAGAACGGCTACCTCGAAATCCACAACAACGAAGGCCGCGACACGCTCTGCTTCGCCAATGCCGGGTCGATACCCGTCGCCATCTACGGGGTGAACTGGGTCGAGTCCGGAAACAATGTCGTGACCCTCCAGTTCCAGCGGAATCTGAGCGACCCGCGACTCGAAAGCGTCACCCTCCAGAAGTGGAGTTCGTGGAACCCGGGTCACGTCCACGAGATTCTCTCGATCAGGATCTACTGAGACCGGAGCAGGACCGCGGGGCGCCCCCAGGGGCGCCCCGCTTTTCGTGCCACCGACGGGCGCGCCTCGCCGGCCGGTTCCGCGTCCGGGACGCGATAAGGATCACAGTGATCAAGTGGCATGGCCGTGCGTGAGTGGGCAGACGTCCCTGCGTGTCCGCACTTTAGCTGCACTCTGCATCTAAGTGCATACAACGCGTAAGGGGCGCAACACCCTCTATCGTCGTTTTTCAGCCCGTCGCACGTCACCGCCGCCGTCCGGGCGCGTCCGTGTCCCCGTCGAAAGGTAGGCGAGCCCCGTTTTGGCGACCGCCACAGCAGCCGTTCTCCCGCATCAGAAGACCCGGCGGGCCTCCAAGCCCCACGACGTCACCGTCACCGACCCCGCGCTCGTCAAGCGCGCCGTGAAGGCGGCCGCGCTCGGCAACGCGATGGAGTGGTTCGACTTCGGTGTCTACAGCTACATCGCGGTCACCCTGGGCAAGGTCTTCTTCCCGTCCGGCAACCCGACCGCACAGCTGCTGTCGACGTTCGGCGCCTTCGCGGCGGCCTTCCTGGTCCGCCCCCTCGGCGGCCTCGTCTTCGGCCCGCTCGGCGACCGCGTGGGCCGGCAGAAGGTCCTCGCCGTCACCATGATCATGATGGCGGCGGGCACGTTCGCGATCGGACTCATCCCTTCCTACGCCACCATCGGCGTCGGCGCGCCGCTGCTGCTGCTCGCCGCCCGGCTGGTGCAGGGCTTCTCCACCGGCGGTGAGTACGCGGGCGCCACGACCTTCATCGCCGAGTACGCGCCCGACAAGAAGCGCGGCTTCCTCGGCAGCTGGCTGGAGTTCGGCACCCTCGCCGGCTACATCGGCGGCGCGGGCCTGGTCACCCTGATGACGGCCCTGCTGTCCACGGACGACCTCACGTCCTGGGGCTGGCGCGTCCCGTTCCTGATCGCGGGCCCGATGGGCATCATCGGCCTGTACCTGCGGATGCGCCTGGAGGAGACCCCGGCGTTCGCGGCGGAGGTCGAGAAGTCCGAGGCGTCCCGGCCGAAGGTGCCGCTGCGCGAGATGATCACGGGCCAGTGGAAGTCCCTGCTGCTGTGCATGGGCCTGGTCCTGGTCTTCAACGTCACCGACTACATGCTGCTGTCGTACATGCCGAGCTACCTCACGAGCGAGCTGAAGTACGACGAGACCCACGGGCTGCTGGTCGTGCTCGCGGTGATGGCCCTGATGATGATCGTCCAGCCGTTCGTCGGCGCGCTGACCGACCGGGTCGGGCGGCGGCCGGTGATCGCGGCGGGCTGTGCGGGCTTCCTGCTGCTGTCCGTCCCGGCCCTGCTGCTGATCCGCCAGGGCAGCCTGCTGGCCGTCGGCCTGGGCATGGGCGCGCTGGGCCTGCTGCTGGTGTGCTTCACGGCGGCCATGCCGGCCGCGCTGCCCGCGCTGTTCCCCACCCGGGTGCGCTACGGCTCCCTGTCCGTCGGGTTCAACGTCTCCGTGTCGCTGTTCGGCGGGACCACTCCGCTGGTCGTCACCGCGCTGATCGGTGCGACCGGGAACATGATGATGCCCGCGTACTACATGATGGGCGCGGCCGTCGTCGGCGGTGTCGCCGTCTGGCGGATGACGGAGTCCGCACGCCGCCCGCTGCCCGGTTCCGCCCCGTCCGTGGAAGGCAGCTAGCCGCCGCCGGTCGACACCGGCGTACGAGGTGCTCCGCAGAGCGCCGTCCCCGGCCTTTCGAAACAGGCCTGCGGGGGACGGCGCTCTGCTGCGATCATGGGAGCAGGACTCTCGGGAAAGGCAGCAGACACCATGAGCGGGTCGCAGGTCTGGGACGACGTCGACGACTACTTCATCAGCAACCTCTCACCGGACGACGAGGCGCTGCGCGCGGCCCTGCGCGAGAGTGACGCCGCGGGGCTGCCCGCCATCGCCGTCACGGCCGCGCAGGGGAAGTTCCTCCAGCTGCTGGCCCAGGTGCAGGGCGCCCGGAACATCCTGGAGATCGGCACGCTCGGCGGGTACAGCACCATCTGGCTGGCCCGCGCCCTGCCCGAGGACGGCAGGCTGATCTCGCTGGAGTACAGCGCCAAGCACGCCGAGGTGGCCGTACGGAACATCGCGCGCGCCGGCCTGGAGCGGATCGCGGAGGTGCGGGTGGGACCGGCCCTGGAGTCGCTGCCCAAGCTCGCCGACGAGAACCCGGCCCCCTTCGACCTGGTCTTCATCGACGCGGACAAGGTCAACAACCCGCACTACGTGGAGTGGGCGCTCCGGCTCAGCCGCGCGGGCAGCCTGATCGTCCTGGACAACGTGGTGCGCGGCGGCCGGGTGGCCGACCAGGACAACACCGAGCCGGACGTGCTCGGCACCCGCGCCGCGATCGAACTGATCGCCGGCCACCCCCGGCTGACCGGTACGGCGATCCAGACGGTCGGCGCCAAGGGCTACGACGGGTTCGCGCTGGCCCGGGTGCTGGGCTGACGGCGCGCACGCGCCGTGCGCCGGCTCAGAGGTCGTGGTAGAAGCCGACGTTGACGCTGCGCCGCGCGGTGCGGTCCCGGATGACGATCTCGCCGGACCCGCCGTGCGGCAGCGGTACGGTCGCGCCGTAGCCGACGGGCCGCACCTGCTCCCCGGCGGTGAGCCGGACCTCGGAGGCGGGGTCGGGCTGGGAGCCGCGCAGCCAGGTCAGCTGCCAGGTGCCGTCCGGGCCGCACAGGAACTCCAGGTGGACGCGGGAGACGAACAGCCAGTCCTCGGGGGTGGCCAGCCGGCACAGGGCCGCGTCCCGGCCGACCCGCAGGACGGCGCCGGGCTCACTGGGGGCCTCGGCCATCGTCATGCCGGCGGTGGCGCCCGTGTCGGCCCCGGACACGGCGGCCATGGTGAGTTCGAGCACGAGCGTTCCCCCTGAAACGTCCTGGTGCGGTGCTGGGTTGCGGCGGGCGCGGTGCCGTACCGCCGCCGCATGATAAAACGCCCGGCGGGGCCGCGTCCGGCACAATGGGTTCATGACCGAGCGAAAGCCACCGGGTGTGCCGTTCGAGTCCTGGGTGGACAAGCAGATCCGGGACGCGCAGGGGCGCGGGGAGTTCGACCGGCTGCCGGGCGCGGGCGCGCCGCTCCCCCCGGAGGTCGACTCCACGTACGACGAACTGTGGTGGGTCAAGCGGAAGTTGGTGCGCGAAGGACTCGCCGTGCTGCCGCCCGCGCTCGCGCTGCGCAAGGAGGCGGAGGACGCGCTGGAGGCGGCGTACGCGGCGCCCTCGGAGCGGCTCGCGCGGAAGATCATCGAGGATGTCAACGTCCGGATCCGGGACATGATGTTCAAGCCGCCGCCCGGACCGCCGCTGGGGAAGAAGCCGTACGACGTCGAGGAGGTCGTACGCGAATGGCGGCAGCGCAGGGCTGCCGCCAGGGGGGACGGGGGTGTGGCCGGCTCAGCCGTGTAGCAGCCGCCCGGCCAGCTCCCGGTAGTCGCGCAGGGCGAGCCGCAGCTGCTCGGTGTCGGTCTCGGCGGCGGGGCCGCGCTCCTCGGTGCCCTGCCAGGACATCCGCAGGGTGCGGCGGCGCCTGGTGACGGCCTCGGTGAACCGCGTGGTGATCTCCTCCAGGGCCCGGTCGGCCTCCTCCACGGCCTCCCTCGGATCGTCCACGAACCCTACGGCCACCTCCCGCAGCCGGCGCTCCCACCGGTCCGTCTCCTCGTGCGGCAGCAGGGGGGCGTCGGTGCCGGAGGACGCCGGAGCCGCCGGAGCGTCCGAGGCGGCAGAACCCCCCGGAGCCGCCGGCCAGGCGTCCGTGCCGCGCCCGTTGACCGTACGGGCCTCACGCCCGCTGGCCGCCCCGACGGCGGGCGCGCCGAGCCCGTCGTCCGGCATGCTCGCGTCGTCGTCCGTGCGGGCGCCCTCCACCGGCGTCTTCGCCCGGCCGGTACCGCCCGTCTCCGGCCCCAGCCCCTCCGTCCCGGGCCGCAACCCTTCGGAGCCGTGCGACCGCGCGGGGACGGACGCGCCGTCCTCCGGCACCCCTGCGGGGCCCGGGGGCGGCACCGGAGCGCCCTCGCCCGGGACCCCACTTCTCGCGCCCGCATCCGCACCCGGGGTGCGGTGGGCCGCGGAGCCGTCATCCGGCGCCCATTCGTCCCTGCCCGGTATCTCCCGGTCGGGTGTCTCCCGGTCCGGTGTCTTCCGGTCCGGTGTCCCGCGGACCGGTGTCTCTCGGTCCGGTGTCTCCTGCTCCGGTGTCCACTCGTCGCCCTGGGGACGAGTGAAGCGCTCGCCGCCGGGTCCGCTCGTCCTGTCCGTCATGGTGTTCAGCTCTCCTTCGGTCGGCTCCGGTGCGGGGCCCACGGCGCCTGGGAGCGGGCGTGGGAGCGGTTCGCGGTGTCCGGCGCCGGGCGCCGCGCACCGGCCGTCGCCCGGTGCCGGCCGGGTTCGGCACTGGTCAGCTCGTCGAAGAGGGCGCGCGCGCCGAGCAGCGCCGAGCGCAGTTCCTCGGTCCCCGCGCCGGGCTCGCCCACGCGGGCCGCCCGGTGCACCTGCCGGTAGCCGTCGACGTGCTCGGGGTGGTGCACGGACAGCGCGGCGAGCTGCTCCTCGTACCGCCCGCCGTCCGGGTAGCCGCGCAGCACGGCGAGTTCACCGAGCAGCCGGTCGGCCTCGGCCACCGCCTCGCGGGGCGATTCGACGAAGTGTTCCTGCACGGCGGTCCAGCGGTCCGTGTACCGCTGCCGCTCGGTGCCGTCCAGCGGCCGCTCCCGCAGGGCGCCATGACGTTCGACGCGCTCGGCAAGCTCTCGTTCGGCGGCCGTGGTGTCCCCGTCGTGCAGGGCCACGGCCCGTTCGTACTCGGGCCCGAAGCGCCGCTTCAGGCTGGTCCCGCCGTGCCTGCCACGGCTGCGCACGGCCAGGGCGGCCGCGCCGACGACCACGACCGCTGCGATCACGATCAGCAGAATGATCAGGCCTGTGGACATGGTTGCCTTCCGCTAGGACCGGCCCCGCTGGCCGGTTCCCCCTTCGGGTGACCCGGAAGCAGGCCCACAAACGGCTCGGGGGCAGGCCCACGGGCGGCTCGGGGGCAGGCCCACGGACGGCTCGGGGAGCAGGCCCACGGACGGCTCGGGAACCAGGCCGGCAAACGACTCGCGGGGGTGCGGGGCGGCTGCCGACAATGTCCGGCATGGCATGGACGATCGCGCAGGAACCGTACGACTCCCCGGCCGCCGCCGCGTTGTGGAGGGCGTACTACACGGAGGTCAGCGACCGCTGGTACCTGCTGCACGAGGGGCGCCGCACGGACCCGGCCGAGCTGGAGCGGATGATCGCCACCCACCCGGGCTCCGAACTCACGCCACCGCGCGGGCGGTTGCTCGTCGGGCGGTACGACGGCACGCCGGCCGGCTCGGCGGGCGTACGGCTGCTGGACCCGGCCACCGCCGAGCTGACCCGGGTGTTCGTGCTGCCGGAGCGGCGCGGCCGGGGTGGGGCCCCGCTGCTCGTGGCCGCCGCCGAGGAGGCCGCGCGGGCGCTGGGCGCCCGGCGGATCGTCCTCGACACCCGCAGCGACCTGGTCGAGGCCCGCGCCCTGTACGCCCGGCTCGGCTACACCGAGACCGGCCCGCACAACTCCGACCCGTACGCCGAACACTGGTTCCGCAAGGAGCTGTTGCCGACGGAGGCCGTCAACTGACCTTCGCCGTACTGCCGTTGTGGGGGCGCTCGCTCTCGGCGCCGCAGAGTTCGCCGGTGAGGTCGCGGACCAGCCGGGTGAGGTCGGTCTCGCGGCCGGGCTGCCACCAGTCGCCGAGCAGTTCGGCCAGGGACTCCTCGCGGGCCGTGGCGAGCCGTTCGGCGACCTCGCGGCCGGCGTCGGTCAGGACGAGGTCCAGGCCCCGGCGTTCGGCGAGCCGCCGTTCCTCGACCTGGCGGGCGGCGGCCATCACCACCTGGAGCGGGACCGGGCTGCGCTCGGCCAGTACCGCCGGTTCCACGGAGCCGTAGCGGCGGATGCGCAGCAGCATCCAGCTGGCGGCGGGCAGCAGGTCGTACCCGGCGCGTTCGGTGATCGTCCGGTACACCTCGTGGCGGCCCTCTCGGGTGCCGAGCACGGACAGCGCGCGGGACACCTCGTCGTGGGAGGAGCGTGCGACGGGGTTGGGCGGGATGGTCTCGGAGACGTCGGGTGCGGTGACCGAGCCGCGCAGCCGGTCCTCCTTCAGGAACCAGGCCAGCAGGAAGCCGAGGAGGGCGACGGGGGCGGCGTAGAGGAAGACGTCGGTGATGGCGGACGCGTACGCGTGCAGGGCCGCCGGGCGCAGCGCGGGCGGCAGGGCGGCGATGCCCCGCGGGTCGGCCTTCAGCGCGTCGGCGCTCGCACCGGCCGGCAGGCGTACGCCCCGGAAGGCGTCGGTGAGCTTGTCGCCGAGGCGGCCGGCGAAGACCGAGCCGAAGACGGCCACGCCGAAGGAGGCGCCGATCGAGCGGAAGAAGGTGGCGCCGGAGGTGGCGACGCCCAGGTCCTCGTAGGAGACGGCGTTCTGCACGACGAGCACGAGGACCTGCATGACCAGGCCCAGGCCGAGACCGAAGACGAAGAAGTAGACGCTCATCTCGGCGGTCGTGCTGTGCTCGTCGAGCCGGTGCAGGAGCAGCAGGCCGAGCGTGGTGACGGCGGTGCCGGTGACGGGGAAGACCTTCCAGCGGCCGGTGCGGCTGACGATCTGCCCGGAGACCGTGGAGGACAGCAGCAGACCGGCCACCATGGGCAGCATGTGCACGCCGGACAGGGTCGGCGAGATGCCGTGCACGACCTGGAGGAAGGTCGGCAGGTAGGTCATCGCGCCGAACATGGCGAAGCCGACGATGAAGCTGATGACGGCGGCCAGGCTGAAGGTGCGGATGCCGAAGAGCTTCAGGGGCAGCACGGGTTCGGCGGCGCGGCGCTCGACGGCGACGAACGCCACGGCCAGCAGTACGCCGAGTACGGCGAGCCCGATGATCCGGGCCGAGTCCCAGGCCCAGGTCGTACCGCCGAGCGAGGCGACGAGCACCAGGCAGGTGGCGACGGCGGCGATCAGGACGGTGCCCAGGTAGTCGATGACGTGGTGGGCGGTGCGGCGCGGGATGTGCAGGGCGGCGGCGATCACGGCGAGCGCGACGACGCCGACGGGCAGGTTGACGTAGAACACCCAGCGCCAGCTGAGGTGCTGGGTGAACAGTCCGCCGAGCAACGGCCCGAGCACGCTGGTCGCGCCGAACACGGCCCCGAACAGGCCCTGGTAGCGGCCGCGTTCGCGGGGCGGCACGAGGTCGCCGACGATCGCCATGGACAGCACGATCAGCCCGCCGCCGCCGAGGCCCTGCACCGCCCGGAAGGCGATGAGCTGCGGCATGTTCTGCGCCATGCCGCACAGCGCCGAGCCGACCAGGAAGATCACGATGGCCGTCTGGAACAGCCGCTTGCGGCCGTACTGGTCGCCGAGCTTGCCCCACAGCGGGGTCGCGGCGGTCGAGGCCAGCAGATACGCGGTGACCACCCAGGACAGGTGCTCGAGCCCGCCGAGGTCGCTCACGATGGTGGGCAGCGCGGTCGCCACGATGGTCTGGTCGAGGGCGGCGAGCAGGAGCCCGAGCAGCAGGGCGCCGATGGGGACCAGCACACTGCCCGGAACGTGTTCGCCGCTGCTCACGTCCCTCGCCGTGCCGTGCGTGTCCAGGGCCATGGAGACCTCCCGGGGCTCGGGTGCACCTCTACCATCGTGGTGGGTGTCACCGCTTATGGCTCGTTGAGTCCTGCGGGGGTGGAGGGGATCCGCATAGTCTCTGAATTCCCGAGGGGAGGGGGTTCAGACGTGACGGGAGAACAGGGCACCGGGTGCCCGGAGTGCGGGGCGCCGAGGGGCTCGGACCGCACGCCGTCGTGCGACTGCGCCGAGCGGGCCGCCAGGGCCCTGCGCGAGACCCGCACGGCCGAGCTGGCGGCGGCGGAGGACTTCGACCCGCTACGCATACGCCCGTACGTCGAGGTCCCGGCCGCGGATCCGGCCCCGGCGGGGCTTTCACCCACGCCCCCGGGCGGCGTTCCGGGCGCGGAGCCGGTCCCGGCGGGGCCTTCACCCACGCCCACGGACGGCGTCCCGGACCCGGAGCCGGTCCCGGCGGGGCCTTCACCCACGCCCACGGACGGCGTCCCGGACCCGGCCCCGGCAGGCCCCTCACCCACCCGGACGGGCGACGCCTCGGACCCGGCCCCGCCCGGACCAGGGGGACCCTCACCCACCACCACGGGCGGCGCCTCGCACACGGCCCCGCCCGGACCAGCGGGCCTCCCGGCCACCACCACGGGCGGCGCCCCGGACCCGGCGCAGGCC